>CASLVD010000039.1 GCA_949398305.1 uncultured Candidatus Melainabacteria bacterium | reverse complement strand
CAGCATGAATTAGAAACTCGTCTAAAACCTAAAAACGAAGGACCTGATGTTCCCGGATATATAATTCAGTCACAATTAACCCAATTACTAGACATACTTAATGGTATTGATAGAACCAGTAATATTCCAAAAGAGTATATTGTAGAAGATAAATAATTTAAGGATATGGGGCAAGGTAAAAATCACTTTGTCCCATATTTTTAACCTTGACTATTATTTAAATCAGAGTTTGAATGCAATACGACTTAAAATGACATACTTATATGTAAAAATAAATAACGGAGGCATATTATGTCAGAACATCATTGGTATAAATTAAGAAAAAGACTTGAAAACATTATACACCCAAGCCTTAATTTGTCCTTCATTTACATTCCTTTAAGCAAAAAGACTCAATGGAGTGAAATTACAGTAAGATTTTTTCAAATAAAACTTGATAATGAGATTATTTGGGCATTTCCTAAAAATACAAATCAAAATATTGACCAAGGCTTTATTCACGGATGGAGTAATAAAACAAATGAGTGCATAGAGTTTCCCATTCAATCAATAATTAAATACCTTGATTTGCCAAGGCAGGAATTAATAAAATATCAGGATAATGCCGGATTAGCCGATATTTTAAAGGCTATGGACAGAAGAATAAGCCCAAAGCGTTTAAAAGAATTAGAATTGTCGCCTGCTGCAAAACAAGTATTAAATAAACGGCTATCTTTAAAATGATAATTTCTGTGTCTTTTTTGCATTTAGACTTGATTTCGCTTGCGACAAGAGCGATTAATGTAAGTATGGATAACTTAAAAACACTAACAACAAAGGAATTACAATCAAAATGGCAAGAAATCTTTAAAATACCTGCACCAAAAGGTTATACTAAGTCATTCTTAATCAAAGAGATAGAATGGTATTATAAATACAGAAAATTATCAGGCGAACTTCAAAAAAGATTAGATAAACTTGTCGAACACTATTCAGAAACAAAAACCATAGATACCAAGAAAATCAAAAAATTTGAGGTAACTATCGGTACTAAATTTATTCGTGAGTTTAAAGGTGAAAAATATGAAGTTATCGCAGTCAATGGAGGGTTTATTTTTAATGGTAAATTATACAAAACCCTTTCCGCTGTTGCAAATGTAATAACCGGCACACATTGGAATGGTAAAAAGTTTTTTGGAGTTGCAAATGGATAAAAAGAAAGTGCGTTGTGCCATATACACCCGCAAATCATCAGAAGAAGGGCTGGAACAAGATTTTAATTCACTTGATGCACAGCGTGAAGCCTGTGAGGCTTACATAAAATCCCAAATGCATGAAGGGTGGGTTTTGTTAGATAAACAATACAATGATGGCGGGTATTCTGGTGGAACAATGGAACGACCTGCCTTTAAAGAACTTTTAAAAGATATAGAAAACGATAAAATTGATATAGTTGTTGTTTATAAAGTTGACCGTTTAACCCGTTCATTGATGGATTTTTCAAAGATTATTGATGTATTTGACAGGCATGAAACTTCTTTTGTATCTATAACTCAACAGTTTAATACCACAACTTCAATGGGTAGGCTGACATTGAATATCCTCTTATCCTTTGCACAGTTTGAAAGAGAGGTTACAGGCGAAAGAATTCGGGATAAAATCGCTGCTTCCAAGAAAAAAGGAATGTGGATGGGTGGCAAAGTTCCGCTTGGTTATTTAAAAGAAGATAAAAAACTTGTTGTTCATAATGAGGATGCTCAAAAAGTTCAAATGCTTTTTGACAAATATCTTGAATTAAAAAGTGTACCAAAGTTGATGCACTATCTGAAAGAGAACGAAATCAAGACAAAAACCGATAAATATTTTTCAAAAGGTCAATTGTATCATTTGCTTTCTAATAGGGTTTATATCGGCAAAATTACGCATAAAGATAAAGTTTATGATGGAGAGCATGAAGCTATTATTTGTGATGATTTTTTTGAGAAAGTGCAAAAGTTATTGTATGAAAATAAAGTTGATAAAACTTGCGGGGTTAAATCTTCTTCAAATTCACTTCTTGCAGGCTTAATTTATGACGATTTGGGAAATAAAATGACACCGAGTCATAGCAATAGTCATGGCAGAAGATATCGTTACTATATAAGCAGGGCTTTGAAAAACAATGAAGAAACAGGTTCGGTTTCAAAAATTCCCGCAGGTGAAGTCGAGAAATTTGTAATTGAAACAACGAAAGAATTTTTACAGGATAAAAAACAAATTCAAAAAATTGTCTCGGAATACAAAATTAGCAAGCAAAACAAATTGATTTATATAGCGCAAGATATCCAAGATTATTCAGAGCCCAAACTTATAAGAGCAATTATTCATAAAATCATGGTTTCAAAAAATTTGATTGAAATAACATATAATGAAACATCAATAAAGAAAGTTTTGAATGCTTTGGCAAATAATCAAGAAATTGTTGTTCCGGATAAAAATGAGGAACTGACTCCTATTGTAATTTCAAAAAATATAAAAATCACACAGCTCTCAAGAAATGATAATATTTTAATTTTGAATGCTAAAGAATATGATACTCCAGAGCCGAATCCATATCTTGTAAATGCGATAGTAAAAAGTTTTTATTATCACAAGCAAATTCAATCGGGTAAAACTATTGAAGATTTGCAAACAGAAGAAGGTTTAAAGGATTCTAAATACATCCGCAACATTATGAATTTAAAATACATTTCGCCTCAACTAACCGAACAAATTCTAACCGGAACTCAGCCACAAGAATTGAGTTTACAAAAGTTGATAGAAAAAATTAAATTCTAACAATAAATTTCAGTATTTTCGTTACAATGATTCTCCACAAAATCTAGCCATTTTTTATACCAATACCAATGTTTTCCGGCAACTAATCCTCCATAATTATACTTAGGATTTTTTGCATCATATTCTTTCCATAATTCTGTATGTTTATGCATACTAAATTTTAAAAACCCTTTTTCTTTCATTAATTTTACAATTTGTCCAGCTAGATATTTTGTTTTTTCAGCTTCTTTAATTAAAACATATTCTTTATTTAAACCCACAGCTAATTCTGAATCTTCTTTAACAAATTCAATAACTCTGTCAGCTTGACCAGGTCTATTTGCAGTTTTGGGTACAAATAAATATCTTGTTGCATATTCTTCACTATTAAATTCTTCTTCAGTTAAACCAGCATCAAAAGTTTTAATATATGTTTCAATTGTTTCTGGTAATTTATAATCTTCAATTAGTTCTCTTTGTTCTTTATTTAGTTTTGAAAATTGTAAAGAAAACGATAAATATTTATCAATTGCATATTTGTCTCCAAATATTTCAGTTATATATTTATTATAATTTAAACAACAAGCTTGAAATCTTGCACTTAAAGCATCATCTAGTTCGCCAGCCATTTTATGTTCAATTTTATTTCTCAAACCAATTAAAAATCTTAAATTATTCTTACAATCGTTACTTAATGGACATTGTTCAAAATTTAAACATTTTGATAAATCCCAATATAGATAATCGCATCTCTAACTTGATAAAATTTTCTTTTTCCAGTTGATTTATTTTTATCAATATATCTGTAATCTATTTTTTTATCTTTAAAATATGCATGTAACAAATATGTCCAAGCTATTATCATCAATACAATATATGTTTCAGATTTGAATAAAATATTAGGATTATTAAATATTTGTACTGCTGATAATGCAGATTCTCTAGATTTTTTAATCAATTGTATTTTAAATGAACCACAGGTACGAATTCTGGACATATAACCTCAATATTATATTTTGTAAATAATAATTATTATACTAAAAAATTTCACTTTGGACTAGGTCTCTGGTGAAGAGAGAATTTCAATAAAAATAAGCATTAAAAAGCAGAGAATTTTGATAAAATAAATTCTCTGCTTGATTTTTGCTTTAAAAAGTCTGCTAACAGCGGGCTTTCAACGCTTTCAAAATGGTCTTATTGCTCTTTTGTGGACTAAAAAATGGTGTTTAAAGTATGTAAAGCACCTGTCTCAAAAATTTTAAATAACCGAAAAATCTTGTCTAGACAGCATATTAGCGAATTTCTTTATATTAAAACAGCGAAATTACAAGGAATTAACAGGGAAAGGTTTACTTAATCAAATTAAGAGCATTTAATATTATGTTCATATTTTTAATGTTTTTAGTTATTCTAACGGCTAATGATAATGTTAGTTGCACTAGGTCCACGCATTGTGAATGCGATATTAAAATTCACAAAATCTCTAGTTTGTATATTATTCCAATTATTTTCAGTACTATTTTTGTGGTATGCAAATATTTGTTTATTAGATAATTCATTTACTTCTATAAAACAATAAGTATAATCTTTACTTACAACTACTCCAGAATATAATTTATCAATAGGGAATAATAATTTATTTTTTACATTTTCATCAGCATATTCATAAGAATTTCCCAATTTGTCAAATATTTGCAGTGCTTCAGGATAATCATTATTAATAAATAATTCTCTTCCATACAAAATTTGAGCAGAAATATTAGCTGTATTGTCAATAATCGATTTTGATAAATGATTTATTATAGTTTCTCTATATTTTTCTTCATCAAATTCAAATAATAACAAAGCTTTTATATAATGTAATTTGCAATCAGAATGGTTTGCTTCAATTGCCTTATCTATAATATTTAATGCTTCTTCATATAGTTGTTTATATTTTAAATATTTTACTAGTCTTATAGCTATAAATGAATTTCTTGGATTTATTGCAAATACCTTTTTTAACGCTTCAAATAATCTTTGAGAATCTTCTAAAATCTCAGCTAACTCTGATTCATATTTAAGTAAATATTCATCATTTGGAAATAATTGAAGACCAGTATATAAATTTTGTTCAACTTTACTTATTATTTCTTGTATAACAGGCTCTGTTAAGTCTGATTCATTATGTAAAATATAAAATTTTAATCTTGTTAATTCTATTTTTACTAATGTTGAATACCAATATCTATTATTTTTATCATCAATTAAAATATTATTAACGATATTATACGCATCAGAAAGCAATTTATCGGACTCTACAACATTATGGGCTTCAGAAGCTAAAGTAATTAATAATTCTGCTTTTGAGTGTTGTATGGATTTATCTCGAGGCGACAATTCTTCAGCATATTTTAAATATGACTTTGCTTTAAATATATTTCGTTCATTTCTATGTAGTTCAAATATTGCTTTTTGCTGATATAAGTATGAAGTATCTTCATAAGCATCTTTAACTGAATCATATATTTGTGATATTAGTTCTTCATTTTCAAATATTTCAAATAATTTATTAGCGTTTATAAGTTTTCTAAAAAGTTTTTTGTCTGTATCATACAGAGTATTCAAAGGCTTTAATGCCTTTATATAAAAATCATAACGATCTTCTTCATTTGATAGAATAAGTTTAAACACCATATCTGCAATATATGGATGTCGAGCTTCATAATACCAATCTTTATCATATTTATTTTGTTTTGCAATAATTACTTCTTCTAATGGTTTAAAGAATTTCTTTTCAAATTCACTAAAATTAACTCCATATATTGTTGTTATTATACCTGCTCTGACTGGGTAATTTAAGCGATTTAATAAACAAACGGTTTTATACATTTGTTGTGCCAGAATAGGGGATATATTATTATACTCATCCTTTATTATATCTTCAAATTTTTTACCATTGGTCACTTCGTATAATGTTACTAATAATTGTTTTCCATAATTGTTTAACAATTTTTTTAATTGTTCTTCTCTAGAATAATTTTTTAACATACCAAGTGAATTATTTTCAGATAATTTGTCTAATAAATATCCGGCTTCTTTATAATCTAAATATTTTAATTCATAAGTTTGTAAAGGTAATTGAAATCTATCTTCATATGAAACATTCCAAACATTCGTTCTTTCTGACATTATAATTGATAACTTGCAAGATTCTTTCCCTAATGATTTTACAATTTTTGTTAAATCAGTTATACATCTGGATGCATTATCAATAAATAAATAAACTTTTTTATAACAATATGATAAAAGTTCTTTTAAAGCCATAACATCAATATCTGCATAATCATTTATAAAAATACATAATTTTGAATATTCATTAGCTGCGTCCCAAGCTAAACGTTTTAACAATACACTTTTTCCAGCTCCTGCATGTGATTTTATAAGCATTATTTGAAGTTTTGTATTTGGAGTTATATCATCATAAATGAAATTTTCTAGAATTATATCATCAACTAAATTTCTTTTTGAATCTAAATTTTGAATTATTGGAGACCAGCCCAAATCCAATCCTTTATAAAATTTTATAGGATTGACTGCTTCATATTTCATATTATTGTGTACAATGGTAACTTCATTTGTTAGAAAATTTTTTAATGAAGGACTTATTTCTTGATCAACATTCTTAAAAAATTTAAATACAGGTATATCTTTATCATTAGGATTTTCTTTAAATTCAAGACTTCTAAAAGCTGCAGGAATATTACTATCTAAAGTACATAAAAAGTCTTCAAAAGTTCCAGGTAGCACTGTAACATTTAAACTTTTTTCAAATGCCTTTATTTGTAATTCATCTACATCTGGTATAATTAAATATCTATGTGGTGAAGATTTAAGGTCATTATTTAATTCCCCAATTAAGGATCTTAAATCTATATCACTCAAGCTTTGTCCTATAAAAATAACAGGATACTCACTAGCATCATCTTTAAACATATTATATAATCGTTTTCGACCAATTTTACAATTTATATATTGGTCTTTTGTTAAAATTAATGGGCAACCAACGTCGGTATATCTTGTAATACAACCATGTAATTTAATATATTTTATAGAATTAGAATCTTTTAAAGATTCAATTATCCTATCATTATCATCAATGAAAGGTACTAAATTTTGAGTCCTATTTTTTGTATTTCGATATATATTCTCTATTAATGTATCATAGTTAGTTGTTACAATTGAATGCCAGCGAAATGTCGGTAAAAGGCTGTGATAAGTAGGCGAATTGTAATCTTCAAAAATTTCTTTTATATATTCTTGAACAGACCTAGCGTCAGAATTAGTAATTGCAAATAATGCTATATCATCTAATGAGTTATTTTGATATTTACCACCTAAAAACTTTTCATCTAGTAATTGACCAAGCTTATTACCAATTGGAATTTCATGTCCTTTACTATTACGAGCTCCATAATTAGCACCTGAGCCTAAACATAAAACAACTTGACCTCGTTTAATCTGATCTAATAAATATGGAGGTATATTCATATAATTCATAAAAAAATAATATCATTAAAATGAGAAAATTTTAATACTTTAAATATAAATATTAAAATTAATATTAATTCTTGAGAAAATATTTTTTCATTCATAAGATATTCCTTTTAAAAATTTAACTATTTCACTCGCTTGTAATAAAATTTTCTTCGCCACAAATAATTGCTGTTAAATATCCGTCATCATACCCGCACCCGGTATCAATTCCAATTTTATCAACATCAACATAAGGATTATCAAACGGCGTATGACCAAAAATTATTTTTTGTTTTAAGCCGTGAGGCTTATAAATAAAATCATCTCGTATCCACAAGAAATCTTCCAATGTTTGTTGGTTTAAATCTTTACCTCTACGGATTCCTGCATGTACAAACAAATAATCATCCGTCAGATAATAATCTTGCAAATTCTTGAAAAAATCACCATGTAATTTTAGAATTTCTTCAAATTTTCCATAACTATTAAGTGTTTTATCTCCTTCTGATAAATACCAATGGGCATAAGCTTCTTTTGATTTAATTTTTATTATATTCTGAAGCATGTTTTCATGATTACCTTTCAGAAAAATACATTTTGTGTTTTGTGAAAGCATTAATAGTCGTTTAACAACTTCCTTTGAATTTTCTCCCCTATCAATATAATCTCCAAGAAAAACTAAGGTGTCATTTTTAGTCGGATTTATTTGTTCCAACAAACAGTTTAATTTAAAAACATCACCGTGAATGTCGCCAACTGCAATAAGCCTGGATGGTTTATAATAATTCTCTTTTTGTAATAATTTGTATGCTTCCAACTTCATTAAATTTATTATTTATTGCCTTATGATATTATCGTTAAAACATTTATCATCAAAATTGTTGAATTTCCAAATCTTTTGACACAACTTTTATCAATGATAATTTATTTAAAGTATGCCTTATGATACTTATATGCCAAAATTTTTCTGCAAACAATCAGTAATAAATTCTTGCCACAATTATCAAAAACAAATTTAATTAATAACATAGAAAAGAAGAACAAGAGCCGGAAATTATTTCCGGCTCTTTAACATTGTTAAGATTATTCCCATTGATTACCATTACTCAAATCCATCAAGGCAGCTGTAAATATTTTCCGCATACATTTCTGCAATTTTGGAGAGAGTTTAGCCCACTGTTTCAAAAGTTTGCCATATTCTTTTTCAACTCGTAATAATTCTGTTTCATCTTCATCATACTCAAGTTCAGGTTCTTTTGAGATTAGATTAAAAATATCATTCCTAAAAAACATTCGTCTTGTTGGACCATCTTTTGAAATAGCATCAACAATACTTCTTTTAGCAAGAGCTTCAGCACAAGTTATTTTTTTGATTTCACCAGTCTCTGTTTTTGTAGATATTTCAGCATTCAATGAAATCTGAAGTGCTTCTTTTAGACTTGTAATTTTTTTAGGGCGTCCTTTTGGGTTGCCAGATTGTCCTGGTTTAAATTGGTGTTCTTTTGGTGGTTTTTTATAACCAGTTTCGTAATCTGATTTTTTCGATTTTTTCTTTGGATTTTTAGCCATTTATATTCTCCTTCTTATTAATAATTTCATGTTTTTTACTGGTTAACTCTTCCCAGCGTGTAATAATGACATCACAGTAATGCGGAGAAAGTTCAATCAACCGGGCTTGACGACCACATTGTTCAGCGGCAATCAAGGTTGAACCGCTACCTCCAAAGCAATCCAGTACAGTGTCTCCATATTCAGATGCATCAAGTAAAATATCTCCAAGCATTGCACTTGGTTTAACAGTGGGGTGAAGTTTTCTCAACTTATTTGCTTGTCTTGTACTGGTGTTCATTCCTTTATAATCCCAAACATTAGTGCGGTTTCTACCATTTTTGCCTAGCTCAATGTTATTTTTATGTTTCCCAGTTCCTGCTTGATAAACAAAACAAAATTCGTGCTGAGACCTATAAAAACTACCCATCCCTCCGTTTAATTTGTTCCAAACACACAAATTCAGAAGTTTTGGATAAATATTTTTGCTTGCTGATAATACCTCACCGATATGTCTCCAGTCCATAAATATATAATGAATTGAATTATCCGATGAGAAATTTTTCAGATTTTTAAAACTTTTACCAAGGAACTGTGTAAACTCAGCCTCTGTCATTTCTCCAGATGCATTTGCAAATTCTTCATGATGTTTTTGTTTTGTCACGTTATCTGCAATTTTAACATTATAAGGCGGGTCTGTTATTACAATGTCAGCTTTTTTTGAACCTAACAAAATTTTATAGCTTTCACAATCAAGAGCATCACCACAGTATAATAAGTGTCTGCCCAGTTTGACTAAGTCGCCTGTTTTTACAATTGCAGGTACATTTTCTGGTAAATTTTCATTAGTTTCTGAGTTTGATTCAAGGTATTCAGCATTTAAACTACAGTCAAACAATAGATTATCCAACTCTATAGTCGTAAAGCCCAACTCTTCTGGTGATATCCTTAAATCGACATCTCCAATCAGATCTTGAACCTCTAATCTTAGGGTTGTCAAGTCAATTTCACCCATATCTAAGATTTTGTTAATTGCAATTGTAAAACCTCGGATTTCTTTTTCTGTCAAATCCTGAATCTCTACAATCGGAATCTTAGTCAGTTCTAATTTTTGTGCTGCAAGAACCAACATATCACCCACAACGACATTGAATTCTTTGTCAATAACAACCGGACATTGGAAACCAAATCGGTTGAGTACCTTTGCAACCCTTTCAACTTCTTTACCTGAATACTTTTTGAGTCTGGAACAGTTTAAACCGTTTGGATTTACAAACAAAATTGTCATTTCTTTTAAATTTTTCAATTTTCTCTCCTTTAAAAAAATTTTTTCACTTTTTAATAAAAAATTTTCTTGTGAGAAAAAATAAATTATTTTCTTAAAGAAAAATGATAAATTTTGTGTCTAAAGGACTTGAGATTTTGCAAAATCAGAGCGATAGATGTAAATACGATGAAATTACAAGAAAAAACGAGTTTAAAAATCAAAATCTGGACCACCAAATACGGTGGATTATCTAAAACTATTGAAGCACAGATTGAAAACTTAGTTGCTCAGTACGAAAAACAAAACTTTGTTCAAAAGGTAAACCAATCAATCATAGATGGTACAGTACTTTTGAGAGAATATCAAGGCAAAACTTATACCATTACTGTCCTTGCAAAGGGATATTTATATGAAAACAAGGTTTATAGAAGCTTATCAACTGTTGCCAATAAGATAACTGGCACTCACTGTAACGGTAAAAAATTTTTTGGAGTAAAATAACATGAACAAAATAATAAGGTGTGCAATTTATACAAGAAAATCCAACGAAGAAGGACTTGAACAAAATTTTAATTCGTTAGATGCTCAACGAGAATCATGCGAAGCATATATAAAATCTCAAGTTCATGAAGGTTGGAAAATAATTCCAAAACATTATGATGATGGTGGTTTTTCCGGTGGAACATTAAATAGACCGGCATTTCAACAACTTTTACAGGATATTAAACAAGATAAAGTTGATATAGTAGTAGTTTATAAAGTTGATAGGTTAACACGAAGCCTAATGGATTTTTCAAAAATTGTTGAAGTCTTTGACAGTCATTCTACATCCTTTGTTTCAATAACTCAACATTTCAACACTACAACCTCAATGGGACGATTAACATTGAATATTTTACTTTCTTTTGCTCAGTTTGAACGAGAAGTCACAGGTGAAAGAATTCGGGATAAGTTTGCAGCTTCTGCTAAAAAAGGATTGTGGATAACAGGAGCTACTCCTTTAGGATATAAAAAAGATAATGGGGCTTTAGTCGAAGATACAGAACAATCGTGGAAAATCCAAACAATTTTTGGAAAATATTTAGAACTTAAATCTGTTGCAAAATTAAAATTCTACCTTGATGAAAACGAAGTTCATACAAGATCTGACAAAAAATTTTCAAAAGGAAATTTGTACCACCTGCTTTCAAATAAGGTTTACATCGGAAAAATCACCAAAGATAATAACATTTACGAAGGTAAACATGATGCTATAATATCAACAGAAATCTTTAATCAAGTACAAAAACTTTTACAAGCAAATAGTATCTGTACTCCTACAACAAAACGTAAATCATCAAATGCCTTGTTGCAAGGGAAAATATTTGATGATAAAGGTAACTACTTCAGTCCCTCAAGAAGTACAGGACGGAGTGGCAAAATTTACAACTATTATATTAATCAAGGAATTAAGCAAGGAAAATATGACAAAACTCAATGCATTACAAGAATTCCCGCAAAACGAATTGAAGATTTTATTTTTAATGAATTAAATACCTTTATCCATAATACAAAATCTATGCAAAAAATTATTGCAAACAAACCCTTAAACATACAAGCAAAGCTTTTAACAAACCTGCAAAATTTTGAATTCAATAGAGATTCTATGCGAAATATTCTCTCAAAAGTAATTATTGATAATAATTGTACGGAACTTTTACTATCAAAAAATAAACTTTACGAATTAATCACATCAGAAACTAGCTTTTCGAAAGATGAAAATATAAGCCTTAAATTTAATATAAAAATAACCCAGTGTTCACAAAAAGGTAATACGATGCTTATGGGATTAGGTGGGAATTACAATCAAACGCTTGTAAATGCAATTATTAAAGGGTTTTATTATAATAAATTGATACTTGAAGGTAAAACTACAGCAGAGCTTCAAACTCGGAATGCTCGAAGGTTAAGAAAACTGAGATTTTTACCTCCCAAATTAATTGAACAAATTTTTACAGGAACACAAGATGCCGATTTGACTGTTGAAAAATTATGTAATCTGAAGTATTAAAGATGTTTTTGTATCGCATCAATCATATCACAGTATATTGTTAGTTGTTTTTCAGAGGAAGTATTAATAATTTTTTGCAAATATTGTTTTTTCAGTGAAATTTCGTCGGTAATATTGAGTCCGAAGTCTTTTAATGACAGGTTGAGAATTTCCACCATTTTTAAAAAGTTATCTAAAGCCGGATAATTTTTACCGGTTTCAATTTTACTCAAATGTTTTTCGCTGATACCAATCATTTCAGCCAGTTGAGCTTGTTTTAGACCTTTCTTTTTACGGGCATTTTGAAGAATTTGTGCTATGTATTTTTTGTCCAGTTCCATATCAATACACCTGTTACCTTTTTATAAAATAAACTACTTATAATAAGTTCTGAACATTACACATAACGGTTATATCCTAAGTAGTTACATGTATTGACTGTAGTGGTTTACCCCGTATAATAATCACATGGATAGACTTATTTTAAAAGTAATGAATTTAATAACTCAAAGATGAACTGATGAAACAAAATAAACTAAAGAAAAGGAAATTAAAATGGTAGATAGTGAACTTTTAGAAAAAATTACGGATGAGCATAGATTTATAGTAGAGTATTTACTTGAAAAAGTTTCAATCGGGGAGTTGAAAATATCTTATGGTGAATTATCAGATGCAATTTTAAAAAAGCATAATGTAGAAGTCAATCCACATACAGTATTACCTCACCGTATTGGTTTAATTTCAAGAATTTGTCATCAACTTGGATTACCGATGCTCTCAGTTGTTGTAGTTAACGATTTAACTCAACTTCTCGGAGAAGGTTTTTATAGATTGTATGATGAATTACATAATACGCATTATTTTGGCAACGAATACTTTGAAAAGAAAATTCGAAAAGAAGTAAAAGATGAAGTTTTGAATTGCAAGGAATGGAATAAGCTCGCAGAGATTTTTGACCTTAAATAAAATTATCAAAGGTGGCGAATTTCAAAAACTATAGTCATATATATTGACTATAGTTTTATTTTGTTTTAAGTTTATTGTAATCACATATATTACTTTTTAAATTAGTAATTATATATAACTAAAATAGTTATTTAAAAGGAGAAAGATTATGAAAAAGTTATTAATCACAAGCTGTATTGCATCTACAATGGTACTTATCGGAATTTCTACAGCAAATGCTATTGAACTTAAGGCTCCGGGGGTTGCAGGATTAAAAGTTGTACCTACAGCAACATCAAATTCATCTGCAAAATCTGCTACTAATGAAAAATATCAAAAAGAATATCAAGCTAAATTAGCAGAACAATCAAAAAAATTAGAAGCTGTAAAATCTTATGATAAGGCAGCAAGACTAGAATTGGCTAATGTTATTTTAACATCTGAACAAATTACGGAAATTAAAGGTTTATCAGGTGAGGAACAAGATGTGAAACTTAATGAAGCTCTAGCCGCAACACTTAGTGATGAAACATTTGTCCAAACCTACGCTGATTATAATGACGCTCAAAGAAAAGCATATTATGATGCAG
Source organism: uncultured Candidatus Melainabacteria bacterium (assembly GCA_949398305.1). Lineage (GTDB taxonomy): Bacteria > Cyanobacteriota > Vampirovibrionia > Gastranaerophilales > Gastranaerophilaceae > Zag111. Next base: position 5,620 of record CASLVD010000039.1, on the reverse strand, counting down.
TACAAAAAATTCAAATTGCTGACAATAGATATAAAAATGTATCAAACGAAATTACTGCACCATTAAAAGCAATTGTTGACGGTAATGTTAGTGCAATTTCTGCAAAAGATGAATTAAAAAATGCTGCAGGTATGATTCTTGGTGTTAAAAAGAATTTAGGTACAAACGCTACTGTTAGAAAAGCTGTAAATAAAGCAAACAAACTAAACGAAGTTGTAGTAACAATTCCGGAAAATGAAAGAGTTATTTATCCTGAAACTGGTGTTGTCGGCAGTATTAATAAACAACTTGAAGATATTGACCATTCTGTAAAAGGAGCAAGTTCTAAGTTAGCAAATATTCTTTATACAAAAGAACAGTTGGATTCATTGAAATCAATACAAAATAATAAAGATTTATCTGCTGCAGAAATAAAAGCTGAAGGTGGTAAATTAGGAAAAGAAATGATTGAAACATCTTTGGCTGATGGTAGTTTAAAAGAACGTTTTGATAAAATGACTCCGGCTCAGAAAAAAGAATATACTGATGCTGTACAAACTGTTATGGATGGAGCCGCATCTTATACAAGTGTAGCTCTTGCTTGTACAAAACTTGGATTTAATATTTCAAGAAATCCACTGATTGCTGCTCCACTAGTATTTGAAGTTGGGGCGTTAAAAGATACTGCATCTTTAGTAAAAGCAAGTGCAGGTGATTTAACAAAATCTATCAGCCAAATAAAAAAAATCAACAAAGCTGTTGGTATTACAATAGAAGCTCCGACTACAGCTTCCACAAGCAAAATAAAACCTGTAAGCCTATTGAAAAAATAATTAAATTGTAACAGAAAAGAGCAATATATTTCTTATATTGCTCTTTTTAATTAAGGAGAAGGTATGAGAAAGATTTTATCAAGTATTTTAGGAATAGGGTTTGTTATAAATTCTTTTTTTATAAATGCATCGGCTCTTGAAGTAACCACGCAAGGACGCGGAATTGCACCTCTAACCGGTTATGATATTGAAGCAACAAGAACGCAAGAAAATATTTATATGCACGGCAAAGCTAACAATGCGAAAACAGAATTTATGCATGCACAACAAATTAAAGAAGCCAGCCGGCAAGCTGAAAAAAGAAAAAAAGAAGACAAACGATTATCCGGCACTGTTAGAACCGCCGTTGTAACAGTGGCAAGAGAAAGAGCTGATAAAAATGCTATTGATAATTTGATTAATGACATTTTAGGAGCAGATGCTATTAAAAATCCACAAGTTGTGGCGAAATTAAATGATATATATTCTCAAGTAGACGTTTTTGCTATAAATAAATCTTACAAAGGCGAAGTTATTGATAACAATTATGTTTCAAACGTAATTATGACAGTGGATGAAACAGCTTTTAGAAAAAGAATTTCAAATTTGGGAATTGCATTACACACGCATGATGTCAAAGCTCAAAATATCCTTATTGTAATGGATGAGTTTTTTACTACACCAAGTGATATGCATACCAATGTTTTAACCAAAGAAGTTACAACATATGATTACAAATATAATGAGAAAGATAAAGAAACCGTAAAAGCATCTTATAAAGATTCAAGTAAATCTAATAGTTCTGCTGGTTATGGTAATTGGTACGGAGCAGGCTACGGAAAATCTTCTGATAGCAGTTCAACTAGTGCAAATTACGGTAACTATGTAGATTATTCAAAAAATCAAAGCGAATTTTTCCAAAACATAAAAGAATATGCACCGAAAAATCCTGTAGCTCAAAACAGTAATCTAACCTTACCTGAATTAGAAAAAGCATTTAAGAATTCAGGGATTACAGTAATTAATAATTCAATGTTTAAAAGCAAGTATTTTAAAGCTAAACCGATATCTTCAGACCAATTATCTAACTCAGAAGAATTGGTAAAATATGTTAAATATGCACAAGATGAAGCCAAAGCAGATTTCTTTGCAATCGGTAATTCGTACATTACAGATAATGGGGTTGATGCCAGCACAGGAATGAGAGCAAGCAGCGGACATGTAAATATGGTAATTTACTCAACTCAAGATGGAAAAGTTATAGCCAGTGGAACATTTCAAGCTTCAGCTATTGGTGATACCGCAGATACTGCACGTCGGGCAGTTGCTGCAAAACTTGGACCAGGACTTGGTAATGAGTTAGCAAAACAAATTCAGGATGATTATAAAGATCGCACAATGTATGGTACAGAATACACATTGGAAGTTAAAGGAAACTTCTTACCAATCGAGAGAGTTAATATTACTAAAGCCCTAAAAACCGTTGATGGAATTCAACATGTAGCACTAAAATCATCTGATAATGTTAAACTGGAATATACCGTTAATTATAGCGGTTCAGAACCTGTTGGCGACACTATATTTATGCAATTAGTTGAAACCTCTGCGAAATTCAATAATTATAATTATACAATTAATCGTGGGCAAATTATTTTTGAACCACTTAAAGGACATGAAAACTTATGAAAAAACTAATAATTTTTTTATTGGGGGCATTTATTCTATGCCCCCCTTTCTCTTATGGAAGCGAATCAAATGCAATAAAAACATATCCTGTTAAAGGAATATTCTTATCTAATGGTGCTACAAGTGATGAATTTAAAAACTTTTATGAAAATAAAACAACTAAAGATATGTTCATTGCTAAATTTATCAAAGAATACAAAAATAATTTTGTAAATTCTATAGATGAAATCAATGACTTAAATAAATATAAAACACTTGTAAGTTATATCAGTATTCCAAGAGTATCAAAATATGTTGATAAAAAACCAAATGGTGATATCATTTATTTGCCGTTAACAATGAGCCTGAGTTTTGTCAATATTATTACAGGTGAAACAATTTACTCAAACTCTAAAACAATATATGGGGCAACCTCAAATGATGATTTTCAAACGATAAGTAATATTTATACAGAAAACTACAATAAAGCAATTGATGGTTTAATTATAGTATCAAAAGAAAAATTTCATCCGTTTGAAATTCCTGTTAAAGTAATCGACAACTATAAAAATTTATTTATATTAAACAAAGGAACAGAATCAGGAATTGCAGAAGATGACGAATTATTTGATGAAAATTCAAACCAATTATCAATCATATATTCAACCACCGGATATTCTATAGGAAAAAATGAGTTTGGTTATGATATTGCACCAAACACTACATTTATAAAACAATCAAATAATGGCGGTGTTAATCAAATAAAGAAACCAAAAGTTTTATTGATAAATGATGTTGCTAATGAATCAATCTATGATTTGTTATCGACAAGTCTTGGTGAGGATTCAAAAATAAACTTAGTTACAGTCAACCCAACATTTAATACAATGCGTAGTACTGTATTTAAACTAAATAATCTGACATCAGTTGAAATGGAACAGTTTCAGCGAAATTTACCGGATTATTTCTTGTATTTTACGTTTACAAAACCAATTAAAACAAGCATAACATTAAATAGAGCAGGTTTAAAAAATGAATATTTTCAAATGATGGCTTGCGGTACTATTTTTGATAAATCAGGGAAAATAGTATTTTCACAATGTACAGACGAAACTTCCGACGGTAGAGCCAGCGATAGTCAATACGGTGCGTCTGACACAGACAGGGTCGAAATTTTATCAAAAAATTTAATCGGTAAACTTTCTGAAAAAATCAATGAACAAATAAATTTCAAAGATTTTGAGTTCAAAATAAAAGAAGTAAATAAAGATGAAATAACATTAGAAGATAAGTCCGAAAATTTAAGAGAAGGAAACGCTATTACACTTTACAAAAAAATTAAAACTAATAATAGTGAATATTTAATTCCAATGTATAAATATAACGTTATAGAGGTTTCTAAAGGTTTAGCAAAGTGTCAATTTGATTTTCCATATCTTGACAATGCTGATAAACCATCAAAATCAAATATTGCAAAATCTACAATAATAGTTTCGCCAAACGGCTCTAATTTCTATCAAATTTCAACAGAAAACATGGCAATAGATGGTAACGAAATTGAAATAAGAAATTTAGACAAATTTATATTACCAATTATCGGTTCCGGGTTTAAAAAACCTTTAGCATTAGATAATACTATTATTTCTAATAAAGTTTCAATGATAAATAATTCTGCGATGTTCAAAAAAGAGCTAAAAATTCCAAAAAACAATTCCAACTTAACAATAAGACCAGTATACAAAATATCTTTGAAAAAACATAAAGTAAAAGGGTTTACCCAAACAAATACATATGCAATATATGCCGGAGTAGAAACATATAATAATGGTAAAAAACTTGCCCAAAAAGCACTTTCACAAGATGTTACAATAACGTTGCCGCTAAAAAATTATGAAAATCTTTTGAATTATGAACTTCAAAAAGCAATTTATCCCCTTATGCAAACAATTGTTACTACATTCAAGTAATTCAATAGTGGACATCTCTAATTTATACAAAAAGAGTTATTGGTTAAATATGACAATAACTCTTTTATTTTCCCAATTATATTTCTCTTGTAAATTAACATACAGAACAAGATGCAATTAACTATGAGATGGAGATTGATTATATGTTTCAAACTCTTTCATCGCTTTAATATAATGAGGGTTATATACAAATATATTTTCAGGTGAACCAAGCCATTGATAGAAAATTGATTCAGGGAAATAACCTTGGGATTTTAGATAATTTTCCATCTTTTCACCAATACCATCTTCTTTTGCCATTTGAATTAATATTTTTTCTGTATCGTTATATATATTGTTAAAATCCAATTTACCTACAGAGCGTTCCATTTTGAAACGTTCCTGTGGAGTTTTCCCTTCTTTATCTTTTGTATTAGCCCATATTTCTATATTTTTTGATCCTGCAATTATTTCGTGTAAAGCATTCGTTGCAATTACATGCTGCCATATCTGGTCTAAAGAATTTAAATTATTAAATTTTTTCTGGGCTTCTCTGATATATGTAAATAATCGTACAAGTAAAGTGGCATTTCGCATAACATTTACAGGAATTAACGTTGTTAGTACCGCAATTGCACCAGCTCGTAACATCATATCTCCTACAACAAAGGCCCCTCGTCCACGGGGTGAAGTATGACAAGCACTTAATATTACAATAGGTGGCATATTAATATCATTATCAAGCCCTAGCCAATGGTCGTCTTTACCTATTATTAGCCCCGACATATTTGAATTTGCAGTATCATAGAATCCATGCGCAGATATAATTAGAATTTTTGCTTCTATATTTGCTTTTATAAAAGTTTTAAGCTCATTAACGGAGGTTATTTCTTTATAAATAAACTCGAAATTACTATCAGAAAAAGAATGTATTAAAATTTCGCTGAAGGAATTGCATTTATTTCTGATAATATCATTTTTATCAACACATTCTGCAAATAATATTTTTAGCTTAGTGTCATTTCCTATATAAATAATAGGCTTCTTGCTTATTTCTAATTGAAATGTCCTTGTCAAAGGAGTTAGTGGTCTACAACTAATTGGTTTTATACAGCATAATGGCACATTCGTTTCCGGCAGTATTGCTATACCTATAGGAAAATCAGAAAAAACTGTAATATTTGAAACATTTTCAATAATATTAATACCTTTATTTCT
>CASLVD010000038.1 GCA_949398305.1 uncultured Candidatus Melainabacteria bacterium | reverse complement strand
TACAGATTTTTAAAGAGTATGGGTAAAGTGTAAAAAATGGCGGTTTTGAATTTTCAAAACCGCCATTTTTTTATTAGAAATGATTTCCTAGTCTTTTGTAACTATTGATAATATGTAATTATTTGTAAAGTATTTGTTTGCAACTTCAATAATATCAGCATCAGTTACGCTATTGATGAGTTTTTCGTATTTATCTTTGAACTCGTATCCGCGGGTTGAAGCTTCGTACCATCCGGTATTGGAAGCTTTATCAAGGTTTGTTTCAAGTCCTATAACATAGTTTCCTAAAAGTTTTTCTTTTGCGTCTCTTAGTTCTTTATCTCCGACATATTCGGTTTTTAATTTTTTTATTTCTTCAAACAGACCGTTTTTTGCTTTTTCAAGTGTTGCAGGGTTTGTGCCGATGTAGAGCATGAAGCTTCCGCGAAGTACGTTTGGCGAATACCCTGAACCTAGTTGATATGCAAGTCCTTCTTGCTCTCTTAGGTCTTTAAATAGCCTTGAACTCATACCTGAACCAAGTAATGAATCAATAACCTGTAGTGTTGCATATTCTTTTTCTTTTAATACACCGTCAACCTGCCAGCCGAGTAGAATCCATGCGGTTTCTGTATTCATATTTAATGTATTTGTGCGTGGTGATGTTATGTATGGAATTTTACTGTTAAAGTTTTGATAATTGAACGCGGCAGTTTCTGCTTTCGGTGTGAAAATTTTATTTAATTCCTGAATGGTTTTTTCTTTATCAATATTTCCGTTAACAGAAATAACCATATTTTCAGGGTTAAATATATTATTATAATATTCGACAATATCTGAGCGTTTTATATTTGGAATATTTTTTTCAAGAACTTTTGCTGAAATTGAGTAAGGTGTATTTTTATAAATCAGATCGCGATATTCTTCAACTGCCTGCTGAAGTGCAACATCTTTATTACGTTTAATTGAATTAAGTTTATCAGATTTAACTTTTTCTATTTCAAAGTCATCAAAAGTTGCGTTATTAACAATTTCGTTTAAAAGTTCAAGAGTTTTATCGTACTCATCTTTTGTTGTTAATACAGTGATAGCGAAGGTATCAGCGGTTGTTGACGGGGCAATCTTAATCCCGTTATCTTCAAGAACCTGTGAAAGCTCAAGTGAAGTATAGTTTTTTGTACCTTTAAGCATGGTTGAAGCCGTCATGTTTGCTGTGCCCGGTATTTTTTCAGCTAATTGACCGCCTTTGATGTATATGCTCATTGCTATAATATCATTTGAAGTATTTGGAGTGTATAAAAATACAGCATCATTTGAAAGTTTATATTTTTGAGTTTCTTTATTTTCGCTTACAAACTCTGCAGTTCCTGTATTTTGAGTAATATTTGCAACAGGAATATTTTTAGCATCTTCCGGTAAAAGAATAGATACGGCGCTTTTATTTATTCCTAAGTATTTGATTGCGGCTTTTTTAACCTGTTCTTTTGTGACATTTTTAATATTTGCAAGGTAGTTATCGTAAAATTTAATGTCATTAGTAAGCGCCATTGTGTAGCCGATTTCTGTTGCAATATTTGTAATTGATTCACGGGAATAGTAGGTGCTTCTTTCAATAATATTTTTTGCAAGATTTAACTGTTCATCTGTAACACCTTTTTCCTGAATCTTTTTAATTTCTTCGTATATTGTGTTTTGAACCTGCTTACACTTATCCGGTTCAAAATTTGCGCTTACATAAAATATTCCGTCATCGCGCATAGTTGAATTTCCGGCATCAACTGAAAATGCTAAACGTTTTTTCTCTTTTAAAACCTGATAAAGAACAGATGAGCGTCCTTCACCTAAAATTGTTGCAAGAACATCAAGCGCATAAGAATCATTATCATCAATTGATGTTCCGCGGAAACCTATTACCATATAACCGGATTCGGTTTTAATATATTCAACTTTTTTCTGCTGTTTTGTAAGCGGTTGTTCTTTTTGGTAAATTATTTTAGTTTGTTTTTTGTTTTCTGCGTTAAAAACTTCTTTTACCCGTTCTAAGGCGTAATTTGTATCAACATCTCCGATTACAACAGTAATCATATTGGCTGGAGCATAGTGAGTATTATAAAAATTTAAAACCTGATCACGTGTAATTGTTTCAATAACATCACTTCTGCCTATTACTTTTCTTTTATACGGGTGATTAGTATAGAGCATGGAGTTCAAGTTTTCTTGCAAAATTCTTGTTGGAGATTTAAGATCTTTATTAATTTCTTCTAAAACGACTTTGCGCTCTTTTTCCATTTCGTTACGCGGAATAAGCGGATTCATCATCATATCGGCATGAAGCTCCATTGCAAGATCAAAATCTTTTGACGGAATTGTTACATAGTAATGTGTAAAATCTTTGCTTGTAGCGGCATTTGTAATAGCGCCTTTTGTTTCTAGGATTTTATCAAATTCACCGGGTTCGTGGTTTTTAGTTCCTTTAAAAAACAAGTGTTCCAAAAAATGTGCAACCCCGTTATTCGAATCATCTTCATCAATTGAACCTGTTTTAATCCAGGTATCGATTGTCACAATAGGGTTATTCCGAACTTCCTGAATCACAACGGTCTGCCCGTTATCAAGTTTGAACATTTGAGCACCGGCTGCAAAGACGGTGTTTCCGCAAATTATAATCGCTGCAAGTAATACATATTTTTTCATAATTTACCCATAATCCTCTTTTTAGAACTGATAATATTTCCTGTAAAAAAAATCAATCCCCGCTTGAGCTAGGAAACGGCTGCGGGAATTTCTTGTAAAATCTCTGTTGATTTAAATTTTTTCGGAGATTTCAATGTTATGTATTCTTTTAAAACTTCAAAAGTTACAGTGCAGACTTTTTCGTTTGCTTTTGTTTCGTATTCACTGATTTGGTCAAAATCATTAATAGACATTTGTTTGAAAAAGTCTCTTAGTTTATACGGAAGCTGTTTTTTATTGTAGTGGATTCTTGAGGCGCAATCAGCACAGACCATTCCGCCAAGATTCGGAACAAAATACATTGTTTCTTCTTCAATTCCTTTATGGCAGCACAGGCATGAATCAAGTTCTATTGAAAATCCTGATTCAATCATCATTTTTAGCTGGAATTTAATAACCGCAATAAGAATTTCGACTTTGTTTTGAGCCGAAGATATCGTGTTAAGTGTTTTATAAAGAAGTTCATAAATAACTTTTGAGCACGGGTCTTCTTCAACCCCGAAATTGTGAACAACTTCTGTTACATACATTGAATAACAGATTTTATCTATATCCTGTCTAGTTTTATAAAAAGAATTAACGACTTCAGCCTGACAAATTGTATCAAGGTTTCTGCCTTTGTGAAGCATTAAAGTATTTGCAACAAGCAAGTCCATGCGGGCACCAAGCTTACTTTTAGGTTTTTTAACCCCTTTTGCTACCCCCCTGATTAGTCCTTTTTCTTTTGAATACATAACAATAATTTTGTCTGATTCGCTAAGATTGTAAGACTTTAAATTAATTGCATCTGTCACAAAGCTATTTTGCATTTTATATTTTAATTATTATTTTTGAGCGCTTGTACCGTGGTAAATACCTCTCATAAGCTGTTCAAGTTCTGATTTATTATCAGAATAAGTAAGTGCAACTTCCTGAGTGATTTTACCTTCGTTATATAGTCTGTATAATGACATGTTCATTGTTGTCATGTTGTTGAATGAACCTTTTTTAACAAGTTCATAAATTTGTTCCAATTCGTCTTTTTGTATAAAATCTTTAACGGTTGGTGTAACAACAAGGATTTCGGCAGCAGGGACACGAGTTCCGCCTTCTGCGGTTGGAACAAGTTTTTGTGAGATTGTTCCGCGAAGTGTGTTTGCAATCTGGCTTCGTACAAACGGTCTTTCATTCGGATCAAACAGGTTGATAATTCTGGCAACTGTTTGAACAGAATCGTTTGTGTGGATTGTTGATACAACAAGGTGACCGGTTTCAGCGGCTTTCAGTGCTGATTCAACTGTTTCCCTGTCACGAATTTCACCGATAAAGATAACGTCAGGGTCTTGTCTTAATGCGTATTTAACCCCGTCAGAAAATGATGGAGTATCAATTAATAGCTGACGTTGTGAAACGATGGATTTTTTATTTGAGAAAATAAATTCGACCGGATCTTCAATTGTTACAATATGTTTAGAAGTTGTCGCGTTAATGTAATCAATTAATGATGCGATAGTGGTGGATTTACCTGAACCGGTAGGACCTGTAACAAGTACAAGACCGTTGTTAAATGCTGCAAAATCTTCTAAGGTTTCAGGTAAGTATAATTCTTTAAATGTTTTGATATAGTAAGGAATTGCACGGATAACCATTGCGGTTTTGCCTAATTGACGGCTCATGTTGATACGGAATCTTGAGCAGCCCGGAATTTCGTAAGAAAAGTCGATATCAAAAAATCTTGTGATACGGTCTTTTAAGTGAGTCGGAGCAACTGTTCTAATAACAAATTCAAGGTCTTCGCTTGTAAGAGGCGGAAGATTGATTCTCATAATCTGTCCAGATACACGGATTGCAGGTCTTTCACCTTCGCAAATGTGTGCGTCTGATGCCCCTACAGAAACAGCCTGTCTTAAAAAGTCTTCTATATAGAAATCATTATTGCTCATAAAATCTCTTCCTCACCATCCACCATGTAATATAACATATTTTTTAGTTTTGCACAACAACAATTGATATGGTATCATTCATGTGTTGGAATTATGAAAAATCAAGAACAGTTAAGGGATATTATTCAAAATAAAAATTTTGTGATGTTTTTTGCATCATTAATTTTCATGTGCGGGATATTGGCGAGTTTTTACGGGTTTGCGATTTTTTATTGTGCAATTTTTACAATTCTGATGATTGTACTTTTGTACTTAAGATTGTTTGATATTCGTAAAGTTTTGATTTTTACTTTTATTTTCTATTTCGGGTTTTTCTTAACATTTTGTAAGATTAAAAGTTATGATGAACTTTTACATATGGCTCCGGCAGATATAAATTTGTCAGGCAGAATCGTAAGTATTCCGGAAGGTAAAGATGATAATAAGTTAAAATTCTTTATGCAGGTAGAAAATGCAGGTGATAAAGAATTAGATGCAAAAACTTTTGTGACAGTAACTCAGGCTGAAAAAGTCAGCGAAAATTTAAATATCGGCGAAAAAGTATCGATGACAGGCAGGTTAAGAAAACCTTTTACATCAACAAATCCTTCGCAGTTTGACTACAGTTCATATTTGAGGAATTTCAATACTTTTACTTCATTTTATGTGACAGGAAATGATGTGAAAATCCTTGAAGATAATCCGGATTTAAGGTGGAAATTCTTAAGAGGCTTAAATAATACACGAAACAGGATTCTAAAAGTTCACTCTAAGTATTTAAAGAGTCCTAATTTAGAAATTCTGGGCGGAATTGTTTTTGGTGATGATGCTGTATCTCCGCCGGATTATATAAAAAGCTCTTTTGTAAATTCAGGACTTTTGCATATTTTAGCCGCATCAGGGATGAATGTTGCGTTTATATTTTCATTTTGGTTTGTTATTTTGAAGTTTTTAGGGGTTCCGTATAAACCAAGAGTTTTATCCGGAATGCTTGTTGTAATTTTATACACACTTATGACAGGACTCGGACCTTCTGTAATTCGGGCTGCGCTTATGTTGTTGTTTGTTTTAGGCGGGAAACTTATAGATAGAGATGCTCATTCTGTGTCACTTTTATCATTGGTTGCTGTTTTAATGCTGATTTATAATCCTGCATACATAAATAATGTCAGCTTTCAGTTATCTTTTCTTGTAACTTTGGGACTTTTAACTACGGCAAATATTGTTTCGCAAAAACTTACAAAAATACCGGATTGGATTAAAATACCTGTATTGATTCCAATTGTTGCTCAAATTTGGGTTGCCCCGATTCAAATGTTTTATTTTAACACATTCAGCTTGTATTCGGTTCTTGCAAATATTTCAATTGTAAGTATGTTGAGTGTAATAAGTTTTGGCGGATTTGTAAGCTCTGTTCTTGCCGTATTTCCGCCGATAGCTGATATCGTCTGTAAGGTTTTTGATTTCTTCTTAAATTATCTGCTTACAGCACTTGTGTTTATTTCTGACTTTTTCTCAAATATGAAATACAGTCTTATTCAAACGACACACCCGAATATTACCCAGCTTCTTTTGTATTATGCAATGCTTCTGGGAGTTACGATGTTTATCAAATTCGATAAATATAAGCACGCTATTGTGTCAGTTTTTGTAGTTTCTGTTTTGCTGTTGGAAACGACAATAAAACCGGTTAATCATGAACTTGAAATTATAGCATTTGATGTTCAAAATGCGGATTCTTTTTTGATAAAAACACCTGAAAATAAATATTTTATGATAGATACAGGCAAAGCTCCGTATGACAGTGGAAATTCACAGGCAAAAATCATCATGCTTAAATATATGAAAGACCGCGGAATAAAAAATCTTGAAGGAGTCATTGTATCTCACTTTGATAATGACCACTCAGGCGGAGTCCCTGATGTAATTACAAATACAAAAGTGAAGAAATTATATCTGAATTCCACAAATGTTGAAACCAAAACTGCCTGGAAAATTTTTGATACCTCAAAGAAAATCGGACAAAAATACGAAATAGTAAGAAATACAAAACAAATTTATTCCGAAAAAGATTTAAAAATAAAACTTATGAGAGCAAATGTCAGCGGCGAAAATGAAAGTAATGAAAATTCATTAGTTGCGCTTTTGTCTTATAAAAATTTTGATATGTTATTTATGGGCGATGGCGGGATACTGGCTTTCAGCCAAATTAAAAAAGATGTACCGCACAGCATTGATGTACTAAAAGTCGGCCACCACGGCGGTCCGAGAGTTGTTGATGATGCTATGATAGAACATCTTGGCAACAAAGTTTCTCTGGTTTCGACCGGTGTAAACTATTTTGGACATCCGAATAAAGGAACTCTGGATATTCTGAGAAATACAGAAATTTTACGTACGGATTTACTGCATGCAATAAAAATTTCTACAGATGGAAAAATTTATAAAATTTATTCTTATGATACCCATGAAAAAGATTTCAATTTGCGTGAAAAATTTGAAGCAAAATAAATAGTATTTTTGTTTGAATATTGACAAAATTATCGTACTTTTTACACTAATTAACATTTTTGAAAACCGGCTTGTAGTGCGAGTTTTGAGGGTATGGAATTTTGCGGGCTTATCCCGGGGGCTTGAAATTTTAAATTTTTGTAATATTATGGTTACATAATCACATTCAAAAAAGACGAAAATCTTATCAAAAAGTAAGAACAAAAAAGTAGTTTTTGGCGAATTTCAATTTACAACTAGAGGATTACATTTTGAAAAAATTATTACTATTCACTATTGCACTAGTGTTCATGTTGTTCACGCCGGTGCATGCAGCCAATGTAAGTACAGTGAAGGCAGCGATAGTAAAACATTCTATCGAAATGGGTGTAGATCCGGCAATTACTCTAAGTATTGCGAAAACAGAATCAGGTTTTAGACACGAAGCAAGAAGCTCTCACGGCGCTGTAGGTGTCTTTCAACTGATGCCTTCTACCGCAAGAAGAATGGGCTTAAACCCTTATTCACTTGATGACAATATCAAAGGCGGTATAATGTATTACAAATCTATGTATAAAATGTTTGGTTCTATGGAACTTGCATTAGCGGCCTACAATGCAGGACCTGCAAATGTAAAAAAATACCGCGCAGTTCCTCCGTTTAGTGAAACAAAAAGATTTGTGGCAAAAATTATGGCTGATTACAGACAGTTCAAAACTCACCCTGATCCTGCAATGATTGCAGCGAAAAAAGGAACACCGACAGCTATCAACGGAGCTCAGGTCTTAGCTCAAACTCCGGGCAAACAAGCTCCTTTACCGATGGTAAAAATCGAGCAAGCAAGGAATTTAAATGTTGAACTAATTAAAGAAATTCCTATGGAAGTTGAAGTTAAGTCTCAATCAGTTGCAATTTAAATTTTTGGTTATGAAAATTTTAAAAACAGACCTTCGGGTCTGTTTTTTTATTCCTGTTAATATTTGTAAACTTATTCACTAGAACTAGTTAAATAGTATTATATTTTTTACCCGTTTGTGGTATATATAATTTATACATAAATGAATTATATTTAGTATAGTTCAGTAGATTGGAGGCAAAAATGGCAGTAGGTCAATTCGTATTTATGTTACACAGTCACCTTCCATATTACCGTAAAGCGGGGATGTGGCCGTTTGGTGAAGAAAACCTTTATGAATGTATGGCAGAAACATATGTTCCGCTTTTAAATGCAATTTCAGAATTGTATGATGAAGGTATTAAGGCAAAATTAACTGTCGGTATTACTCCGATTCTTGCTGAACAGCTTGCTGATGAACATTTAAAACACGGGTTTGTTGAATATTTGGATTCAAGAATTGAAAGTGTTGCAAAAGATTTGGACAGATATCCTGATCCTGAAGTTCCGCATTCTCAGCATTTGAAATATTTGGCTAAATATTATTACGATTGGTTTAACAATATTAAAAATTCATTCGTTAACAAATACGGAATGGATTTAGTCGGCGCATTCAAAAAATATCAGGATTTAGGTTGTATTGAAATTACTACATCAGGTGCAACTCACGGTTTTTCACCGCTTCTTGCAACAGATAACAACTTGAACGCTCAGTTTAAAGTTGGTTCAGATACAACAAAAAGATTTTTTGGTAAAAAAGCAATGGGTTGCTGGCTTCCAGAATGTGCTTACCGTCAAGGTTATGAATACGTTGGTAAAGACGGTCAAAAGCACTGGCGTCCTGCTATTGAAGTTACACTTCAAAATAATGATATTGAGTATTTTTTCACTGAATCTCACGTAATTGAAGGCGGTAATTCAATTGGAACACGCAGGGTTGTTGGTATTTACGGAAACATTGAATATATTCCGCTTCCTGAACGTGAACCAACCGGTTATGATACTTATTCAGCATATTGGCTTCCTGATGCGCAGGTTGCTGTTATGGGAAGAAATGACAGAGCCGGTTATCAGGTTTGGTCAGCAGCTGACGGATATCCTGGTGATGGATGTTTCAGAGAATTCCACAAAAAAGATGATAAATCAGGTATGAATTATTGGAGAATTACTTCAGCTAAAACAGATTTAGGTGATAAAATGCTTTACGATCCTGTTATTGCGTTAAACAAAATTAATGAAAATTCAGATCACTATACAACAATGCTTTATCATTTGATGAATGATTATAAAAATTCTCACAATGGTAAAGAAGGTTTAATTATGGTATCTTTTGATACAGAATTATTTGGTCACTGGTGGTTTGAAGGTGTTGAATTTATTAAACAGGTTATTAAAAAATTCCACCAATATATTCCGCAGGTTGAACGTATGACAGCAGGTGAATACTTGCATGCTCATCCGCCGACAGAAGCAATTCAAATTCCTGAATCATCATGGGGACAGGGCGGTCACTTCTATGTATGGAATAACCATTTGACAGAATGGATGTGGCCAATTATTCACTCTTGTGAAAAACGTATAACTTCAATTGCTGATAAATATCAAACAATTCCTTCTGATAAGCTTTTACATAGAGCTCTTAATCAGTTGGCAAGAGAAAATCTTTTATTGCAAAGTTCAGATTGGCCTTTCTTGATTACAACATGGCAGGCTAAAGACTATGCTACAGATAGATTCAGAGAACATGTTGAACGCTTTGAATTTATCGCAGATATGATAGAAAGCGGTAATATTAATGATGAAGAATTAAAGAAAATCGAAAGTATAGATAATTGCTTCTCTGAAATTGATTACCGTGTATATGTATCAATTGAAGAAGGTGTAATTCCGCAACAGTCTAAGAAATTAGCACCTTTATACAAAGATTAAAGCATTTTTTACAATTCATTTTATAAGCCCTGGTTGATAACTAGGGCTTTTTATTGTTTTATAGCTTGTGTGGGTAATTTGAAGGAATCTTCCAGTTATTAGCTTTAATTAATCTCTGGTTTCTACTACTTTCACTTTGTAAGCGTGTATTAATGTCGGTATTGTTATAGCTGCAACAATTCCAATTATGCCGAGGGTGATTAATACTTCTGCTAAAGTAAAACCTGCTTTAGCTGCTACTGGTGGCAGAGTACCCCGTCTGGTGAGGACTTCAGCAAGTGTAAATGCTTTTTTTGAATCTTTTAACATATATACCTCTATTCATACCATATAATACACCTAATATTATCATGGTATTTACTATCTGTCAATTTGCGGTTGATATGTGGATGAAATTATGGCACTCTTTAAAGGAGGTAAATATGGGTAATAAGACTGACAGAATAATAGATTTAACAAGAAATAAGACTAAAAAAACAAGCATAATGATTAATGAAGAATTATGGGAATTGTTCAAACAGGCTTGTAAGGAAAATAATACAACACCGACTTTAAAGATAGAAAAATGGATGATAAATTTTGCGGATGAAAATGGGCTGCTATAAGCTGTTTTAAATTTATTTAAGCACGCATAAATTTTCGTTTTGTGTTTTTGAATATAAAATCCGGATATTTTTTTGTAAGTTCGCGAATTTGCTGCGGTGATAAATACAGCTTTTCAGTTTGTTCAAATTCTATTGGTGAATTCTTTGGAATATAAAAGTGGTCTTTAAATAAATTTTTATAATGGGTATACATGTTTTTGGCAAAGTCAGTTTTGCCTGCCCAGTTATCAATAATTATAGTGGAATTGTTCACTGTACCGTTAAATTGGCTTCCGTCTTTGTTAAAAATACAGACAACGTGATTTAATTTTTGATTAAAAGGTGTTTTTAATTTTGCGATACAAGCATTTTCTATTTTATTTAATAATAAAATAAGTTCAGCAATTTTGGCACTTTCATAGCAGTTGCCTAATCTTAAATCTTCCAGCATATATAACGGACTTTGAATTGATTTTTCCCCGTTAATATAATCCGCTTGATTTCTTGAATGACCAAGATGTGAAATAATTTGTTTGACATAATTTAGAAGCTTAGAGTTTTGTTTAATATTATCAGACGTGATTTGATATGGTTTTAGTGGGCGTGCTGTCAATGTCTGAGTTAACTCAAGGATTTCTTTCATTGTTTCCGGTATTGAGCTGTTTCTGACAAAATTCGGGTGTTCAATTATTAATCTTTTATATGTTGGTATGTGTTTTGTAGTTGAAAAGTGCGGAAATTTTGAGTTTATTGTATGACAAACCCATTGAGCATCTTTGATATATTGGTTTCTCGCGGTAAATGTGGGATTATTATATGAGGCTAATGTATTCATATAATTAGAATAAACGAAAAAATATAAAAATATACCTGATAAAATATATTATTAAGACATTTTTACAAAAAAAATAAAAAATTGTGCTTGCAAAAAAAAAATCAGCAAATATAATAAAGATGTAGCCAAAATATATGGGAGCGTAGCTCAGTTTGGTTAGAGCGCATGCCTGTCACGCATGAGGTCGCGAGTTCGAGCCTCGTCGTTCCCGCCATTAAGAAAGAACCCTTTATGGGTTCTTTTTTAATGGCAGAATGATAGTGGTGAGAACCGTTTTTTGCGAGTTCGGCGGATTTGCGGACGGATGGCGTGAGCATAAGCGAACAAATCCGGATAGTGAACAGATTGAGCATACTGCGGCAAAGCCGCCAATGCGAAACTCTGTGAGCGTGGAGCAAATCCAAGATAAGCCTCGTTGTTCCTGCCATTTTTAAAATTAGCACCTTCGGGTGCTTTTTAGTGTTTTATCCTGATTAAGCGAATTGAGAAATCTTTAAATTAATAAAAAAATGACCCGTTTTTACGGGTCTTTTTATATCCTAATTCCTTAAATTATTTTCTTTCCTTTTGATTCCTAATTCCAACGAACTTTTTATGCAATAAAATTTGTTCCGAACCTGTTTGCACCGTGGAAAAATGATTGTTTCATCATTTGGGTTAAGGTCTTTTTCACAACTCTTTTATCGCTTAAATCAACTTCTTTTAAAGCTTTTGATGTATCTTTATATGCACTTGTAACCGCGTCAGAAAATAACAGCATTGTAGCCATTTTTTTATCCTCTCTTTTATTTAAACTTTTCTTTAATTATCTCTTACATATATATAAAAACTTCCTATAAAAAAATATTGACTTTTTATATTCAGTTTATATAAAACTTGTTACATAAGTTAATAATTGCTGAAATTTATTAAAGAAATACCTAAGTATAGCCGAATACAATAGTAATAAGTTATGAAAGGATTGTTCTAAGAAATGGGTATTTCAGCATCACAGGCAAGATTGTTGACAATAACTGCAAGACTGACTTCTAACGAGTATGAGTCTCAACAAATTTCTAATGCAAAAATGAGACTTGCTATTAAATCAGAACAGGCTAGCAGTGAATATATTGCTGCATTGAATACAAAACAATTCATGTTTACAACTTATGATGCAAAAGGAAATGCTACAACTGAAGAATTAACTCCTAATGCTTTATATCAATATGCTGATATGAAAAATCAATATGCTCTTGTAAATTCAAGCGGACAGATGCTTGTATCTTCAGCTGATGCGAAAAACTTTAAACTGGCTGAAAATGTAGATGAGTTTTTAGAATTATACGGCATTGAAAAAGTTTATAAATCAAAAGCTTTAGGTGAAAGCGCAGTTAAATTAAATACTTATAGTGATGAAGGCGGTTTGAAAGATTATTACGAAGCTTGGGAACAGGCTGTTGAAACCGCTAAAACAGCTACTTATACTGACGCTTCAGGTAAAGAAATTTCTTCTGATGAAGTATATAGGAACGATAAATTTAATGCATTTGAAGCTTATAACGCAGCATTAGAAGATTATCAGGAAAAAGTTTCATTATATAATTCCGGTTTAGTTAATACTGATGTGGCTGGAGCATTAAATATATTAAATAATGCAAAAGAAGCTTATTCACATTGTGTAAATTTTGACGAATGGGCAAAATATAAAGCTAAAAATGCTGAACCTGAAATTTTTGAAAACGTAACAGAATATTATAGAGTTCTTGATGACTTTTTATCAGAAGCTGAAGATTTAGGCTGTACTTCACTTCAAGATACATACACTTATTCTGATGCGACAAAAGCTCAATGGTATACAAATTTGTGGTACAGAATGAACGGAGCTTCTTCTGAAAAATCTGCTCAAGGTAGCAATGAAACAAATTTTGCAGTATTAGACAGCAAGCTTGCTTCAAGTAAAAATTGGTTACAAGATGCATTAGGGCAGGGTTTAATCTCTCTTGAGGTTGCTTCATATGCCGCTGCGACAAATCTTATCCCGGATGAAAGTAAACCGTTAAGTGTTATTCTTAAAGGTATTTCCTGGACACCTACCGAGTACGGCTCTTGTAAAGATTTTACAGAACTTGATGATGATAAAGCTATAGCAAGAGCAGAAGCTGAATATCAAAGAAAAAATAATGAAATTTCCGCTAAAGATAAAAAATATGAAAATAAAATTAAAACTTTAGATACTGAACATAATTCATTACAAACTGAATATGAATCCGTTCAGTCTGCAATGAACAAAAACGTTGAAAGATCATTTAAAACCTTTTCATAACTTAGACTTATAAATATTTTTCCCCTACAAATTTTTACACCCCCTTCAATTTATAGTATAATTAAACTACAAAATGGAGGGTTTTTATTATGCACAAAATAACCTTAATAAACGGTGACGGGATTGGTCCTGAAATATCTGAAAGTGTTATGAAAATAATTAAAGCAAGCGGTTTAACAGTTGAATGGGATATCCAAACCGCAGGAGCTGATGTTATAGAAAAAGAAGGAACACCTTTGCCGCAGCGGGTTTTGGATTCCATAAGACGAAACAAAGTTGCATTAAAAGCCCCGGTTACAACACCTATCGGGAAAGGCTTCAGGTCGGTAAATGTTCAATTGCGTAAGGATTTGGATTTGTATGCTAATCTTCGTCCGTGTAAAAATTTACCGGGGGTAAATACTCGTTTTGATAATGTTGATTTAATAGTAGTGAGAGAAAATACAGAAGATTTATACGCAGGAATTGAAGAACAGATTGATTCTGATACAGCTCACAGTATAAAAATTATTACCAGAAAAGCATCTGAGCGAATTTGCAGGTTCGCGTTTGAATATGCCGTAAAAAATAACAGGCATGAGGTTTGCTGTGTGACAAAGGCAAATATTATGAAACTGTCTGACGGGTTGTTTCTGGAGTCATTTAGGGTGGTTGCTAAAGATTATCCAAATATTTCCCCTCGCGAAATATTGGTTGATAATCTTTGTATGCAATTAGTGCAAGATCCGTCAAGGTTTGATGTTCTTGTTTTACCAAATTTGTATGGTGATATAGTTTCAGATTTAACAGCAGGTTTAATCGGCGGTTTAGGTGTCGCGCAGGGGGCAAATATCGGGCTTGATTGTGCGGTATTTGAACCTGTACATGGTTCTGCTCCTGATATTAAAGGGCAGAATAAAGCAAATCCTACAGCTCTTTTGATGTCTGCTATTGAAATGCTTAAATATATTGGTGAGAATTTTTATGCTGAAAAAATAGAAAAAGCATTATTTAAAACGCTTGCAGACGGGAATAAAACTGCTGATATCGGCGGGAAATTATCGACTACTGAATTTACAGATGTAGTTATAAATAACCTGTAATCGGTCAGGGTTGATAAAGCATGCAAAATCTAAATAATATTAGTGTATGGTAAGCTCCTAAGAGTTTAGCGTTCCTTAAGAGCTTTCTTCGCACTCTGCGGTTTTAACAGTTTTAATGCTGCTAATAGTACTTCAAGTGCAATTAGTAGTATTATTCTGGAGTTTATAAGGCAAAAAAAGACGCTTAAGATTATTAAGCGTCACATTACCTCATTAATATAAATATATCCTTAGATTTCAAACAGACTATGAAGTCTGGCTTGAATATCTTCTTCTTCAAGTTCTTCAGTTAATCTGTTTAAGTCTATTGCCATCTGATAATAATGGGCGGCATCATTTGTAAAGCCCATTTCCTGACTTGCACGGCCTGCATTAAAATATGCCAGTGTGTAGTTAGGATTTAGCGCGATTGCTTCTTCAAAGTATTCCAGAGCTTCTTCAGCGTTCATCAAACCATCAAGGTATAAAATACCTAAATTATTTTGTGCAAATTCATTATCAGGTTTTAATTCAACTGCTTTATGGTAAGCTACTAAAGCCTCTTCAAGATAATCCTTTTCCCAAAGTGCAATACCGACTTTTGAATAAGCTCTAAAATCTTCAGGGTTAAGGGTTATTGCATCACAATATGAACGGATTGCTTTATCCAGATCATAATCAGCCATATAAATATCTCCTAAAGCAATGTATAAATCATAATTTTTCGGATCAAGAATTATACCTGCCTGATAAGTTGATACAGCAGCTTCTACGTTTCCTTTATGTTCAGCGTAAATTGAACCAAGTGCCTGACAAACAATTGATGTCCATTCTGCATCAGGATTTATTGAAATTGCTTTTTGATAATGTTCGATTGCATCATCGTAAAGTTCAGCTTTCGCGTAAGCATATCCTAAAGAATTATTGAAAAACGGATTTTCAGGTTCTTTATCAACTGCAAGTTTAAATGCGCTTACGGAATTTAATTTATCATCTTTTGACATATATAAGTGACCGAGTTCATAGTAAATTTGAGCTGTATCAATGTCAAATTCTAATAGTCTTTCGTAACAATCAATAGCTTCTTCTGTGTTTTCAGGGAAGTAAGTTTGCATGATTGTTGCAAGTTTAACAAGTATCTCACGATTGAGCGGGTTTGCTTCAAGAACTTTTCTGTAGCAGTTTACAGTTGTTTCAATGTCCTTGTTTTTTAAAGCCAGATCACCAATTTTGTTATAAAAATGTTCGGAATGTACGGTATTATCGATTGCTTGCTTGTATAATTTTTCGGCAGAATCGTACATTTTGAATTTTTCTAAGAATTTTCCTACTGTGTTGTATGAAAAAATAGAAACATCGTTTGTCATGTTTTTATAGAACATTTTCATGGTAGGTCTATCCCATGCAAGCATGACGCTTCCTGTTAAAAAGTAGTATAAAAATCCGACATAGTCTTTATATGTACCGTTTTGGGTATTGATTTTCTGCAAAAGAGATTGCGATAGGATCATTCTCGGGCGGCCGGAAGTCAGCGGATTCATGGAGATTGCAGACTTAAATTCTTTTTCGGCTGCCTGATAATCCTGCGCTAATTGCATAAAATATCCGGTATAAAGATGTGCATCTTTATTATTTGGAGATAGTGAAATCGCGGTTTTACACTGCTCAATTGCTGTATTGACACTAATTTGCCCCTGTTCCCACATTAAAGTTGCAAGACGATAGTATGTTTCAGGGATAGTTGGGTCATATTTAACCGCATCCACATAATGTTCCATAGCTTCTTGAAGGTCATTGTTTCTTTGACCGATAAGATATTTTTCATGAGCAATTCTTGCTTTTTCTAATGAATCTTTTGCTCTTTCTTTATTTTCTATGCTGTCTGTGCCTATCATCGGCATTAAAACTTGTTCTGACATTTTTGAAGCTCCAATATAAATATATAGATTTACATGACATGTCGGGCGTGAATTTTTCATCTTTAATTTATGTCAGAAAATCTCATCTATTTATATTAGACTTTTTGGCAGAATTTTATTAGTGTGTAGAGCCAAATCGTATATTATCAACCGAAATTGCACACATGTCATAAACCGTAAGAGCTTCAATCGGATTACATTTACTCAGCATATTTGTATCAAAAGTCTCCTGGAAAAGGTTTTCCTGATTAAATTTGTACAATTGTGAGGAATGTCTTTGAAGAATTTCTTTAATATAGTCATTGTAAGTAAATGAAATTTTTTCATGGAATTTTATATTACTTCCTGTTGGATTATACCAGTCCCATGCCGCATGCTTTGCCTGACGCAAAGAATAATTCTGAGAATAATAAACTGCATGATTTTCTCTATAAGCAACTCTTGTTTGCAGGTACTTAATATTGTATTCTGCAATCCCCATTGGGATTGCTTCTCCTGTAGGAATTACTGCAAAAGCGTAAACATGTGGATGTCTTTTGCCTTTGGAATCGTATTTTATACTGTGTGGTCTGTTTTGGTCTTCTTGTCCGTTTAAATCAGCATATACCATGTAAAATTTTAGAGTAAAGTCAGGATTCTCCTCATTATAATAACTTCTGTCTATGTTAGGTGTGATATCATCTGTGATTAGTTTTGAAATATAAAATTTTATACCGTTTAAAGCTGTTAAATTCGGTTCTATTGTTCTAAAATCAAAATTTTCATCCTTCATATATGCAACATTATTGTTTATAGGGGTAGTGCAGTTTGAGCTGCTTGTATTTATATATTCTGCCAATCCTGTGCATAATTTTTTAAATCCTTTTTTAGGATCATTATTTATTTTTAAGAATGGATCAGTGTTTTCTTCTTTACCCATATCATAAATAGCAAGATTTAATGCTTCATATGCGGCTGCATACTTATACTTGACATTTTTATCAGCAATAACTTGCTGCGGTTTTATAGTAGTGAAAAGAATTGATAATAAAACAGCTACAACCATAAAGAATATTGCAATCTCAACAAGAGTAAAAGCCGGTTTTAGTTTCATATATACCTCTATTTTGAAATTTTTCTTGTATTTTGTAAATATTGTTGAGCAATAGTTCCCGGAATAGAAATTTTTCCGTGTCTATTAATTTCTATATCAAAGATATCAGGATTGTCGCAATTATTGTCTCCTTCTTTACAATTAGGAAGGTTATCTGTTCCGTTAACATCAATGGTAATGATTTCCGGGTTTTGAAATGTTCCCGGTGTTGTTTTAGGCGGAAGCCACCAGGTGATTCCGTCTAATGTAACAAAGCTTGGTTTAGTCTTTGTTTTACCGCAATTAATATCACCTGTAGTATTTACAAAACTGGCAAAAATTTTGCAAAATTTTTTAATTCCTTGTGGATATTCATCTTCAACTTTTTCACTTGTTTTTTGAGTATCCTTTAGTATACCTGTTTCATAGTATGCGGCAGATTGAAGCATTTCATAAACATTAGTTGATGTAATATTATATGCTTTTCTAAACATAACCATGTTTGAATTTGGCTTAGCATGGGTTGTTGATAAGAACAAAACAACTAAAACTGCCATTATACTTATACATACTAACATTTCACTTAATGTAAAAGCTTTTTTCATAATTTATTTCCTTATTTTTTGTGTTCTAACTTTTTAATTTTTTCAGAAAGCTTTTCAAGTTCTTGCTGTTGTTCATTAAGCGTTTTTGCTTGAGTTTTGATTTCTGTTTGTTGTTTGTCTACTTTTGCTTTCAGGTCAGTAAGTTCTGCAGCAAACTCTTGCAGTTTGTCTGAGATTGCAATAACCTTATTATTAAGTTCTTTAATTGCATTAATTGCAGAATAGAACATTTCATCCCATCTGATTTGAAGCCATCCGTCTTGATCTTTTTTTACAGCATTTGGAAATACTTTTTGTAAATCTTGAGCCATAACACCTACTTGAGGTGTTTTATCTTTATCATCTTTAAAAGTAAAATTATAGAAATTAAGTTTATTTAATTCTTCCAGTCCGCCGGTGAATGATTCGCCGACATTTTTTAAGCGGATATCACTTTTCCTGTATTGCATGCAAAATATTGTTTCATGTTTAGAGTAATTATTTGGTGCTTGAAGTGTATAAGGTCCTAAGCTAATACTTTCATAATTAAATCCATTTTTAACCGCACGTACCTCATTACAAAAAGAATTAACTACCGGGACGACAATTGGTCCTCTTGTCCACTTCCCAGATGGATAGGTTTTAAATATAAATTATCTTCGTATCCATCAGCTAAACCTATTATAGCAGAGTGATTTACAACTAAATTCCCAGGG
The DNA here is from genome assembly GCA_949398305.1 of uncultured Candidatus Melainabacteria bacterium. Lineage (GTDB taxonomy): Bacteria > Cyanobacteriota > Vampirovibrionia > Gastranaerophilales > Gastranaerophilaceae > Zag111. The sequence continues at coordinate 690 of CASLVD010000038.1, read as the reverse complement.
ATATAGACAGTATCATCTTCTGTACCCAGAACAATAGTATTTGAATTGTTAGCTATAGCATTATATCCTATTGCTGTAGCGTTTTTAGCACCTGCTACAGTAGCATTATATCCGATGGCGGTAGAGTTTGTAGATTGCAGAATATGATTTCCAATATGAGTTTTAACATTTATAACTTTAGCATTACTTCCTATTGCAGTTGAGCCAGCAGGGTGAGCACTCGTATTATCACCTATTGCAATTGAACTATCACCATTGGCACTGGTGCTGTAACCAATTACAATAGTGTTTTTACCTTTATTTGTTGTATTAAAACCAATACCAACAAGATGATTTGCTTCAGGAGTATAACTGTTACGCCCAAATAATACAGAGTTTATTGGTATTGTTTTGCCACTTTCTTGAATTCCTACATAACCATTAGGTCTTCCGTCCATAAAAATGCGCTGATTTCTGCCTTTTACATATTCAACTGCATTTGCAGGATCAGAATTCAGCACATCAAATATTTTATCTGAACGTTCTCTTGATATTTTTCTTGTTATCATCGGTGCTGTTGCGGCAAGAACAACTGCGACAATAAGTAGTACGACCATCATTTCTGCTAAAGAGAAACCATTTTTCCTTTGCTTTTTATAGCTTAATTGCCTTAAAACCCTCTGGTGGTACGGCTTTCTACCCCCCCCCCCC
>CASLVD010000037.1 GCA_949398305.1 uncultured Candidatus Melainabacteria bacterium | reverse complement strand
GGCAAAAATTTGCCGGCGCCTTTTTGATTCTTATAAATTTTTATTTATTTTGCTGAAAGATTATATTCTTATTAACTTCTAATGCAGGAATTGTTGTTTGTGCAGTTACGGCTGCCGGAGCTGCATTTTTAGGTGCTACTTCGTATGACTTGATTGAACGTTTACCGGTTAATCTTTGCATAAAGTTATAATATTTTTTCAAGAAACCTGTGTAATTATTTTGTTTAGTTTCCATTGCAATCAGTTCATCTCTTGTATGAGGTTTTAATGCTGTACCGACTGATGATCTTGTCAACATTTCACCTAATGTTGTATCGACAAGTGTAATCCAGCTCATTCCCATCAAAGATGAGTTGTATTGATTTCTGAATGTTGAGTTAAACAGGTCAATCAATAATGTTTGATAGAATAATCTTGAACCTTCTTGAACAAATCTTTCTTTAAACTTGGTATTTGCACCTTCTTTGTCGTTACCGTTAGATTTTAGCATAACCATATTGTAGTTATCTGTCATCAAGAACCAGATTGTTGCAATTGATGCTGCTGTTTTTGCAAGGTTTGATAATTCAGCGTTTGAAACACTTGATAATGAATCTTCGTTGAAAGCTTTTAAGAAATTAACCTGTAGAAAATCGTGGAATTTTTCTTTGTTAAAATTCTTTTTAAGTGCATTCATACTAATTCTGTCAAAACTTTTTGCTAATGCTTCAATATCTTTAGTTGAAGGTTTCGGTTTAGCTTTTCTAAACACACTCATCAATTTTTCATCAACCATCCAGTATGGAAGTGTTATTGTATTCCATATAAATTTGAACGGTGCAATAACAAAGTTTACAAGCGGTTTGATTTTCTTATCTTTACTGCCTAAATCAATTACTTGTTTACCATCAATAGTTTTTAATGCAGCTTTACCGACTTGTTCATATTTTGCTGCAAATTTTTCGTCATATTCTCTTAAAATTTCTACAACCTTATCAAATTTTTCAGGTTCAACGTGGAATTTCTGAGATGTTAAGCGTTTATATAATTGAGTAAATGGTCTGTAAATAACTTTGTCTTCAAAAGTTTTCACAGCATTTTCAAGTTTCAATTCTTTAATACCCAATTTATCGAATTTATCAGGGTTATTAAGTTTCATATTTTCAAAATATTTTAAAGCGGCTTTTCTGATTGCCGGAATATTTTTGAATCCTTTAATACTGTATCCGATACCCAAAACTGCGGCTGAACCTTTTATTAAGGTGTCAAATGATAATAAAGGTTTTTGGTGTTCTTTTGTTTTATCATTTTTCACAGCAGGCGCACCTGTTGATGAAACCTGTTTATTTTCAACCGGTTTAATTTTAGCTTCCGGAGCTTTAGCTTCTTCATTTTCTTTTCTTGCCTGTTCAGGGGTTAATCTTGTAATGTGTTTACCGTTAGATAAACGTGAAAACATTTCCGTTACAAGAACCGTAATACCTGTTGTCAGAACAATACCTGCTTTTGAACGGTTAATGAATTTTTGGAAAGCGCCCATTGTAATCAATGTTAAATATCCGCTTGTCAAAATTCTGCTGACTTCCTGTTTAAATCTGATTTTTTGTTCTTTAGTTGCGGCATTCGGATCATCATCCATCATTCTTGACAGGTTATAAGCATCATTTGCAAGGAAAATTGCAGGCGGTAAACCTGAAACTAATCTATTTAATGCTCTTTCGTGTTTAGTATCATAGTTACCTGATTTTGGGTCAAACATTTTAAGTTCACTCTGGAAAATACTTGAGCCCATTTTCGCGTCAACTTCTTGAGTAATTTTTGCGATTTCAGCATCTGTTAATTCATTTAAAGCTTTTCCTGCTTGTTTTGCAAAAGCTTCTTTGGCGTTATGAATTTTCATATCGCGGTATGTAATCAACCCTTGTAAAGAACTTATTTTGGAATCAAGCTTTGAACGTTGGCGAATATTTTTAAACATTGGTCTTTCTAAAGTTTTTGCTGACCAATTCTTAAACCCCGGAACTTTTCCCATAAGTTCAACCACACCGTTTAACAAATCGCCCGGTAAAATCTTGAACGGATAAATAATTCCATCCCATGCCAGATGAGGAATTGTCTTTTTAGCAAGTGTTATATTATCCCCGTTAACAGAAATCAGTTTAGCGGCTGCATCTTTATGCCTTACCGTAATATCTTCTAAAAGCTCTCTGCCCATTTTTCCGACATATTTATCAGAAAATTCGAGGAACTCTCTTACACTGAAAGTTTTTCCTATCTGCTTGTAACCTAAAGAAAGACCTTTAAAACTTAAATCTGAATGATTTGTTTTTAAAGGTCTCTTAATATCTTGATTATTATATTGTGAATAGAAATTTGAAGAAGGGACAAGTGTCTCGGAGTTCGGAGACATGTACTCCTTTTTGTATCGTTGTTTATCTATTCGAAAATTTGTTGCACTATTTACTATCATTTCACACATCCGTTTTTAATGTATTTTCATTCATACTAAAACAAAATGCAAGAATTTTTTGCTAAAACTTTACGTAATTTTACAATCAAGGGGTAAATGTTGTTACCAATTATTTCCAGACAATCGCAATTGTTCAAACTGGCAAATAAACAATAAAATTAGTATAATTAACTATTTTACAACAGGGTAAATTTATTATATAATTAAGTAATAGAGAGGTTTTATGTTGAAACGGGAAAACAAAACAGATGTTATAATTGTAGGTGCAGGACCTGCCGGAATTTCTTGTGCTATCACACTTGCAAGAGCAGGAAAAGAAGTTATTTTAATTGAACGCGGTTTATTTGCAGGCAGTAAAAATGTTTTTGGCGGTGCAATATATACGCAAGCGACAAAAGAAATTTTCCCGAACTTTGAAACAGAAGCTCCAATTGAAAGACGCAATATCGAACATAATTTTGCAATACTTGGCGAAGAAGATTCAACAACAATAACCTATCGTAAAAACGATAATTCCAGCTATTCAGTCATTCGTGCAAAATTCGACCGTTGGGCAGCTGAAGAAGCAAAAAAAGCCGGAGCTTACATTGTTGAAGAAACAGTTGTAAGAGAACTTATTAAAGAAAAAAATCAAGTTATAGGTGTAAAAACCGAACTGGAAGAATACTTCGCCGATATCGTAATCCTTGCTGACGGTGTTAATTCACTTCTTGCCAAACAAATAGGGTTAAGAAAAGATATTGATACAAAAGATGTTGCCCTGAGCGTAAAAGAAGTTATAAAACTTGATAACCAAATAATTAATCAAAGATTTAAACTAAAAGATGATGAAGGCGCGATTGTAGAAATCTTTGGCGGTCCAATGCTTGGCATGCTCGGACTCGGATTTATGTATACAAATACAGATTCTGTCACAATAGGGCTTGGTATAACCCTTAACGAGTTAGCTGAAAACAATTACAGACCATATGAGATTCTTGAAAAACTAAAACAGCACCCGACAATTGCACCTTTAATTGAAGGCGGAACACTAAAAGAATATTCTGCACACCTCATCCCAGAAGGCGGATACAAAAAAATCCCAAAACTTTGTGATAACGGAGTTATGATAATCGGGGATGCAGCAATGCTTGTAAATAATCTTCACTGGGAAGGTACAAACCTTGCAATGATTAGCGGAAAACTTGCCGCTCAAACTGCCGTTGAAGCAATTGAGAAAAATGATTTTTCTAAAAAAACTTTATCCGGTTACGAGAAAAAATTAAAGAAATCTTTCATCCTGAAAGACTTAAAAACATACCGTGAACTAATGGATGTTATGCATTCACGTAAAAAAGCGTTCCTTTGTTATTACATGAAAAAAATTAACGCATTTTTTGAAATGTTCACCTCTGTTAACGGAATTCCAAAAAAAGAGAATTACCACAAATTTATCAAAAGTATTTTTACAGACAGAAAAATATCTGAATTATTCAAAGATATATGGGCAATCGTTAAGTTATTATGGAGTATTTTAATATGAACTTAGATAAAAAATTATACACACTAAAGTACTCACCGGATACAGAGTCCCACCTCAAGCCGGATTTTGAACAATGTAAGCTTTGCATCACAAAATGCTGTGTTAATATTTGCCCGGCTCAAGTATACGAATGGAACGAAGAAACCCAAGAGCTTATTGTAAACTTTGAAAACTGTCTTGAATGCGGTGCATGCCGGATTGCCTGCGAGCGCCAATGTCTCAACTGGCAATACCCGAAAGGCACAAAAGGCGTCACCTTCAAACAAGGCTAGGTCCTCGCCGGACGGGGTATTCTGCCACCAACTATTTAAACACGACACCAATCATTCAGCTCCGCAGTGGTAAATATAGTTACCAACAATTGAGATGACTTGGAAATAATATGTAGCAACATTGCCCCGTGCGGCCGAGCACCCGGAATCTGTTATTTATTCAAATAGTTGCCAATTCGCCAAAAAAATGATAAAATTATCTCAAATAAGGAGATAAAGTATGAAAGAAGAATATTCAAACCAATACAGACGCTGGTATGATAAAGACCCTGTTTTATCAGAAGCTGTTAAAACTTTAGAAGAAACCGATGACCAAACCCAAATTCGTGTTGCTTTAAACTTAATCAAAATCATCATCGAACACAACATTGAAGATGAAAAATTTGAAGCTGTTGATGATATTATTAACGCTGTAGGTTCTGGACTTGACGACAACCGCCGCGGAAGATGGTATGATATTGATACAACTTTAAGAACAGCTATGAATATGCTTCAAAACTGTCCGGCTGATACCCAAAAAGTTATTGCTAAAGAAATGGCAAAAATGGTTGTTGATGCTATAAAAAAAGACGAAGATTCCGAAGAAGAATAATAGGATTCCATCAAACATAGGATATCTTGAGAATATATTTCAGTTATCATATATGTATGGATAACTACGAGCAAACAGAAGAAGATAAAATTCTAAGATCAGTCGGGCTGGAATTGATGTTTCTGACCCCTGAAAAATGCAATTCCGACGATGGTATAACTGCTGTCGAACTTGCAAAGCTTGTTAATATTCCACTTGATAAAGTTAAGAAAAAATTAAACATCCTCAAAGAAAAAGATATTGTAAAAGTAAAAGGCATTAACCCGAAATATTGGAAATTTAACGAATACAATTTTCAGAGAATGGACGAAGACGATGAAATTTTCAGACTTTTATGCAGTTTTGACGATGTAGATTTTGACAAATATTTTTCATACTAAATACGAAATCTGAAGTATATAAAATATCCTTAAATTATGTTAATATTAGATTAAAAGGAGCCATTAATGACATCAAGCACAAACCAGTTTTTAAAACCTGTTTCAACCCTTATCAATGAAAAGGGTAATTTAGAAATTGGCGGCTGTGATTTGGTTGATTTGGCAGAAAAATACGGAACTCCTTTATATGTAATTGATGAGAAAACACTCCGCTCAATTTGCCGTGATTATAAAAAAGCATTTGAAAAATATCCTAACACTCATATGATGTATGCTTCAAAAGCCCTTTGTACAAGTGCAGTTTCAAGGATTCTTGATGAAGAAGGTTTTGGATTTGATACCGTATCAGGAGGCGAAATTTATACTGTTTATAAATCCGGTGTGGATATGAGTCATGTTTTATTTAACGGAAGCAACAAATCATATGATGAACTTTCATTGGCAATGGATTTAGGTGTCGGAAGGATTTCGGCTGATAACTTTTTTGAGCTTGCACTTTTAAATGAAATTGCGCAAAGCAAAGGAAAAGTTGCCGACATTTTGTTAAGAATTACCCCGGGTATTGAATGCCATACACACGAATACATTCAAACAGGTCATCTGGATTCAAAATTCGGTTTTGACCTTACTCAAATTGATGAAGCAATTGAACTTATTCAAAACGAATATAAAAATTTAAAACTTCACGGGCTTCATGCTCATATCGGTTCACAAATTTTTGAAACAAGTATTTATCCTGATGAAATTGAGATTATAGCAGGAGAAATTTCAAGAATTGAGAAAAAATTCGGTCTAAAGCTCAATGAAATCAATATTGGTGGCGGCTTAGGCGTAAAATATACACAAAAAGATGCTCCACCATCAACTTATGAAATTGCAGAACTTATAATAAACAAATTAAATGAAGTTGTTGAAAAATATAACATTGAAGCTCCGACAGTATTTTTAGAACCGGGAAGAAGTATTATTTCAACATCCGGCGTGACATTATACACTGTTGGCAGTTCAAAACAAGTTCCGCATGGAACAAAATATGTTGCAATTGACGGCGGTATGGCTGATAACCCACGTCCTTCAATGTATCAGGCAGAATATGCAGCTGAAGTTGCGAACAAAAAAGACACAAATGAAACTCAAAAAGTTACAATTGCAGGTCGTTTCTGCGAATCCGGTGACATTCTTATCAAAGATATAGAACTTCCGGAACTTAATGAAGGCGATATTTTATGTGTTTATAACACCGGAGCTTACAATTATTCAATGGCATCAAATTATAACAGGGTTCAAAAGCCTGCAATGGTGCTTGTTAACGATTCAAACTCCGATATTATTATAAAAAGAGAAACTTTAGATGATTTAATTGCACACGATATAATCCCTGACAGGTTGAAAAAATGATTGACGAATTATTAATGTTATTACAAAATTTCATAGGAAATTGGCATATCTACATCAAAGATACTTTCGGATGGAAAAATATCTTTGAAATATGCGTAATCGCAGCCACATTAATTATTTTTTACCAAAAATTTATTAAAAATACGCACTCTGAAAAATTTGTCAAAGGTGCAGTTGTTTTAGTATTTTTATGGATTTTATCAGAGGTTCTTGTAGCACTTGATTTAACAATTCTCGGTGTATTTATCCGCTCAATCGTAACCCTTGTTGCATTAAGTTTAATCGTCATTTTCCAACCTGAATTAAGAAGATTTTTAGGATATCTCGGACAAATTGACTTTTTCAAACGAATATTTGAAAATGATAAAAATAAAGAAGCAAATAAATCCATTGATGTTATAAAAGAAATCATTGAAGCTGTAAAATACCTTTCAAAATCACACACAGGCGCATTAATAGTTTTCCAAAACGACTTGAGCAACACTTACCACGATGTCGGAACAATATTAAATGCTGATGTATCGACAGAATTATTACTTACAATTTTTCACGTAAATACACCGCTTCATGATGGTGCTGTTGTAATAAGCGGTTCAAAAATCATCTCTGCAGGGGTTTTACTTCCTCTAACAGATGACCCGAAACTTAGCTGGAAATACGGAACACGCCACAGAGCTGCAATCGGTATGACAGAATCCAGTAATGCCGCTTGTCTTGTTGTTTCAGAAGAAACTGGTGATGTTTCGATTACATTAGACGGTTCATTGAAAAAATACGACGATATTCCTACTCTAAAAACCGATTTAGAAAATATTTTAGGATACAAAAATATAGAAGAACAAGAAAAGAAATCCATTTTTAACCTTGAAAAGCTAATCACAATCAATAAAGACAGGAAATAATATGGCAGTAAATTCTGAAATTTCAAATAAAGATTTTATTATAAAACTTGCCCGAAATTTATTTTTTATGACAATTGGTGCAATAATTGCAGGGTTTGCGTTAGAGGCATTTTTAGTTCCAAATGCAGTTATTGATGGCGGAGTAATCGGTGTTTCTATGATTGTAAGCCATATTACAAAATGGAATCTCGGTTTACTTGTTATAATCCTAAACACTCCGTTTATTCTTCTTGCGTGGAAAAAAATGGGAAAATTATTTGTATTTTCAACAGCATACGCCAACATAATACTTGCTCTTTCATTAAATTTTTTTCACAGCTACAAGGTAACAAATGATGTTATTCTGGCATCTGTATTTGGCGGTATAGTATTAGGTGTCGGTGTCGGGCTTATCTTGAAGAACGAAGCCTCACTTGATGGCACAGAAATCCTATCATTACTAGTGTCAAAGAAATTCGGGTTTTCTGTCGGCGAATTTATTATGGGAATAAATTTGTTTATATATATGGCTGCAGGAAAAGTTTTCGGTTGGGAAAGCGCTATGTATTCAATCATCACTTACTTTATCGCATCAAAAGTTATTGATATTGTAATGGAAGGTTTGAACAGTTCAAAATCAGTAAGAATAATCAGCGATGATGCCGGTACAATAGGAAATGCACTAATCGAAAGACTTGATATTAGTGTAACTTACCTAAAAGGTATCGGAGGATATTCCGGTCAGGATAAAGACTTAATTTATTGCGTTATTTCACGCCTTGAACTTCCTAAAATGATTGAAATAATTAAAGAAATTGACCCAAAAGCCTTTGTATCAGTTGTTGATGTTCACGAAGCATACGGCGGAAGATTCAGAAAAAAGATTGATAAAATTTAATATCTGGACAATTTTTAAAAAATATAATATACTGGATTAAAGAAGAGATAAAGGAAAATAAAATGGCTAAACACAGTGATACAGTTCCAATAGAGGTAACAATATTAACAGCAGATCATGATATTAAAGGTGTAGTTCACGTTTCAAAATACACAAACACAAACAGAGAACTTACAGACCTTTTAAACGATAAAGAAAGAAGATTTCTTGCAGTAACAAATGCTGAAATTTATCCTCGCGTGGGCAACCAGTCACCAAGAAGGTATAATTTCCTTGAAATTCATATGGATTATGTTTTAATGGTACATCCAACATCTCAAGCAGTGTTCAAAGATTCAGGAAAAACTCAGGAAGACATTGCAAGATTTAGAGATTTAAGACTAAAATTGAACCAGACAAAACCATTTTAAGATTATATAAAAGATAAATGCGGAATTTGAGTTTTCAAATTCCGCATTTATTATTTTAAGTATTATGTTAAGATGACTCGAAAATCATCTAAACTAATTTAACCTTAGGTATCTATATTTGTTGCATATACTGCATTAGTTTCGATGAAATCGCGGCGAGGCTCAACTTTATCACCCATCAATATGTCAAACAATTGATCACAAAGCATTGCATCTTCAACATTAACTTTTAATAAAGTTCTTGTCGCAGGATCCATTGTTGTTTCCCATAATTGCTGCGGCATCATTTCACCTAAACCTTTGAAACGTTGGATTTGCAAGCCTTTTTGACCTCTATCATCAATAAGTTTTTGTAACTTTTCAAAAGAATCAATTTCATATTTTTCTGTATCAGTTTCTAACAACAATCCTTTAGATTCTTCAATCAAGAAATCACGAATCAGCGGGTATGAAGTTTTTAACTTTTTGTACTCTGAACTTTTTATAATATTTTGATTTAATATTACGTGTTCTTCTTCATTCAGGTGTAATGTGAATGAATATTTAGCATTTTCAGGATTGTACTTAACTTCAACTTTATAATTTTCAGCTTCAGCGATATTGTAATTTTTCGCGTGGTCAAGTAAATAATGATTCAAATATTCACAAATTTCATTCATTCTTGACTGGCTGTCAAAATCTTCAAGCTTGATATCAGAACGTACAAGCCCTCTTAAAAATACTGCAGGGAACAGATTCAAAATCGGGTTGTTGTAAGAACGATAAAATTCTGACATATTTTTGATTAAGTCAAGTAATTCATCACCTGTTTTCACATTTTTCTTATCAATATCAGATAGGCTCAAGTTCTTAATACCGCGTTCTTTAAGCATTTTATCAAGAACGTGTTCATTAAACAGATACTCGGAAGTTTTGCCTTGAGTAACCTTAAATAAAGGCGGCTGAGCAATATATACATAACCGTTTTCGATTAATGGTCTTGCATAGCGGAAGAAGAAAGTAAGCATCAGAGTTCTGATGTGTGCACCATCGACATCCGCATCGGTCATGATAATAATTTTGTGATATCTTAATTTATCGATTTCAACTTCTTCTTCGTTGCGGCTGATTTTGATACCGAAAGCCTGAACCATAGATTGAATTTCGTTATTGCCGTAAATTCTATCAAGTCTTGCTTTTTCAACGTTCAAGATTTTACCTCTTAAAGGCAAAATTGCCTGAAACATTCTGTTTCTGCCTTGTTTTGCAGAACCGCCCGCAGAATCACCCTCAACAAGGAAAATTTCGCATTTTTCAGGTTCGCGATTAGAACAGTCTGCAAGCTTACCCGGAAGTGTTGAATTTTCAAGAACAGTCTTACGTCTTGTCAATTCTCTTGCTTTTCTTGCTGCTTCTCTTGCGCGCTGTGCTTGTAGTGTTTTTTCTATAATTGTTTTTGCAATTTTAGGGTTAAATTCAAGCCATTCTTGCAACTTATCACGAACAGCATCCTGAACGGCACCCATAGCTTCTTGAGAACCTAATTTTTCTTTGGTTTGTCCTTCAAATTCAGGGTTTGGAATTTTAACAGAAACAATTGCTGTCAAACCTTCACGAACATCTTCACCTGAAAGGTTTTGTTCAGAATCTTTTAATATATTATTTTTTCTTGCGTAATCATTTAATACACGTGTAATTGAGTTTCTAAACCCTGTTAAGTGAGTTCCGCCTGAATGAGTGTTGATATTGTTTGCAAAAGACAGAACACTTTCTGTGTAGGACTCAGTGTATTGCATTGCAACTTCAACCTGCAAGTCACCTACAACTTTATCAATATAGATTGGTTTTTCGTGAAGAACATTTTTATTTTTGTTCAAAAATTCAACATAACTTCCGATACCACCTTCGTAGTGGAAAGTTTCAACTTCTTCCGAATCGTGGCGTGAGAAAATAATTTTCAAACCTTTATTAAGGAAAGCCATTTCTCTTAAGCGGTTTGCAATAACATCACAATCTATTTCCGTAGTTTCTGTAAAGATTTCAGGATCAGGCCACCATGTAGTTTTAGTACCTGTTTTATCAGTTGCTTCTCCTTTTTCAACAGGAGCCATAGGTTCGCCTCTCATGTATTCCTGACGCCAAACAAAGCCCTGACGTGAAACTTCAACAACATATTTTTCAGAAAGCGCGTTAACAACAGATGCCCCAACGCCGTGAAGCCCGCCGGATACTTTATAACCGCCGTCACCGAATTTACCGCCTGCGTGAAGCACGGTATGAACAATTTCTAACGCTGATTTTCCGCTGTCCGGTTTAATATCAACAGGAATTCCGCGGCCGTTATCTTCAACAGTAATACTGTTATCTTTGTGAATTGTTACGTGAATATCGGTACAAAAACCTGCTAAAGATTCGTCAATAGAGTTATCAACGATTTCATAAATACAGTGGTGCAAACCTCTTTGAGAAGTTGAACCGATATACATACCCGGCCTGATTCTTACAGCTTCCAAGCCTTCCAAAACCCTGATATTATCAGCGCTATAATCAGCTGATGTATGGGTTTCAATAGCTTCTACCGGTGTGTTTGCAGCTTCCTGTAAAGCTTCCATACCTTTATCATTAATAATGTCCTGTGCGTTTTCTGACATATACATACTCCCTAATCTACTGAAATATAGTAATAGTATAGCACAAAAGTTCTTGTTATACCAAAATTGTTACTTTAGTTTACCTGGGGTAAATATATTTCCCTTTTTCCGGATTCATTTCACCCACTTGCCAACTGAACACGAATATAATAAAATAATGTTGTAAAAAGTGAGGAAAATATGACTAAACATAATATAAAAGTTTGTATGGGAAGCTCGTGCTTTGCACGCGGAAACCTGGAAAATCTTAATTTTTTGGAAAATTATATAAAAGAAAATAATCTTGATGCCGAAATTGAACTTGTCGGCGGGTTATGTCAGGAAAAATGCTCATCAGGTCCAAATATTTATATTGATGACGTTTTATATAATGAAATTAATGAAGAAAAATTACAGGAAATTTTAAAAACAACTTTAGTGTAAAATTTAAAAATCAGGGGTTAAGAAATGAATAATCAACATCCGGTCTACACTTTAATTAACGAATGCCACGACTGCTATCGCTGCGTAAGAGATTGTCCGGTTAAGGCAATCAAAATCGAAAACAATCACGCATCCGTTATTCCTGAAAAATGTATATCCTGCGGAACATGTGTTAAAGTTTGTCCTGCCAATGCAAAATGCGTAAGAAGCGACCTTGAACGTGTTAAAAATCTTATAAACAGCGGCAAAGAAGTTTATGTATCGCTTGCACCGTCATGGCGCGGAGTTTTTGAAATGTCAGCACAAAAAATGATTGCAATCCTAAAGCGCTTAGGGTTTAAAGATATTTCAGAAACCGCACTCGGCGCTCAGGAGGTTTCAATCAAGACTGCCGAAATGCTTAACAACACTGAAAGCGGGTTATGGATATCAAGCGCATGTCCTGTAATTGTTGATTATATCAGAATGTACAAACCTGAATTTTCAAAATACATTACACCAATCGGCTCTCCTGCCAGAACACACGCTAAAATGCTCAGACAAACTTACGGAGAGGATATCGGGATTGTATTTATCGGACCTTGTATCGGTAAGAAAAAAGAAGCTGATGAACCTGACGGGCTTATCGATTTAGCAATAACTTTTGAAGAATTAAAAATCTGGATTAACGATCAAATTCCTGATATTTCTCAAATCCAAAAAGACGACAGGTTTGAATTTGTCCCTTACAGTGCTCACGAAGGTGCGCTATATCCGATTGATGGAGGGATGAACACAACAATTCGCAAAATCGGAATAAAAGATGAAGCTCAGTTATTGGAAGTTTGTTCGATTCCGGCTTTTGAAAAGGCTTTAAACAACTTAGAACCTGAAAAATTAAACCGTCCGATATTTGTAGAAGCTTTAGCCTGTGAAGGCGGATGTATCGCAGGTCCTTGTATTTCTACCGATAAGGCAAGTATAAGTATTGTTTCAGATGTATTAACAAAAGTCAAAAAAAGAGATGATATTCCAAAAACAACCGATTACGTTGTTAATTACGAATACACACCTGCAGAAGTTACAGAATCCAAGTATTCACTTGAAGAAATCACAAAAACTCTGAAAAAAATCGGTAAACACACCGCCGAAGATGAACTTAACTGCGGCGGATGCGGATATTCATCCTGCCGTGAACTTGCCGTTGCACTTTTAGACGGGGTTGCTGAGCCTTCAATGTGTATTTCATATATGAGAAAAATTGCAATGCGAAAAGCTGCTGCAATGCTTCGCTGCATGCCTGCCGCTATTGTTATGGTTGATAACAATATGAACATATTAGAAGCTAACGAAAGTTTTATGAAAATGTTTACGGGCGATATGTATGAAATCTTCAAGGCTAGACCTGACGGTCTTACAGGCGCCGCTATCGACAGAATTGTAGAATTTTCCGACCTGTTCAGAACAATTCTGAAAACCGGAAAAGACCTTCATAAAGAACACTACAACGTAAATAACAGACTTTATGATATCAATGCATTCACAATTGAACCTAACGAAATAGTTGGTGCAATCATAACAGATGTCACCCAGACAGAAACAACACGTGAAAAAATCTCTGAAAAAGCAAAAGAAGTTATCTCAAAAAATATTTCAATTGTTCAGGAAATCGCCTGTCTGCTTGGTGAACACATGGTTGAAACTGAAACATTATTGAATTCTATCGCAAATGATTACGATGACAAACCTGAAGGAGATAGCAAATAATGTTCATTGATATAGACTGCAATCAGGTAAAAAAATATAACCAGAACGCTTTCGGTGATTATTTTATTTCAAAAAGATACCCTGATGAAGCAAAATTAATTGCGGTTTTATCAGACGGTTTGGGCAGCGGAATAAAGGCAAATATTTTATCATGTATGACCGCTACAATGCTTTTAAAATTTGTCGAAAAACAGGAAATTCCTATCCACCGCGCAGCAGAAATCGTTATGAACGCACTTCCTGTCTGTAAGATTAGAAAAATCAGCTATTCAACTTTTTCAATAATCGAAGTAAATGATGAAGGGCATGCAAAAATTATTGAAGAAGGCAACCCTGAATTTTTATGGATAAAAAACGGCGAAGTTATGAACCCGCCATACGATACAATTCCGTCAAAAACTTTCAAAAACAGATGTTTAAAAAGCTATAAAATCAACCTTGAACTGGGCGACAGACTAATATTTTGTTCAGATGGCGTTACCCAGTGCGGACTCGGCAACGGAAGACTTAAACTAGGACTCCGCAGAGACGGTCTTATAAACATTGTTCTTGCAAAATTAAAAGAAGAACCGGATATTTCAAGCTCTGATTTATCGGCATATATTATCAGACAGACAAAAAACATCGAAACAGAACATCTTCCAAAAGATGACATTTCAGCCTGCGTATTATATTGCCGCGAACCAAGAACATCACTAGTATTTACAGGACCTCCGTTTAACCAGAAAAACGATCCTGATTACGCAAAAATGTTCAAAGAATTTCAAGGTAAAAAAGCAATCTGCGGCGGTACAACAGCAAACCTAATTTCACGAGAATTAAACCTTCCGATAACAATGGATAAAGAAATCAGTATCGGAAAACTTCCGAGCTGCTCGTATATGGAAGGTGTTGACCTTGTAACAGAAGGAATCCTTACATTAACGGAAACCCTTGAATGTTTGGAAGAAGGAAATTTAGATATTGACAATGCCGCAGGAAAGCTGATAAAATTCTTATTAGATAGTGACTGCATCAATTTTATGGTAGGCGCAAAACTGAATCAGGCTCACTACAATCCTGCATTACCAATAGAAATAGAAATTCGTAAAAATATAATCAAAAAAATGGCTTCTGTTCTGCAGGATAAATATTTCAAAAAAGTTAGTGTACAGTATATGTAACAGGAAGGTGAAAATGAAAAAAGTTAGTGTAAAAGTTTGTTTAGGTACAACATGTTTTGTAATGGGTTCAGCAAATCTTCAGGAATTAATTGAAATTGTACCTGCAAAATATGGTAATAAAGTAGATGTTTCAGGCGTTCCATGTCTTGGTTTATGTTCTGTTGATTGGGAGTTTTCCAAAGCACCATATGTAAAAGTTAATAATGAAGTAATCAAAGAAGCTACAGTTGAAAAAGTTCTAAACGAAATAGATAAACAATTAGCAAAATAATAATAGAGTCTATTTTATGAGATATTATGGAAAATATACAGTCGGAAGTACTATTTGTGCCGGATTAGGCTGTTTAATATATGTTGTATTTACTTTGATTGAAGATCATCCGGGAATTGCTACTTTCTTCATACCATGGGGAAGCGGGTTATTTTTCTTTTGCTTAATTTTTTACTGGCTGTTTCTCGATATGATTTATGAAAAATTTGCTTATGTATTTGCTCCAAAACAATTTGTTATAAATAGTACAACTCTACGCAATGATAAATGCTCTGTTATTTTAACACCGGGACAAAAAATTGTTGTAATGGAAAATTACTTCAATACAAAAAATACAAAAAGAATGTTTTCAGCAACAAGAAAAGATATTAAAGTTGCAAAAACCTGGTATAG
This sequence comes from uncultured Candidatus Melainabacteria bacterium, assembly GCA_949398305.1. GTDB lineage: Bacteria > Cyanobacteriota > Vampirovibrionia > Gastranaerophilales > Gastranaerophilaceae > Zag111. The sequence goes on along the minus strand of CASLVD010000037.1, from coordinate 4,276 downwards.
AGTTTGCAAAATGTTTGATGAAACAAGCAGTTTTGATAATTTGGAAACGTATTTCAGTTTGGATATGTATGTAAACGTTATTGCATACGATTCCAAACCGGCTAAAAAAGAGAATATTGAACCTCCGGCAATTAATTCAAGACAATCTGTTGAAAATACGGCAGAAACTAAATCTGTTCAACAAGTTCAGGATACCGGAGTTGAAGTCTCTGTCAAAATAGATATTAATTCTGCAACAGCTGAAGAGATTGCTTCACTGCCGGGTATTAACGTAATTATGGCAAAAAAACTTGTTGAATACAGAAACTTAAACGGTTTATTTAAATCTGACGTGGAATTTTTGGAAGCTGCCGGTGTAAAAAATATCTTTTCAGACAAAATTAAAACAATGATTATTATCGGCAAGCCTCAATCTACAATTGACGAAGATAACAACAGCCAAGATAGAATTGTTGATTTCTAGTTAAAATTCCAAAGAGACTAAATAATTTTAATCCTTTTTTTGAAAAATTTTATGTTTATGTGATAATTTTAATAAGTGATTAGAAGCAAAGGAAGTAGAAATATGAGTATTAATACACCCAAACAAACATCACATTTAAAACGTGAAATTCTGGTAAGACTTATTAAAGCTTACTTAAGTGATAATTTTGAAGAAAATACAAGAAAAATCCCTTATGATATGCGTCCGAAAGGAAGCGAAGTTCCGTTCAGATGTTGTATTCATAAAGAACGTGCAATTTTAAGAGACAGAGTAATTGCAGGTTTAGGATTATCAATTGAAGATGCTGATGACAGTGAATTATTATCTGATTTAGCAAAAAAATCTCTTGAAAGAACAGAACCGGAAGAAAATCCATTGACAGTTCTTCATACAGCTTGTCAGGGCTGCGTTCCTTCAAGAATTTATGTAACAGATCTTTGTCAGGGATGTGTTGCAAGACCTTGCGAATCAACCTGTAAATTCGGCGCAATAAAAGTTGAAAACGGTAAATCTGTTATTGACCCGTCTAAATGTAAAAACTGCGGAATGTGCGCTCAAGTTTGTCCTTATCAAGCAATCGCAAAAATTATCGTACCTTGTGAAAACGCTTGTCCTGTCGGTGCTATCGCAAAAGACGAAGACGGTCATGCCCGCATTGACTTTGACAAATGTATTTCTTGCGGGAAATGCGTAAGCTCTTGCCCGTTTGGCGCAGTTCATAAAAAAAGCCACATCATTGATATTCTAAAATCAATGAAAGAAGGTAAAAAAGTTGTGGCAATGCTTGCTCCTGCGATTATGGGACAGCTTCCTTGTACACCAAAACAACTTAAACAAGCAATCCTTTCTGTAGGATTTTCTGATGTTGTGGAAGTTGCAGAAGGTGCTGATATTACAACCAAAAACGAAGCCGCTGAATTTGTCGAAAGAATGGAAAAAGGCGACAAATTTATGACAACTTCCTGCTGTGCAGGCTATAACGAACTTGTTGAAAAACATGTTCCGGAACTTAAACCATTCCGCTCAGAAACAAAAACACCTGCGTACTACACAGCAGAAATGATAAAAAAAGAAACACCTGAAGCTGTAACAGTATTTTTCAGCCCTTGTGTTGCAAAACGCCGCGAAGCTATGCAAAACCCTAATATTGATTATGTTCTTAATTTTGAAGAACTTGGCGCGTGGTTTATTGCAATGAATATACAAGTTGCAGAATGCGATGAAACTGCATATAGAAAAGAATCTTCAGCACAGGCAAGAAATTTTGCAGTAACAGGCGGAGTTGCAGGCGCTGTAAATTCATTACTTGATGATGATAAAAAAGCTCAGCCATATATTGTAGACGGCTTGAATAAACAATCTATCAGAGATTTGAAAAAATTTGCCAAAAACGGTTCATGCGAATTTGGAAACCTGATTGAGGTTATGGCATGTCCTGGCGGCTGCTTGGGCGGTTCAAGTTCAATAAACGCTTACAAACCGGCACTAAAACAACTGACAAATTACGTCAACGAAAGTCCGGAAATAAAAGAAGTAATTGAATAAACAGATTGAAGCGGGCGGTGAGATTCTCTCACCGCCCGCTAATTTATTTTACTCATTGAAATCAAAATACGCTTGATGTACAATTTTCATGTATTGGTTAAGAAAGAGACAAAATGAACATCGTTGATAATGAGAAAACTTATTTAAACTTAGAAAAGAGTGACATAATGAAAAAAGAATTTATTTTTTTAGGCCCGCCGGCTTGCGGAAAAGGCACACAGACAACAAAATTAGCTGAATTCTTAGGATTTCCGCACGTTGATACAGGTTCGCTTTTAAGAGCAGAAATCGCAAAAGGAACTCCAAACGGCTTAATCGCAAAATCCTTTATCGATAAAGGTAATCTTGTTCCTGTTGAACTTGTAGGTTCTATTATTAAAGACAGACTATCTCAAGATGACTGCAAAGACGGTTATATCCTTGACGGTTACCCTAGAAGTGTTGAACAAGCTGATATGCTTGATGTGATAAATTCAGAAATCAACGGGGATACTAAAGTTGATTTTCATGCAATTTATTTTGACTTAAATCAGGATGTTTTGATTTCGAGAATCGTAAATCGCCGTTCATGCCCAATTTGCGGAGAAATTTACAATTTGAAATTTAAACCGACAAAAGTTGAAGGGATTTGTGATAAATGCGGTACAGCTTTAACTCAAAGAAAAGATGACACCGAAGAAATCGCAAAAGCAAGATTTGAAACATACTTCCATGAAACAGCACCGTTAATTGAATACTACAAAAACAAAGGAACATTAAGAACAATTAATGCCGATGGTTCAATTGATGAAGTCTGGGAACGATTGTTAGAAGTAATAAACGATTAAATTAAAAAACCGGATTTGATATCCGGTTTTTTGTTAATAAATTGATTAACATAAAAATATTGCTATAATAAAAATTATGACAGATATCGACAAAAGCAGTATTGAAAATCTAAAACAACAGGTTAAAAAAAAGCTTGATGAAACCGAATTATATACATTTAAAGGTTCTGTTTCAAAGCTTCTAGGGTTAACTGTTGAAGTTAAATTACCCGGCTTGAAAATTGGTGACCTTTGCTATATTGAAAACTTTCAAGGTGAGCTAAAACCTGCTGAGGTTGCAGCATTCAAGGGTGAAGTTGCACAGTTATCACTGCTTTTAGACGGAAGCGGAATCGGTCAGGGAAGTCTGGTTACAACAACCCGCCGACCTGTTACAATACCTGTCGGAGATTTTCTACTCGGAAGATTAATCGATCCGTTAGGAAATCCTATTGACGGCAAACCTTTAGACACAACAAACGCTCAATGGCGTCCAATTGACGGTCCGCCGCCCGGACCGTTTGAAAGACCAATTATTACAGAACAATTTTCAACAGGAGTTCGAGCTATTGACGGGTGTATGACAATGGGATGCGGTCAGCGTTTGGGGCTTTTTGCAGGTTCAGGAGTTGGTAAAAGTACACTTCTTGGTATGATTGCAAGAAATTCAGATGCTGATGTGAACGTTGTTGCTCTAATTGGAGAACGCGGTCGTGAAGTTAAAGAGTTTGTCGAAGATGCACTTGGAGAAGAAGGTATGGCAAAATCAGTTTTGGTTTGCTCTACAGGTGACCAGCCGCCTTTAATTCGTCAAAAAGCTCTTCAAGCTGCAACTGCTGTTTGCGAATATTTTAGAGATCAGGGAAAAAAAGTTTTCTTGATGACAGATACTGTTACACGCTGTGCAATGGCAGGTCGTGAAGTTGGTTTGTCGTTGGGTGAACCGCCTACAATGAAAGGTTATCCGCCATCAATTTTTTCATGGCTTCAAAAAGTTTTAGAACGTGCCGGAAACAGTCCTAAAGGTTCAATTACCGCGCTTTATACTGTTTTGATGGAAGGTGACGATATTTCAGACCCGATTGTTGACATTGTCCGCGGTATTGTTGACGGTCACATTTTCTTATCAAGAAAAGTTGCAGAATCCAACCATTACCCTGCAATTGATGTTCTTGGTTCAATTTCCCGTTTGATGAGTGCAATTGCAACACCTGAACATAAAGCCGCAGCCGGAAAACTTCGTACAATTATGTCAATGTATCGTGAAAACAAAGACCTTATTGATGTTGGTATGTATCAGCCGGGCTCTAACCCGAAACTTGATACTGCAATTGAAATGATGCCAAAAGTTAACGCATTTTTGCAGCAAAGAACTTCAGACAGCGTAACAATGGAAGGTACAATCAGCCAGCTTGTTGAAATGATGCAGGGCGTAGATATA
>CASLVD010000036.1 GCA_949398305.1 uncultured Candidatus Melainabacteria bacterium | reverse complement strand
TGCGCGGTTGCGCAAGCCCTTTTTTATTTTAATACCAATTACAAGAACCTGTTGAACACAAAATTTTATCTAAATCATCCATTGTTTCTGTTCTTGTCATCTCGTAAGTGACAGGCGTTATCGAAATTTTATTATTACGAACAGCGGCAATATCAGTCATCGCATCTTCAGGTTCTGTAATCAATTCACCTGCCATCCAGTAATAAACCTTGCCGCGCGGATCAACCCTTTTTTCATAGGCATCTGTGAACATTCTTTGCCCAAGCTCGGTAATTGTAACACCAGCAATATCATCAGCATCAAGTTTTGGGATATTAACATTTAAAATACATTTTTTAGGAAACTGGAATTCTTTAATTTTATCCAATAAAGAAGCCACAAAACGAGCAGGGAACTGAAAATCTTCATAATCCATCTGCATAGATGCCAAAGATACCGCAATACTCGGTACTCCAAGCATCGCACCTTCCATTGCACAACTTACGGTTCCGGAATACAATATATCAGCACCTAAATTCGGCCCATGATTAATACCCGAAATCACAAAATCAGGCTGTTCATCTTTTGATAAAATAGCATTAATCCCGATTTTCACACAGTCCCCGGGAGTTCCGGTTGTAACCCAGGTTCTTTTTGCACCGTTTTTACCCTCATCAAGTTCCTCTACCCTCAATGGCGTATGAAGAGTCAAAGAATGTCCCGCAGCACTTCTTTCCCTATCCGGAGCTATCACGTATACATTATGTTTCTGCGACAAAACCTCTGTCAAAACTCTTATACCATTTGCCGCAATCCCGTCATCATTTGATATCAATATATTCATAAAATTCTCCTAATGCTATATATTTCTTTATTAGTATAAATCACCATAAGGAAAATTTCAGTATATTAAGGATTATTAAGAAGAGTATCAAAAATATAGCAATTTTATATACTCAAAAAACTTTATTAATATGTAAACACGAGGAGTGCTTAAATTGAGGAATCGACAAAGACTTAAGCACACACTTCACACTTCACTATTACGAGGAATGAAACAAGATTACATTCCAAGAGGCTTAATCTAAGCCTCTTTTTTTTGTCCTCGGCCGGACGGGGCATTATTGCTACATATTATTTCCAAGTCATCTCAACAATCCAGCTCCGCAAGGGTGCTCACCGCACCGGGTACTATGTTACCAATCATAACCTAAAGTAAACAATATTATTTAGCTCCGCAAGGATGCTCGACCGAAAAGATTAGAATTTTACCCCTTACCCCCAAGGGGGTTATATTTTTCAGCAAGATAGTTTATAATATTAATAGGGATATACGAAAATTATGGTTCACGTTTACACCGGCTCAAATACCACTGCTCCGATTGGCAGAATTGAAGACTACAACAACACAAATCCTTCGCGCGGCGTTGCTATATATAGAACACTGTCCGCGAATTTCAACTGGCAGCCAATGACAGAATCACGACAGCAAACAGAATTTGCAAAACTTATTTATGGTGACGGTCCGTACAGCCTGCATCACCCTAATGTACAATCAGAAGTTAAGGCTCAAACCTACGATTATCTCGCATAGATTTCTGCATTATTAAGAATTATTAACACAAACTTTCACAATTAAGCAATTCTTTCAAAAAAAAATACTTTATATAAGAGTATATAGGAAAGAGGATAACAGGTAATGAAAGAACAAGAATTAAACACATTGATGTCAGTAGTAACAGACCCGATTGAAAATGTGTACAGAATAAATTCATATAAAGATTTGGCTGAGATTCAAAGAATTATAAGAATTTTCAATATCTCTGAAGAACAGCACAATAAACATGCTATGTTATCTATCAAAAATTTAGCGGCTTTTCGTTTAGTTTTGAGTAACAATTAATAATTCTTGTTTAACAAAAAGATTTTCGGTAAAAGATAAAAAGTCCTTACTTAATTGTAAGGGCTTTTCCATTATTTTAGTTTGCAAGAACCGCACATATTGCAGGTGCAAAAAGTAATACCCCAATCATTACAGCAGTTATTGTAACAACCATAACTGCACCTGCTGCAATATCTTTTGCCATTCCAACCATTCTGGAAAATTTATTGTGAAATATAGCATCAAGCGAAAACTCGATTGCTGAGTTAAACATCTCTGCAGAAATCACAGCCGCTATTGTTAATAATAAAATACAGAACTTTGTAATAGAAAAATTTAAACAGCAAGCACTAACAAGAACCAACGCCGCTACAAAAAAATGTACTCTTATATTTCGTTCGCTCTTTAGGGTTAATCTCATACCTTTTCTTGCGTTTCTGAATGTGTTTTGAAAATTTTGTTTTTTAAATTTTGTCATACTTAATTCCCATACTTCCAAGTGCTTGTTTTTGATGGTCTACAACAAATTGAAATTCTTTTTCATCCCTGTGATCAAACCCCAGAAGATGTAATATACCGTGGCTTATCATAAATGTCAGTTCTGATTCTTTTGAAATTTCTTTTTTTGCTGCTTCCTCAATTATCTTATCTAATCCTATTATAATCTCTCCTAAATTAATTTCCAAATCAAGAACAAATCTTTCATCTTCAGGCGAATCTGCAAATACTGCAAACGTAATAATATCGGCAGGATAATCCTTTCCGCGGTAATCTTTATTTATCTGGTGGGTTTTATTACTGTCACAAAATAAAAAATCAAACGCAACAGTATCATACTCATAATCCTTTAAACAGCAGTTTTCATAAATTTCCGGACACGTCATATAGTATTTGAAAATTTCTTCTACTGTTTTAGTAATTTTTTCAGTATCAATATTCCAGTGTGAATATTCGTTTTCTACGTAAATATTATAATCTATCATAAGTCTTTATTTTCGTCATTTGACCAGTCATTTTCCTGAGTATCTGAAGGTTTTGGCAATTTAGAATCTTCAAGTTCTTTAATCTTTTTCTCAAAGTCTTCATCAAGAATCTTATTTGGCATTTCAATTTTATTTTTCGCAAATTCTTCTGCTATATTTTCCTGATATTTAATTCTGTTGTGCTGCATACCTCTTAAGATTCTGCTAAAAGTCATTGCAATAATTTTTATATCTTTCAAGGTAAGCGGACTATCTGCAAGCTGACCATCATTCAGCCTTTCAACAATAATCTTATCGATTATATTTTCAATTTCATCTGTTGTTGCACCTTTCATCGCGCGTACTGCAGATTCTACAGCATCAGCAATCATCAAAATTGCAGTTTCTTTTGTATTAGGTTTTGGACCGGTATAGCGGAATTGTTCTTCTTTTACATTTTCAGCGCCTTCTTCTTGTACAGCCTGATTATAGAAATATTTTGCAATACCTTCACCATGGTGCTGCATAATGAAATCGCAAATTACACTTGGTAATCCGTTTTTCTTTGCAATTTCAAGTCCATCTTTCGGGTGAGCGGTAATAACCATTTTACTCAATCTCGGATTAAGTTTATTATGAGGATTTTCAATACTAAAATAAGATTGGTTTTCAACAAAGAAAAGCGGTCTTTTAAGTTTTCCGATATCATGATAAAACGCGCCGACACGTGCCAGAATAGGGTTTGCGCCTATCGCTTCTGCTGCGGCTTCGCAAAGTGTTGAAACCATCATACTATGATGATAAGTCCCCGGAGCTTCCATTTGCAAACGCTTCAACAAAGGTTGATTATGGTCGCCAAGTTCAGCCAAACCATACGGAGTTATGATATGGAAAACACCTTCCAATAAAGGAGATGCTCCAAGTACGATAATTGAATTTATAATTCCGTTTAAAAATATATAAGCACAATTTTTCAAAATCAAATAATTACTTACATCAATCAAACACTTATCAATAAAATACAAACTCAGCATGATTAAAACACCGGCAACACCAAGGTTAAACCCGACTTTAATAAGGTCAAATCTTCTTGTATAATGAATTTTTGAAATAGTAATCATGCCAATTAGCGATAATATTATAAAAATTATCATAAATTGAACGTCAAACTGCATACCTACAGTAAGAATTATCAACAACAATGTCGATAATAAAAATGAAACTCTCGGGCTTAAAAAAATTGCCGAAATAATAATAACCCCTGGTATCGGAAGTACATACGGCGAGGTTCCTGTCGGCAGCACAACTGCGGTTAAGCATGTTAGTGCTGTAATCATGCCGGCTAATGACATATACCGCGGTTCTAAAAACTTCTTTTCAAAAACTTTCAAATATGCGATAAAAATCAAAGTTACCAACAGAACAAGAATATAAATTGATAAAATTCCCTGCCAGTTAAGCTCATAGACATTATATCCTGCCTGTCTTAGAGCATCTCTTTTTAACCTTGTAACCGGTTCACCTTCAAAAACAATTTTTTCACCTTTTTGGAAAGTAACTTTATAAGGTTTTACAGAATCCTGCGCGTTCATTTTAGCCATTTCGGTAGCGGCTTCATCCACAACAAGATTAGGTACAATAACCTGTTCCAACATCGCTGTAATTACAGCAATTTGTCTTTTTGAGACATTTGAAACAAGGTTATTCATTATAAGATTTTTAATATTATCTCTTTGATAATCGTTTTCGGTAATTCCTTGTTTCAAAATATTAACAAGTGATAAAGTTGCTTTATCAAACGCTTCCCGCAAGCTCGGTTCATCAACATTTAATAAGAAATCAACAATAAATTCACGTTTCGGATTATCTGAAAAATCAAATAATATATTAAGTTCATCAATTTTTTCTCTATTAGATGTATGTTTTTTTCTTATTTGTAAAACTGAATTTTGAAGAGTTTCAAGGTTAGATTTAATAAAGTCATCTTCTGCAGGAACTAAAATAGGATCGACTTTTTGGGCAACCTCTCTTTTGTGCTGCTCAGTACGTTTTACATCTTCTACAGTTAAAGTTTTTTGAGCTATGATATCTTTCTTACTGATTCCGTTTTCAATAATACTTTGGAAAAAGAAGTTTTGAGATGCCAGAATCGCAGTAACCAAAGCTGTAAAAACAACCAGATAGAATAATTTTACAACTTTTGACGATGTAAAAAATTCCTTTACCCTCTCTAAATATTCAATTTTATTCATATATAAATATCCTATTGTAATTATAATTTATATATCAATTTTACAACGTATTTAAAATAATGCAATACTGCACCCGTTTCCATGTTTTGGAAACGGGATATTGATGAGTTTACTTATCAGTTTGGGTTACAAAAACTTCAGCAAGCTTGCCGCCGCGATTGTTTTTGAAACGTATTTCACGTTTTTCAGGGTTTTTCGGCTTAAAATCTTCTTTCTGATAACCGTACAAAAATTTCATAAATTCTTTGCTATACATATACACCTTCACACATAACTACTTAGACCTTCACATATATATAAAAACACATTACTATAGATTATTGCTACTTTGACACAAATTGTTACAAACTTAGCAGTTGAAATACTACCCTGTTGAATAAGTAGTTTTACTAATGTTTTAAACTTCACTAAAAGTACATAATCTGGTATAAGTTTGTTTTTTAAATAAAACTTTTGTTTATTTTAAACAAAACTCATACAAACAAGGAGGTAAAAATGTCAATTAAAAAACTAACTGTGGCAGCTGCGATTGCCGTTGGAATAGCAACGTGTTCCTTGAATTCAGTAATGGCAGCTTGCCCGTGCAATCAACCGGCACCGGCAGAGCCATTACCTGTAGTTACAGGTCCTGCATGCCCGCTTGAAGCACCTCAAGCGCCAACTTGCAACAAATGCAAAAAACTTAAAACTGATTGCGGTTGCAAAAAGAAAGATCCATGTGCAAAAAAACAACCTTGTCCTGTTAAAACAGACTGTGGTTGTTCAGATGAAATCAGCTGCGACAAACCTGCAGTTCCATCAACTGCACTTTGCCCTCAAACAGGTAAACCGGATAGAGCTGAGATGAAACAAGTTTACGGTTACCCTCAAGGTGTTTATGGTTCAAACAACTATGTAGGTGAACCTGCTAACTCAATTTTCTCTACTGAAACAGCTATGAAAGGCTGCCCTGCAGGAAGAATGTCTTCTGCAATCAGTGGAGCTACAGTTGCTACTGAAGGTCAAATCACAGGTGCAGCTACTCAAATGCCTTGCTTAAATGAATGCCCTAACAAATATAACGGCATTATGATTAATAGAAATGAATGCCAAATGGATGGCAACTCTTGTCCCATAGACATACAATCTGCAAATTCTATTAATGCTGTAAAAAAGACATTAATCCCATACGAAATTCCGCAACAAATCCAAAATAACATTACCGGTGCTGCGGCTCCGTTTGGTGGATGTATGTTCCCGGACGTTCCAAACAGCCACTGGGCAGCATGTGATATCGATAAACTTGCAGTAAATGATGTTGTAGTAGGTTACCCTGATGGTATGTTCAAACCAAACAGAAACATTTCACGTGCAGAATTTGCAACAATGTTAGTTAAAGGTTTCAACTTAAACTGTGATTTGGATAGACAAACTATGTTCACAGATGTTCCTAGAAACAATTGGGCTAACGCAGCTATTGCTAAAGCAGTAGATGAAAACTTATTAACAGGTTATCCTAACAAAACTTTCAAACCAAAAGCTAACGTAACTCGTGTTGAAGCACTTACTTCAATTGCAAAAGGTATGACTTGCGATATCGACAAATGCAAAGCTGATGAAATTTTAAGCCGTTACGCTGACGGTAATAAAGTCCCTGATTGGGCAAGAATCCCTGTTGCTAAATCATTAGAAAACGGCGCGTTGAAAGATTCACCAACACCTAACATGATTTTACCTAACAAAGATGCTTCACGTGCTGACGTAGCTTCTATGATGCAGACTGTTCGTGTAGCTTTAGGTTATGACACTAACCCTAAGACTGCAAACAATATTTGTCCGGCATGTCCTGTAGAGAAGAACGCGTTGATTGAACACGAAGAAATCGTAAAAATCCCTACATTGAAATTGTCAATGATAGACCAATTGACAGCAAAATCTTCTCACACCGGACAATACTTCAGAGCAAATACTCTTGAAGATATTACAATCAACGGTGTAACTTACCCATGCGGTTCTACTGTAACAGGTCAGGTTGTTGAAGTAATAAGACCTTCAGGATGCGAAAAAGGTGCTTTAAAACTTGCATTTACAGAAATCAAAAACGGTGATTGCAAAACTAAATTACCTAAACAAATCCTTCAAGCTCAAGTTAACAAATCTAAAAACGTTAACCCTGTAGCAAGACTTGTTGAATTACCATTTACATGGGCAGGTTCACTTGTTGGTGTAGTAGGCAGAACTGCAGGCGGTATCGTTACTAACTTAGGTAACGCTGTTGAAAACGTATCAAATGATGCCGGTTATATGCTTGGTCACGTATTCCAGGGACAATTTGGTGCAGCAGCCAGAAACCTGGGTGACGGTATATTTGAAACTGTTAAAGCTCCGGTTGATATTACAAGAACAGCTTTATCAGGTACAATGGGCTTATTCCAAACTACCGGTGATGAATTTGCTTACCTTGTTGACCCTCGCGGATACAAAATATCTGCAGTTAATCCAAGAGAACACGTTACTATCGCATTTGGATGTAATGAATAATAAGTAAACTGAATTATTGATTCCATCACCTGAAAGTGCCGGCAAAATACCGGCACTTTTATTTTTTTACTTTAATTTCACCACTCGCTTAAAGTAAGATGTATCAGACTTTGCCAGATGAGCACATGCTAATCCGTTTAATCTGTGTGATTGATTTATATTACAATATTTTTCAACAGTAACATCTTCTGATTTTCCACCACTAGTACATATTGTACCTTTATCCCCAAAAGCTAAAACCTTTCCGTCAATCACCTGAAAAGTAAATAAATCGACTCCCAACGATTTGGTTTCTTCTTATAACCATTTATATCAATAAATACCCAACAGTGTGAACCATCATTAAAATGCATAGTGTCCCATTCAAACAGAAGTACCATTCCATCAGGTAACACATACTGCGAATCATCCATTTCTCCTGCTAAAATAGTATTTTTGCCATCAAAAGTTTTGTACAATCCACTTTTTACGTATAACAAAAAGCCCTTCATTAATGAAGGACTTTTTAATTTATTAGTGTAAATATTTTACGTATAAATAAACTGAACTTATAGTCAATGATATAAACGTAACAAGTGCACCGTATTTCATAAACCGTAAGAATGAAATCTTATGACCTTTTGAAGCCGCAGTTTCACTAACCAAAACATTAGCAGCCGCCCCGATAATTGTAAGATTTCCGCCAAGACAAGCACCTAATGAAAGCGCCCACCATAAAGCATGTGAATTACCTGTAATCGCATTCGGGTTTGCCGGATTTACAAGCTCAGAAATCAACGGAGCCATTGTTGCTGTATATGGAATATTATCAATAATACCTGACAAAATACCTGATGCCCAAAGTATAATCATAGTTGCGGCATTCAAACTTCCGTGAGTTAGAACAATTAATTGATCTGCTAAGAATTTAATACCGCCGTTAGCTTCAAAACCACCGATGATAATAAATAATCCGATAAAGAAGAAGATTGTTAACCATTCAACATCACGATAAATTTCTTTTGGTTTTTCAAATAACAACAAGAATGAAGCACCTGATACAGCAAATACAAATGCTGAAATATGTGTAATATCATGAGTCACAAACCCTAAAATTACAAGTGCTAAAGTGACAACTGAACGAATCATTAAACCTTTATCAGTAATAGTTTTTGAATTATCAAGATTTGCAATATGTTCCATTTTTTCAGGAGTTGCCTTCAAACCTTTTCTGAATAAGAAAGTTAATATACCAACTGCAACTAAAAATATTACAACAATTACCGGAGTTAGTTCTTTTACGAAATCCATAAAGCTTAAGCCTGCACGTGTTCCGATAATAATATTTGGGGGATCGCCAATTAAAGTAGCTGTACCTCCGATATTTGACGCTAACACTTCAGTAATTAAAAATGGAACAGGATCAGTATCAAATTCTTTAGCAATAACAAAAGTAATAGGCATCATAAGCACAACGGTTGTAACGTTATCCAAAAATGCTGACGCGATAGCAGTAAATGCCGCAAGTGCAAATAAAACAGTTTTCGGATGACCTTTTGTTGCTTTCAACAGATTCAATGCCATCCATTTAAATACGCCGCTTCGGCTTGCGATATTTACAATAATCATCATACCGATAAGTAAGAAAATTACTTCAAAATCAACGTATTCAAATACACCTTTTACGTTATCTTCAATATGAAGGTGTAACGGAATTAATCCAAGTAACATTGTTAACGATGCACCAACAAGAGCTACTACGGATTTTTGAATTTTTTCGCTGGCAATAAAGATATATGCAATTAAAAGAATTGCACCTGAAATAATCATGCCATGCGTGTGAATAAAATCTAACATCTCTTTATTTCTCCCTTTATACAAGGTTGATTATAACACAAACAAAAAGTAAATGGCGCGGCGATAAATCGCCGCGCCACAATTAAAATATTTGGTAATAACATTTCCCCCTGCCGGATTCAACTATTGAGATGACTTGGAAACATTTGGTAACAATATTTACCCCTAGAATTTATGTTTAATAAGTGCATATACATCGTTAAACACAACAAGCACCATAAATATTATCAATAATAAGAAAAACGCTGAACTTATCTTATTAATTGTTTCTTCATCAAGCGGTTTTCTTCTGAGTTTTTCGATTAAAAGGAACATAAAGTGTCCGCCGTCAAGTGCCGGTATCGGAAGGAAATTAATTAACGCTAAATCAAGCGAAATCATAGCTGTTAAAAGCAATCCTGAGAAAAATCCGCTATTTTGAATAACATCCCCGCCGATTTTTGTAATAACAACGATTCCGTGCAAATCTTTAACAGGAATTTTACCGGTAAACAACTGCCACAAACCGTAAACAAGCATATAAGTCTGTTCCCAGAGATAGCTGAATGTACCTTTTATAGCTGACGGTATACTTTTTGTCGGTCTTAAAACTTCACGAGCTTCAATCATAACACCAATCATACCTTTATCATTAGGATAAATAGATTTTAAAGTAACCTCTTTACCATCTCTTAAAACTTTCAAATTTAACGGTCTTTGGGTATCAGATATCGCATAAGCCAGATCAGATAATGTAACTTTACCATCTGAAACAAAAGAGGTTTTATCTTTCAATAAATCTCTTAATTTGACTTGAACACCGGTTAAGGATTTTTGATTATCTTTATAAAGCGCATAACCTTTTAAAACTTCATCTTCAATTTTTATCTGCGGTTCATCCTGTCTTTCAGGAAGCACAATAACTGTTTTTGCTTCAATTATATCTGTATCATTTAATGAAGGGTTTAGTTTTTTTATTTTTTTAAGATTAGATTGAACAAAATCTTCATCAACTTTACCATCATACGGTTTGCTGCTCTTTGAGTATAAAGTTAAAGCGTAGCTTGAATTTATATCAGAACCGTTGACATTAATAACTCTGTCTCCCGCTTGAAGTCCGCTTGTCCAAACAGATGCGTCTTTTCCTGCGGCAATTTTATTTATGTATACTTCATATTGACCTGACGGCAATTTTCCCCAGACAAATGCTGTAATAAGAACAAATACAAATGCTGTAATAATATTTGCAATAACACCTGCCGAGATTACAATCATTCTCTGCCATACAGGTTTGTTCATAAATCTGTCTTCCGGCGCAACCGGTTCTTTTGAATCCTTTTCATCGTCAGGAAAAGAAACATATCCGCCTAATAAAAACGCGTGAACAACAACATCAACATCACCGACTTTTTTACTCCACAAAGTCGGTCCGATAGGAAGTCCGAACCCGAATTTTGATACCTTAATACCCAATGCACGTGCAGCTAAAAAGTGCCCTGCTTCGTGTACCAGAACCAAAAAACTGAGTAATAAAATCATTATAATTATTGACATTGTTATCCTCTCTTTTATTTAAAAGGTCTACGCCCGTAATTTTATTTAAACTGTTCTAAGAATCTTACATCATTATTGAAGAACAATCTGATATCGTCAACTGCATACTTAAGCATAGCAAGTCTTTCAACTCCCATACCGAATGCAAAACCTGAATATACATCAGGATCAATGCCGACACCGCGAAGTACATTAGGGTCAACCATGCCTGCACCTAAGATTTCTAACCAGCCTGTACCGGAACATGTTCTGCAGCCTTTACCTTCGCACATAATACATTGAACATCAATTTCTGCTGACGGTTCTGTGAATGGGAAAAAACTGTTTCTAAAACGTGTCGGACGACTTGCGCCAAAATAAATTCTGATAAATTCGTTCAAAACACCTTTTAAATCACCAAAAGTAATATCTTTATCAACATAAAGACCTTCTATTTGGTGAAAGAAATTGTTTTTACGAGAATTTATGTTTTCGTTTCTGTAAACTCTACCCGGTGCAATAATCCTGATTGGAGGTTTTTGGTCTTCCATAACATGAACCTGCGCACCTGATGTTTGGCTTCTTAATACTACATTTTGGGCAATATTTGTATAGAAAGTATCCTGCATATCACGTGCAGGGTGGTCTTTAGGAACATTTAACATATCAAAGTTAAAATATTCGGTTTCGACTTCCGGTGAATTTTCGTTAGGCGCAACCGAAAAACCTAAACTCTGGAAAATAGAAACGATTTCATTTGTAGTTGATGTAAGCGGATGAACATGTCCGCGCGGAATATATTGTCCCGGTAAAGTTACATCAATTCTTTCTTTTTCCAGTTTTTTATTTAATTCTTGTTCATAAAAGATACGGAACTTTTCAGAAATTGAAGATTCAAGCTTTTGTGTAATTTCATTTGCCAATGAACCAACCACTCTTTTATCTTCAGGTGATAAGTCTTTTAAGCCTTTTTTAATCTCATTAAATTCACCTTTACGGCTTAAATATTTAAATTTTATATCTTCCAAATCTTTTACTGTAGCTGCTTTTTCAATATCAGCTGCAGCGCTTGAATAAATTTTTTCTAATTGTTCCTTCATCTTTATACCTCTATATATTTAAAATTTCATTATATTTCTTTTCATAACCAATTGTAGTTGAAGCTCCGTGCCCCGGATAAACTTTTGTATCTTCAGACAGAGTAAAGAGTTTTTCTTTAATACTTTTTACAATTGCTTTCAAATCACCTTCAAGTAAATCGCATCTTCCGACACTTCCCTGGAAAAGTGTATCCCCTGAGAATAAATTACTTTCAACAAGATAGCACATTCCGCCTTTTGTATGTCCCGGAGTAGAAATAGCTTTTATCACTATATCCCCGATTTTAAACTCATCTCCGTCATTCACAAAATTAACGATTGCAGGTACCGGCGCAGGCGACATTCCTAAAAACATTTGCATCATATCAGGAACAAGCTTTACCTGAGTTAAATCATCTTCTGCCACATAAGTATCTACTCCAAAAGCTTCTTTAAAAGCATCAATACCCAGTAAATGATCAAAATGTCCGTGAGTTAATAAAATATACTTTAAATTTACTCCGGAATCTTTTACTGCCTTGATAAATTCAGGACGAGCAGATGAACAATCAATAAGAACTGCGTCTTTTGTTTTTTCATCAATTATAAGGTAATTATTAGCATCAATAGGACCCTCAACAAAAGTTTTTATTTCCATTATCTGACAGCCTCAAACAATTTCTTACACATTGCAAAAAGTTCTTTTGCATCTTTCAATGCAACCATATTAGGCCCGTCACATAATGCTTTATCAGGATCAGGGTGAACTTCAAAGAATAAAACATTCGCTCCGACTGCCATAGCTGCTTTTGCTAACACCGGAACAAACCTTCTGTCTCCGCCTGAGCAAACACCGTTCGCACCTGGTAACTGAACACTGTGTGTTGCATCAAATACAACAGGATATCCGAAAGATTGCATAATAGGGATTCCGCGAAAATCAACAACTAAATTGTTATACCCGAAAGATGTTCCTCTATCTGTAAGCATAATATTAGAATTTCCTGCATCTTCAACCTTTTTAACAAGGCTTCCCATCTGTTCGGGAGCTAAGAATTGGCCTTTTTTGATATTAACAATCTTACCTGTTTTAGCTGCCGCTACAAGTAAATCTGTCTGCCTGCACAAAAAAGCAGGAATTTGTATAATATCAGCAACCTGAGCTGCAATTTCAGCCTGATCAGGTGTATGAATATCTGTTACTATCGGTAAATCATACTTATCTTTCACCTCTTGAAGCATCTCAAGCCCTTTTTCAAGCCCCGGACCTCTAAATGATGTGATAGATGATCGATTAGCTTTATCAAAAGAAGATTTAAATACAAAATTTATATCCAATTCTTTTGTAATTTGTTTCAAACCTTTTGCGGTTTCATCTAAAATTTCTCTGCTTTCAATAGCACACGGACCGGCAAGAATAGTCAACTTATCCCCGCCAATCACAAAATCCCTCAATTTAATTTCTTTTATATTTTTCATACGCAAATTATATGTAAAATATACTAAAATTACAAGAGGGGGTAAATGTTAGCCCTTAAATTTATAACTTATGCGGATAATCACTCGGAATTTTCCATCCATTTTGCTGAATCAATACCGTACAATATGCACCTCCGCCAACACCGTGTAAAGTTTCACCTTTGCAGTTTCTCACCATTTCATCATGCGTAAATTTATCATAATTATACATATAAGGCATAACATAATTACCTTTTAATTTCTTGCAAGATTCAGAAAATTTAGTACATCCGTTAGGTACAAACTCAAAATAAAAATAATCTCTTCCAACCTTATTTCGTCTTCTATTATAACCATAAGGATAAAATCTCCAATCTACACCGGTTACCAAAAATTGAGTTCCATCAAATATAGTAATTAAAAGGTATCCCGGGAAAGTTTTAGTATCTTCATGGCATTTTAAATAAGGTGAAATATATTGTCTTACCCATTCTTTTTGCCCTTCAACATCTGAAGGTACAGTTTTCCAGGTAGCGACTTCACCATTTTCGGCTTCTTCTGAAAGCTTCATTGTATTATTAATTTTCGAATAAAAACTTGCTAATCTGGTTGCCACGACATGGTTTCTATAAGCCGTAATAAGCCCGGGAATAGTAATAGCCGCAACAACACCGATAATGCCCAGGGTGATTAATACCTCTGCTAAGGTAAATGCTTTTTTAGGAGATAGCGCAAAAACGCCTAAAATAAACTTTAAGCAGTTACCCCCCCCCGTTTTGCTAATTTTGTTAGGTTTTTCATAACTTTCTCTCCTTTTTTATATCTTATTTACTCAACAATTACCCTTGCAGGAAAATTACTTTTTAATAAACCATTTGCTGCCTGCTGGGCTTTTTCACGCGAAGAATAAGAACCAACCTGCAAAGTATAATATCCGTTAAGATTTTTCACTAGCGGAGTTACCCCTAATCCTGCATCCTGAATAATACTTTTTGCAACTTCGGCTTGTTTTTCTGATGCATAATATCCGACAACAACTTTTGCATTAACAATTTGTTCAGGCATTGAAACCGTTACCGGTTTTTGAACAGGTTTTGGCGCCGCTTCGTGATGTTCAGACGGTTTACTATCTTGTGCATTATTTAAATCATTTACTGTTAATTGCTTATTATCAGATTTTTCTGCTTCAATTTCACCGACAGTCTTGCGTTTTTGATGAGGAAGAACAACTTTTTCATCAAGTTCAGGTGAAAACATTTCTTCTTCACCTTCTTTTTTACCTTCATCCTCCATTTTAAGCTTTCTCAAGCGCTCATCAATAGCTGATGATACACTGCTGTTATCATCATCCTGACTTATTGTAGTTTCATCATTAACAGAAATTGAAACGTCAATATCCGGTGATAATATTTTAGCAAACCCCAGTATAATAAGAAGTCCGACAATAAACACCGACACAAAAACTAAAACATCTTTATTAGGACCTCTTTTTGTTTTTCTTTTGTATTCATTATATGAAAAATGGGATGAAGCTTCGTACTTATCAGTATCTTTTAACATTAAACACCCCTCACTTTCGTGCTTGCTAAAACTATATCTTCAAGTTCTTCACTGTAGTTTTTCATAACCTCAAGTGCAAACTCTTTTATATCATCAATATCTAAATCACTTTTTAACCCTGAAACAGGAATCGGCGCGCCATCAGAAAGTATATTTACACCTGTATGAATAAGAACAGATGTCATTGATTTTGTGGCAATAGAAACAGATAATTTTCTGTCATTCACAAATAAATCGTCACCGCTGCGGCGAACAACAAACCCGCGTTTTTCAAGTGCTTCTTTTATACAGCACATCAAAAGTCTTTGCCTGAACACACCTTCAACAAGCTCAACATTGAACTGTTCGGTTATAAAACTCAGCATATATTTACTGTAAATAGGTTCATTATTAATAACATCTTCTATATCAACCATTTCAGTTAACTTAACTTCGCACTCACCACAAAACGCAACAATTGCATCCCCCTGAATTTTGAAATTTTTATAAATCCAATGCGGTGAAAGCTGAGAACCGATGTATTTAATTTCTTTATCTATAAATAATGTCTTCATTTTATTTGTTAAATAATACCCTTATGTAATAATTGTCATGATTTGCTTCAAGCGCACCTTTAAGTCTTGAGCATGACTCACATATCCCGCAATGTCCCTCTCCGTCTTGATAACAGCTCATAGTTAATTCTAACGGAACATTGTTTTTTAAAGCTAACATGACTATATCATTTTTATCACAATTTATCAAGGGTGCTATGACTTTGGGCTTGACCTGAGCCGAAAATTCAAATTCACGATTGACAGAATCAATAAAATCCTGCGTATTATCTGAAAAAGTTTGAGCTTCTTCTTTATTTGCACCGATTAATATATTGTTATATCCGTAAGAATCTGCAAAACATCCCGCAATATTCAAAAACAATCCGTTACGGTTAGGAACCCAGACAGATTTTGCTGAATTTGACGAATCCTCAAGCTCCATGCCTGTAGGTACATCTTTATCTGAGACAAGTGATGTTTGCGTGATAGCTTTCAACCAATCAAGTTTTATAATTTTATGTTCGATATTATAATATTTACAGATTTTTCGAGAAGCTTCAATTTCTTTTGATACTGATTTTTGCCCGTAATCAAAAGTTAAGCCAAGCTCAATATTAAGCTCGTCTCTTTTTAAACCTAAACTGACTAAAGAATCCAACCCGCCTGATAAAAGAATAATCGATTTTGTCATTCTTCAATTTCCTCATCATTTTCGTATTCTTCTATAATTGAAACAGCCTCAACCTTCAAGGCATCCGGATAATTTGGAGAATTTATAACTTCATCTAAGATTGTTCTGTCTGACATGTTATATAAAGCAATCATGGCATTTTTCTTAACTTCAACATCAGAATCCGTTTCAAGACAGTGTTTTATTGTTTCAAATGCTTTCGGATGTTCACTGTCCATCAAAGCTTCGATTGCATTAATTCTTACCTGAGTAGATTCATCAGATAAAGAGTTTTTCAAAGCCTTGAAAACTCTTTCATTATCGTTAAATCCCATCTTTGAGAGCGCTTCAATTGCACGTTCTTTCAGAAACGAAAACTTATCCATAATTCCTTGTTTTGTTTCCAAAATACTGACCAGAGGGTCTATTGCTCTGGTATCACCCAAAAGTCCGAGAGCTGAAACCGCTGATTCACGTAAATAAACAGATTTTTCATCCTCATCAGTTACGACCTCAATCAAAGGTGCAACCGCAAACCTGTCGCCAATTCTTCCTAATGCATCCGCGCATGCCAGTCTAACCCTGTAATTTTCATCCTTATTATTTAAACAATATAATAATGAAGAAACTACATCAGTATTTTTTTGATTAGCAATAGCTTTAGCACACATAACCCGAACATTATTATACTTTTCACGAGTTTCATTATCTGATGCATTTGCATTTTTTAATAATAAAATATCTACAAGATACTCAAGACTTGAGGAATCCCGATACATATCAACACATCGGATTAAATACATAATAACATCCGGTTCTTGAGCATGGATTAACATGTAATTATATATATTAATAAGTTCAGAAGAGTTATAATTATCCTTCAGTCCGTCAATTCCTGAAATAACTAAACCTGAATCTAAATTACTAAATATACCGCAATTTTGAGCTATTAATTTTAAATCAAGACCTGTTCCGCTGCCCACTGCCAACCCTCTCGTTTTAGGTATATATTATAATAAATAAGTTTGAATTTCAATAACAGTCAGGAACAAGCGTATTTTTAACATTTAATTGTAACATTTTCGTAATTATATGACAAAAAAATTTTTTCTTTGATTTAAAATAATTGTGTAGCAGTTAATAATTTAAGTGGTGCGAAATGAACATAGACTCAATTAAAAATTATCCCACCGGCTCATCGGTCAAACACAAGCGAAAGATTACAAATGCGCTTGAATACAGACAAGAGAGTGCGGAATTATGTGACAAAAAGAGTGTAAACAGAGGATATAGCGGCAGCTTTACGGGTATAGGAATAAACCGGGCTGCCGCTAACGATTTTAAGAACCTCGGTAATACTTTCACAGACAAAATCTTTAGATCAAAGAAATTTCAAAATATCGTTGAAATCTTCGAAAACAAAACAGTTGTAGCTTCAACTTTAGTAGCTTTAATTGTTGCAGGTGTTGCAAGACCTTTGACAAACATTGCAATGGCAGGCGACAAAGATAAAGAAGACAGTATGTACGCTGCAGCTCACGCTATTTCTTCAGCCGTAATCGGATTTGTTATTTCATCTATCGTAATGGCTCCGTTTGATAAAGCCTTCAGAAAAATTAAAGACGATCCTAAAAAATACTTACAAGGTCTTGAAGAATTACTTGACGTTAAAGAAATCGGAAAACGTAAACTGGAAAAATCAAAACCTTACAAAAAAATCAGTAAAGTCGCTCAAATGATTCCGGATACATTAGTTTTAGGTGTTCCAAAAGCAATGTTAACAATCGCTTTGATTCCGCCTATTTTAAAATACGTATTCCACTTGGAAAAAGGTAAGAAAAAAGGCGCAGCTCCTCAAGCTGCTCAAAGCCAAAACCTTGATGTAAATAACAATGCTGTTAAAAATAATCCGGCATTTTCCATGATTAAAGGAGGTGTTAAATAATGTTAGTAACAAATCAACCTCAATTTTTAAATAATGCGAATATCAAATATTATAAAACAGCTCCAAATACTCAAAGAAGTTACCAGCCTCAATTCTCAGGGGTAAGCACTAAAGCTAGCAGTGTTATAGCTGATAAATACGACAACTTCACCGAATGGATTGCAAATAACTATTATAAAAAATTATATAACAGCAAATTTGCAAAAAGTTTTATCGAACATACAAAAGGTAAAGCTTGGAACAACATGACAACCCACATGTCAGCATTAGGTTCTACTTTAATTTCAAGTATGTATATCATAAGAACGCTTGAAAACGATAAACTTGACCATGAAAAACGTAAAACATTAGCTATTAATGACTTATTAACCTGGGGTATTTCAACCGCAATGGCTTACTTAGCTGATGCAAAACTTGGTAACTGGTGGGATGGTGTTACTACAAGATTCACCGCAAACTACCTGTTAGACAATAAAAAAGCGAAACGCGTTTCAACTCTTGGAGATTGGAATCCAAAAGACATTCGCTTTATGATGGAAAACTGGTCAGATCTTGTTAATGCAAGAATCGATAAGATTAACGCAAAAATAAAATCTCCTGAATACAAAGGCGGTAGAAAACTACTTGAAAAAGTAGAAAAACAAGCATACACAAGTGTCAGAGATTTCAACCTTGACGTATTGAAAAACAGAAAACTTACAACCCTTATCGATGGTATGGGCGTACTTAAATCATTATTCGTATTCGGTATGATATACAGATACGTTGTTCCTGTACTTGTTATGAAACCGGCAAACTGGATTGGTCAGTACATTCATAACAAAAAAGCAGCACAAAATAATGAAAATGCTCAAAAAGCTTAATTTCTGCACATATTATATATAAACAACAAAAAACGGGGCGAAAGATTTAACTTTCGCCCCGTTTCAAATATACATCTTTTATTTAAGTTTTACTGGAGTACAAAAATAAGGGTTATTTTGATACTTTGCCCATGTAATATAAGCTTTATTACCTTTTATTGTAGTTGTACCGACTACAGCATACTTAGGAGCTCCGTTTTTAACATCCTTTTGTTCTGCATACATATCAAGTTCATATCTTTCAACTTCTTTAGATTTTGATTTCATTGCTTGATATAATTCATCCATTTGAATAGATGTGAATGAGCATCTTAACTGATACTTATCCTTCGGTGATGTAATAGTTTCTTCATACTTGCAAAATCCGTTTTTCCAACCTAAAATTTTACGAGTTGTTGTAAAAGTTTGATTTTCAAACTCCGAAGTTATTGTTTCTTCATATTTATCACAGTCCTGAAAATTTTTAACAAACTTATTTGAAAATTTTGTATATGTAGCAGCTAATGCGCAGCTAAAAACAGAAGTAAAAATTACAGTTAAAACAAGCCCTAAAACAGTAGATTTTTTCATTCCTTCCCCCTTCTTAATTATTTTACTACATTATAACAGAAATTCCAATTTAGTAAAGTCCTCACCGGACGGGGGATTATGTTACTAATTATTTCCAAGTCATCTCAGTTATTCAGCTCCGCAGCGGATTTCGGCAAGAACAGAGCGTAGCAAGTTCGTACAGGGGAGAGCTGCGATGAGCCGGTCGACCCGCCGATAATCCAAGAC
>CASLVD010000035.1 GCA_949398305.1 uncultured Candidatus Melainabacteria bacterium | reverse complement strand
GCCGCCGATTAAAAACCTTTAAATAAATTATTTAACTTTAAAAGTAACATTGGATACTGCTGTAATTTTCTTTTCTATAGTAGAAGTATCATTTATGCCCATATCTGAAACATCAGTTGAATCTACAGGAGTAATTTGGAATACACCCATTCTTACGGATTCAATTTTACCGACTCTGTTATTGGTTGATTTAAGCATAGCAGAAGCTCTTTGTTTAGCATCTTTTGTTGCTCTGTTTAATAAATCGACTTTCAAGTCAGATAATTTTGAATAAGAGTAATTAGCATTTCTTACATCAATATCAATACCTTTATCCATAAGGGATGTAATATCTAAAGATATATCTTTAATTTTATTTACATCATTTGATTTAATAACAATCGGCTGAGAAAGCTGATAGTATGCAATTTCATTAGTGTTAACACCGTTTGGAGTGTATTTATAGGATTCATAACCGTTCATGGATTTCACATCTACATCCTTTTTAGTATCAAAACCTTTTGATTCAAGATATTTTAAGATTTCTGGAAGCTGTTTTTTGGCAGTAGAGTACGCTATTGCCTTAGTTGGTCTTCTTACGCTTAAAGAAATTTCTAAATTACCGGAATCAGATTGAACAATTTCATATGCTGAACCTGTTACGGTAACAGAATTTCGAGCAAATGGTGAAACACCCGATTTTACTGCTGCAATAAGACCAAACGCTAATAACAAACCAAGTATTGCTACTTGTAATTTTTCAATTCTTTCTAACATGATAACACTCCTTTTTTTGATAAAAACATTATTATACAAAACAAAAAATTTGCAATATCAATACCTCAGTTTAATACTTTACAATTTTATTTGCATGTACTAAAATACATGTATCTGCATGATATTAGTGTTTGTAACAATTATTTAACTTTTGCTTAGTAACTAGCAAAAAATAGTCTTGAGAGCTTTATATGCACAAGAAAGGGGTAATTTACCTATGAGTAAGGTTTTTAAAGTAGCCTTCAACAGCGAAGGCAATACAAATTTATTAAAAATGCATGAACAGAAAACTCCGGTAAAAGATAATAATGAGCATGCAGAAGTTACCCCCCCCCGTTTTTCAAATAATGATAAGACATTAAAAAACCTTACATATGTAAGTTCTGCTGTAGCACTGGCTTCATTAGGTGTTACAACTGCTTTTGCGATTAAAAACGGAAAGTTTTCTAAAATGATATCAAAACTTTCAAAAAATATCGACAGCACAACAGAAACAGTTGCTAAACTAACAGAAGATACCGGAGGATTAAGTGAAACTGTTGCAGCACTGAGAAAAAATACTGATAATTTAGGTAATAAACTTGAAAGAGGATTAGAAGGTAAAAACCAGCAGATAAAAGACTTAGGCAAATGGCAAGACGGACAAATTGAAGATTTAAGAAATAAAGTATCTTCAAGTATTCAATCTATAGTTCAGTCCCGCAAGTCCATCGGCTTAGAAGAAATTCAGGTAAGTCCTGTTGATATCAACGGAACAACTTTTAACCTTGCATCAGTTCTTAATGGTTACGGCAAACACACCTGGGATTTGGAAAACAGTTTGAGAACAGAATCAACAAAACGTATTTTTGGAATAGTTGACCGTTCAAAAATGACTCCGCCGGATGAACTAATGGTCAGAGTTCCTACTTCTGAATTCAAAAACTTTACAAGTACAGGCGGTATGTCAGTTGTTCCGCGTGAAGTTGTTGCAAACCTCGGCGCATTTATTAATAGTAAACAAAAAGTCAGATTACTTGTAGATACACCAATGTACCTTGGTCAGGTTGAAGATAACGTCTATTACTCGATAGTAAGACAAGCTGACGGAACATTTAATTACATAAGTTCAAAATCAAAAAAACCGCTTGCAAATTTAGAAAAAATCGATACTATGCATGCACCGATTTATACAGAACACGGCAAAACAACAGAAGCTGTAGAGTTCTATTTAGCACGTGATGTTGAACAAATTGTTGATTTAGAGCTTTTAACACCAAGACTGGGCAAAGATCTGGCACAACAAATCAATGCTGCAATCGTAAAAGGTAAACCGTTTGAAATAAAATCCGGTCTGCTAAAAGTTGAATATGCTCCTAAGAAAGGAATTAAAAAGCCAACAGCCACAATTAAATACGATGCAATATTCTATAAATCAGATAAATTCAGACTGGATGGGCCTGTAATTGACGGTAATGCCAAAAATATTTACAACAATCTAACGCACGAAACCGGAGAAACAGAAAGATTCTTCTATTTTGATAAGTTCTTCTATGAACACCTGATAAGAAATGCCGAAAGCTCATCTGAACAATTAAGAGCCGATGTTATTATCGGAAACGATTGGCAAACAGGCGGTATCAGTGCAATGATGAAACTTTTGACAATGGCAAAACGCTATTTTGGAATGGATCCGAAAGTAGCTGAAAAATTATACAACACACCTGTTATGACAATTATGCACAATGCAGGATTGACCGGTGAAGTATGGCACTCTCAGCCAAAACTTTTAAATATCTTATTTGGCGAACATTCAGCTATGATTACAAGAAATGCCTGGATGCCAAAATGTGCAAGTCTGGATGCAAGTTCGTTAAACGGCTTATTCCACGGAACAAACCTGAATCCACAAACAATGGCAGCAGCATATTCAGATGTTATTATACCTGTTTCAAAAGGTTACGGTCACGAAATGGCTTCACATAGCGGATTCGGCGGAGCAAACCACGATATATTCAGAATGCGTGCAAGATACCACGAATACGGCGATATTGAACACGTAAAATATATTGCCCGTCAAAACGGCTTAAATCCTGATCTTGTACCTAAAGAAAATATGGGATATAGACCAATTACAAACGGTTGCGATAAAGTCAGCAACAAGTTAACAGAAGCCGCAGCACGCAAAATTGAAGAAGCTGTCGGACTTGAAAAAGGAGCATTAAGAGTTCCAACAGATGAAAACATCGTTGAAGCTCACAATCATAACAAAGAAGTTTACCTGAATAAAGTCAAAGAAGAAACCGATATGGCTCGAACAGGTAAAGGTAACCCTATGAACATTGAACTTGCAGATATGACAAACCTTGAAGGTGTTACAAAAGAGACTCCGGTATTTTCTACAGCAGGCAGAATTGTAGACCAAAAAGGTCTTGAAATTTACGCTGAATCAATCGAGGAAGTTCTTGAAAGATTCCAGGGACAAGGTGAATTACCGGTATTTTACGCACAAGGTGTCGGTGACAATGTTTATATTGAACAACTGCTGAATGTAAAACGCAGAATTGCACAAAAATATGGACAAAAAGCCGCAAACAGAATAGTTTTTGCAAGATTATTCTCTGAACCGGGCAGATATGACGGATGTAAATTAATGTCTGACTTTACAATTATGTCAAGCTGGTTTGAGCCTTGCGGACTTGTACATAAAGAAATCGCAGCATTTAGCGGAGCTATTCCTATTGTTAACAGAGTCGGCGGATTAACTGACGGCTTGACAGATGGTGTTAACGCTATATTTGCTAACTTTAGACCTAAATTTGATAATTACTATGATGCACTTAAACACAACCGTTGGGAATTTGCTAATGCAATCCAACGTGCTATAGATCTGTTCTCTAACAAAGCTGAATTTAATAAAGTCTTGAAAAACTCATATATGACAGATCACAGCTGGTTAAAACAGGGCGGTCCGATGGAAGAATATGTTAAAATTCTGGTTGATTTGAAAGTCCTAAAACCGGAAGTTTTAAATAACGCAGCATAAAAAATGACGGCGGTGAAAATTTCACCGCCGCCATCGTTTTAAATAACTTATTCAGAATATGATTCTACTGTTGCGACTTCTTCAACAGTCTTTCTTGAACGGCGTTTTGAGGCTTTTTCAAAAGAAATTTTACCGTCAACAAGTGTAACTTTTATTGTATCACCTGCACCGTATTTACCAGATAAAATTTCCTCTGCCAGACTGTCTTCCATTTTACGCTGAATTAGACGTCTTAACGGTCTTGCACCGTAAGCTTCAGAGTAACCGTTTTCAGCTAAATGATCTTTAACTTCATCTGTTACTTCTACATTTAGTTCTTTTTCTGCAAGACGTTTGAACAAGTCTTTTAACATTAAATCTACAATTTGTCTGATTTCTTCTTTAGACAGATGAGCAAATACAATTGTTTCGTCAATTCTGTTTAAGAATTCAGGTCTAAATGCTTTTTTCATTTCTTCTGAAACTGTATCTTTAAGTTTTTCGTACTTATCTTTTGACTCATCTTCAGCTGTTGAGAAGCCAAGTTTAGAAGTATTTTGAATCATACTTGCACCAACGTTAGATGTCATAATAATTACAGTATTTTTGAAACTAATGTGGCGTCCTTTAGAATCGGTCAAACGGCCGTCATCAAGGATTTGAAGCATAATATTAAATACATCAGGGTGAGCTTTTTCGATTTCGTCAAAAAGAACAACAGAATAAGGTTTTTTTCTGACAAGCTCTGATAAGTGTCCGCCATCATCGTAACCAACGTATCCCGGAGGAGAGCCGATAAGTTTCGCAGTTGAATGTTTTTCCATAAATTCTGACATATCAACTCTCAGCATATTATCTTCAGAACCAAACATAGCTTCAGCTAAAGCTTTAGCAAGTTCTGTTTTACCAACCCCTGTAGGACCGCAGAAGATAAAACTTCCGATAGGTCTGTTTGGAGCTTTCAAACCAACACGGGCACGTCTGATTGCTTTTGAGATTGCAACAATAGCATCGTGTTGACCGATAACTCTTTGGTGAAGAGTATCTTCAAGTCTTAAAAGTCTTTCTGATTCACCTTCAGTAAGTTTAGTTACCGGAACACCTGTCATCATTGCAATAACTTCTGCAACATTTTCAGCAGTAACTGTAGCTTTATTTGCTTCGTGTTCTTCGCGCCATTTAGCTGACACTTCTCTTATTTTATCTCTTAAATCGGCTTCATCATCACGAAGTTGAGAGGCTTCTTCAAATTCCTGATTTCTGATAGCTTCTTCTTTTTCTTTGATAAGAGCTTTCAACTGTTTTTCAAGTTCTTTTGCTTCAGGGCAAAGATTAGAAACTTTTAATCTAACTTTTGAACTTGCCTCATCAATTACGTCAATAGCTTTATCCGGAAGGAATCTGTCATTAACGTATTTACTTGACAATTTAACAGCCGCAACAATTGCTTCATCAGAAATAATCAATCTGTGATGTTCTTCGTATTTAGGTTTTAAACCTTTAATAATTTCGATAGATTCATCAATTGACGGTTCATCAATCATAACCGGTTGGAAACGTCTTTCTAAAGCTGAATCTTTTTCGATATATTTTCTATATTCATCAGATGTAGTTGCACCAATCACCTGAATTTCACCGCGGGAAAGTGCAGGTTTTAAGATGTTAGCGGCATCAATAGCACCTTCAGCAGCGCCGGCACCGATAAGTGTGTGCATTTCATCAATTACAAGAATAACATTTCCTGCCTGACGAATTTCATCCATAATTTTCTTCAAGCGTTCTTCGAATTCACCGCGGTATTTAGTACCGGCTACCAAAAGCCCCATATCAAGCTGGATAACTTTTTTACCGTCTAAAACATCCGGAACTTCAGCATTAACTATTCTGATTGCAAGTCCTTCTGCTACTGCAGTTTTACCAACACCTGGTTCACCGAGCAGTACAGGGTTATTTTTTGTACGTCTTGCAAGAATTTGAATAACACGTTCAATTTCTTTTTCTCTGCCGACAACAGGGTCTAAACGAAGTTCTTGAGCGGCAAGAGTTAAATCTCTGCCGAATTCATCAAGACTAGGTGTTTTTGTTTTTCCGCCTGAGCTTGAAGAAGAACTTGATGAAGATGAGCTTGAAGCACCTGCTGTTGATGGTTTTGATTCACCAAGCATTTTAACAACATTGCTTCTAACTTTATTTAAATCAACACCTAAATTTTCTAAAACTCTTGCAGCAACACCTTCACCTTCTCGGATTAAACCCAGTAAAAGGTGCTCAGTACCGATATAATTATGACCAAGCTGTCTTGCTTCATCCCAGGATAGTTCTAAGACTCTTTTAGCACGTGGTGTAAAAGGAATTTCTACAGCAACAAAACCTGAACCTCTGCCAATAATTTTTTCGACTTCGGTTCTTGCATCTTTGAGGTTAACCCCCATAGATTTAAGTGTTTTAGCCGCAACGCCCGTACCTTCGCCGATTAAGCCAAGTAAAACCTGTTCAGTACCAACAAAGTTATGACCTAATCTTCGAGCTTCTTCCTGAGCAAGCATAATTACTTTTATTGCTTTTTCTGTAAAACGTTCGAACATTTTTCACTCCTATCTCTTCTTATATAAAAATTATACACCAAAAAGAAAAAGTTTCAAGAGGTGAACAAAGATATAAACATAGTTAGGACGAGCCTTTAACCATTGTCTATAATCCTAAATCTTTTAGAAATTTTTCATTTTCGGATAAAGAGAATAATGCATCTTCACTAAACGGATCAACGACACCTTCTTGCCCGAAAAGCTCATCAACTATTTTGTTATGTGAAGTGTTTTCAGGGTCAGAGAGAGCTAAACGTGTAAAATTAGTTATATCAGTTTTTCTTTCATATAAATTTAAAGCATGCTTTGATAAGCTTCTCAAAAAAGAATTTTTAGTTTGCTCTTTAAGAGAATGTGCAGGCGAACTCATTGGAAAACAAGAGTTTTCGACCCGTTCTGTTTTTAATTGTTTTGCTAACTTTTTAAACATCACATCTCCCTATAGTTAATGATATTATACATTATTTTTTAATTATTGCAAATTATATTAACAAAAACAGGGACAAAAGTATTAGTTTATTGATTTACTTTTTAGATATTACTTGATTATAAAATATCTTTAAACTAGAATAAATATGCTGTTTAGTAAAAAAGAAAGAGGCGAAAATGCTTGATATTAAACTAATTAGAGAAAATCCGGAAAAGATTAACGAATTATTAAAAAGAAGAAATCCTGAATTATCAATTGATGAAGTTATAAAAATAGATGAAGAAAGAAGAAAAATCCAAACACAAGCGGATGAACTTCGTGCAAAAAGAAAATCCGAATCACAAAAAATCGGTATGATGAAGAAAAACGGTGAAAACACTGATGCAATTCAAGAAGAAGTTCGCCAGCTCGGTGATGAGATAAAAGAATTAGAAGAAAAGCAAAACGAACTTGATGCTAAACAACGTGATGTACTTTTACATACACCAAATATTCCTGATGAAACAACACCGATCGGAACATCTGAAGATGATAATGTTGTTGTTTCAACCTGGGGCAATCCAACTGAATTTGCATTTGAACCAAAAGCTCACTGGGATTTATGTGAAGAAAAAAATCTTGTTGATTTTGAACGCGGTGTAAAAATTTCCCAATCAAGATTCAGTCTTTATAGAGGAAAAGGTGCAAGACTTGAACGTGCAATTATTAATTTCTTCCTAGATCAGCACACAGAAAACGAAGGTTATGAAGAAATTTTACCGCCGTTTATGGCTAATGCCGCAACAATGACAGGTACAGGACAGCTTCCTAAATTCAAAGAAGATATGTATAAATGCGTTGATGAAGATTTATACTTAATTCCAACAGCAGAAGTTCCTGTAACAAATATTTATTCAGGTGAAATACTATCTGAAGATGAGCTTCCAAAATATATGACAGCATATACACCTTGTTTTAGACGTGAAGCAGGATCTGCCGGAAAAGATACAAGAGGACTTATCAGAGTTCACCAGTTCAATAAAGTTGAAATGGTAAAATATACAACACCTGAAACCTCAGCTGAAGAACACGCAAAACTTACAGCAGACGGAGAAAGAATGTTGCAGCTTCTTGGACTTCCATACAGAAAAGTTGCATTATGTACAGCTGATATCGGATTCTCTGCTAACAAATGCTGGGATTTGGAAGTTTGGATGCCATCATACGGAACATATAAAGAAATTTCAAGCTGTTCAAACTTCGGAGATTATCAGGCAAGACGCGCTAATATCCGTTACAAAGAAAAAGCAACCGGTAAAACAAGATTTATCCACACAATTAACGGTTCAGGACTTGCAGTCGGCAGAACATTTGCAGCAATTGTCGAAAACTTCCAACAAGAAGACGGAACAATCATTATTCCGGAAGTTCTCAGAAAATACACCGGATTTGATAAAATATAATTCAATTTAAAAAGCTCCCAAAACGGGAGCTTTTTTATTATTATAAAGCATGTTATAATATAATTAGAATAGCTTTAAAGGATAAGATAAATGTACGAATTCCCGTTTGAACTGGATGATTTTCAAAAAGAGGCGTGTGAAACAATTGATAAAGGAGAAAGCGTTGTAGTTTGTGCTCCAACAGGTGCAGGTAAAACCGTAATTGCACAGCACGCTATTCACAGAGCACTTGAACAGGGCTCTAGAATTTTTTATACAACACCTTTAAAGGCTCTTTCTAACCAGAAATTTTATGATTTTGGAGAAAAATACGGGACTGATAAAGTCGGTCTCTTAACAGGCGATACTTCTATAAATCGCGGGGCTCAAATTGTAATTATGACAACCGAAGTTTTTAGAAACATGCTCTATGGTACAAACTTCGGCGCAGTTGCAGATAACCTGAAAGACGTTAAATACATTGTCCTTGACGAAGTTCACTATATGAACGATGAGCAGCGCGGAACAGTTTGGGAAGAAAGTATAATTTATTGCCCGACAAATATTCAAATAATTGCACTTTCTGCAACTGTTGCCAACTGCGATGAGCTTACAAATTGGATAAACACCGTTCATTCAAAAACAACTCTTGTTAATACAGATTTTAGACCTGTACCTTTAAGATTTCAGTATTTTGACAGTTCTCAGCCATTTAAGCTTCTGCCGCTGCTAACTCCGGATGGCAAATTAAACAAAAAAATTCGTCCCGAAAAACCTCAATGGGCAAAAGGCAAAGACAAAAGAAAAAGAACTTATGTAAAACAAATTATCCAAAACCTTGCCGATAACGACATGCTTCCGGCAATATATTTTACATTTTCTCGTAAAAAATGTGATGAACAAATGCAAAAATGTTCAGGTTTGGGACTAAATACAAGAGCTGAGCAAGAGCAAATCAAAGCATTTATTGAAGAATTTATTGCAGAAAATCCGCACCTATACGGGAATAAGCACATAGAATACCTAATCCAAGGGGTAGCATCACACCATGCAGGTTTATTGCCGGCATGGAAAAATCTTGTGGAAAAACTTTTCCAACAAGGACTTATAAAAGTTGTATTCGCTACAGAAACACTTGCTGCGGGTATTAATATGCCGGCACGTTCTACCGTAATCAGTTCAACAAGTAAAAGAACAGATTCGGGTCATAGAATGCTTACGGCAAACGAATTTCTTCAAATGTCAGGACGCGCCGGACGCCGCGGAATGGATGAAGTCGGATATGTTACAATTGTCGGCACATCTTTTCAAACACCGGATGAAGTCGCAGAACTTGTCTTAAGCGGCTCAAACCCGTTGGAAAGTAAGTTCTCCCCAAGCTATTCTATGGTTCTTAACTTGCTTCAAAGATTTACACCTGAAGAATCCAAAGAACTTATCCTGAAAAGTTTCGGCTACTACTCATCAGATTTCAGACTAAAACCAATTCTTAGCCAGCTTGAACAATATGATATAGAACTTAGCGAAAGAAGTTTCAATTGTCCTTGCAAATACCTTGATGAAAAACTTTTTGAATATGACAGAATGCGATTTTTATATGTCCAAAACAGACAAACTTATAAAAAAATTCTTCGTCAGGAAAAAGCAAAGCACAGACCACTTTCACCTGAGGTTATTGAATTTGGAAACCGCAACAAAGAAGAACTTCAAAAACTTCAATCATTTGCCTGCGACACTTGCAAACACTACAAACGCCATTCAAAAAACATTGAAGTAACAAAAAGAATTCTAAGTAAAAAACAAAAACTTGAAAAAGAAATTGAAAAACAAAAAGATATTTACTGGAATAAATTTTTAGCACATAAAGCAGTTCTGGAAGAATACGGATACATCAAAAACGATTACCCGACAGAAAAAGGTAAAACAACATCACAAATTCGCTCTGAAAACGAACTTTTCCTTGCAGAAATTATATTCTCAGGAGTTCTGGAAAATCTTACCCCATCTCAGCTTGCAGGTGTAATTTGTGCAACCACAACTGAAGAATTAAGAATTGAAATCCCGTATATTCCATTCTCTGAACCGGTTAGAAAAACTCTTAACCATATTCGAAACATAAAGAAAAAATTATTTAAAGCACAAACCCGTCACGATATTGAAGCTCCAATCAATATAAACCCTTATTTCAGTTCACTTATTGAACTCTGGGTTGAAGGTGCAGAATGGGAAACTGTATCTGGTCAAATTGAGATGGGCGAAGGTGACATTGTACGTGCATTTAAACGTGTCGTTGATGTATTACGACAACTTACTGTAATTGACAATGTTCCGGAAGCTCTTGTTTTTACAGCCCGAGAAGCAATAGAAAAAATTATGCGCGCACCTGTAGACATTGATTAAAATATTGACATGACTACATTTTTTATATTAAATTAATGATATAGATACATTTATCACTAGTTTTAAGGAAATATCATATGATTACTAAGGTTATAAACACCTGTAATTTTGGTGTGAGAATTAATAATTATTCAAAAAATAAATATACTCCAATAAATAATCAAAAGTTATCAAGAGACACTATTTCTTTTTCCGGAAAAGCATCACAGAATCTTATTGAAAGCACTGTAAACCTTGCGTTCAATAAACTAAAAAATTCAGCATTCATAGGAGCACATTATTCCGGAATCAGTAAAAATAAAGTTAACGTAAATATACAAAAAACAGACTATTATGATAATCTAATTCTAAGCTTAACTAATATTAAATTTAATAATAACAACTTTGCATTATTTGAGTTTAATAAACCATATAATAATCCTTCAAAAATAATTTCTCTAGGTAAAAATACAGTTGTTAAAGATGAAACAACTGTAAAAATGCTCAAAGATATTTTAGAAAATTTGCACTAAATTAGTGTACAAAATCCACTATTTAGTTTTGTAAAACCCTTGCTATCAAAAGGATTGAAGTATTTGTAAAAATATGTTACAATAATAGTAGGAACACCCTATTTGCCCGCATAGGTCTCTGATGAGTGTTATTCCCCACACCACTCTAAAAACAAAAAGGTATCCGTTACTTTAAATTTTAGGTGACACTATGGATACACTTATTGAACACAAACAATTTATAATTCCGGTAAGGACATGCGAATATGTTCTGACATTCTCGCTTTTTCTAACTTTAGTCCTCACTCATACAATATTCCAGCCGCCAATTTTAGCAAGCGATTTACTGGCTAACAATGCAACAACAGTTCCTGTTTTGCGCAGTGTAACAACCCAAATTAAAGAAGAGTTTAACCCAGAAATTAGAAAAGAAAAATTTGATAATAGAATCAGTGTAAAATACAAAGGTTTTACTGTAAATAATATTGCTGACGGTGTAAAACATATCAAAATGGTTAAATATTTCAGCGGCAAGCCGGTAAGAATAAATGTTATTGAGATGAACAGTAAAGTTGCATCAGATTTTGAAGTAAAACCTGCAATCGCATCAACAACATTACCAAACAGAAGAACCCTTAAAACAATCGCACAAAACACTAATTCAATCGCTGCAATTAACGGAGGATTCTTCAAACCTCAAACCGGAGTTCCTCTCGGCACACTTATGATTGACGGCAAAATTTATACAGGCCCTATTTATGACAGGGTTGCGTTAGGAATTTTTGAAAACGGGTATGATGTCGGCAGAGTACAGCTTGATGCTAAGATTTCCGGCAACGGACAAGAAATAAAAATTGATAATATTAATCAGCCAAGAATGCTATCCTCATATATTTTAGCTTATACAAGGGATTGGGGAAAATACGCCCCTGCTTCACCTCAGTATGGTGTCCAGCTTCAAATTGTTGGAAACAAAATTACGGCTGCTTCCGCCAATCCCCTTTCTATTCCCGAAAACGGGTACGTTCTTGTCGGACCAAAATCTCAGCTTGGCAAATTATTCGGTGCGGAATATGTTGATGTTCAAATAAACACCAATCCAAAATGGGAAAATGTAAAACACATAATAAGCGGCGGACCGTATTTAGTTAAAAACAGCGAAGTGTTCGTTGATATGAGTGCACAAAAACTTCAATCTATAGGCGGCAGAAACCCGCGTACTGCAATCGGTTACACAAAAGACAATGATTTAATCCTCATAACAGCAGACGGCAGAGAAGGAAGCTCCATCGGGCTTACGCTTGTCGAACTTGCAAACCTTATGAAATCATTAGGATGTACAAACGCAATCAATCTGGATGGCGGAGGATCTACCGTTATGTACGTAAACGGTCAAATCGTAAACCGTCCGGCACAAACAGGAGGTATCGCACTATCTAATGCAGTCGTTATTTCTAAAAAAACTACTAACTAAAGCCATTGAAAATTTTGCAAACTCTGCAAAATACTTAATCTTTTGCTTTTAAAATATCATTTATTAAATCCTGAATACTTTGTTCATTCTTAATAGATTGGGCAATTTTAGCTGAATTTAAAGCTTTTTCGTACTGCTGCAAGTTATAATATGTCACAGCTCTGTTATAATTTACAATATATTTTTCATCCACAGTTTGAGCATAGATTTCTGCTTTATCAAGTGTTTGTAATACTGACTCAAAATCCCCCATATCACTGTAAACAGAAGCTAAATTTACATATCCCGATGCCATTTCAGGATATTCATTAATGTAAGATTTGTATTCTTCAAGCTTCTTTTGTAAACGAACATCATCACTGCCGATAATTAATTGAGGATAGTAAAAGGTTTCACTTTCTAACCCTTTAACATTTGAAATTGAAGGTTTTAAGCGATAAAGCAAAACAAGAGTTTGTAAATCTCTTTTTGACATACTTTGAGCAAAAGGATAATATTTGTTATTTACACTATCGCTCATTGAAAACATTAAATCTTGTGGATTATCGCTGTGTCCCATAATTCCTAAAGTATGCCCTAACTCATGAAGCGCTGTATTATAAATTTCACCTTGAGTAAAGCCTTTATTTAAAGGATTTGTTTTGTAAAAAGTTAAAGTCATTTGTTTGAGGACTTTATCACTAATATTTGGTTCAGTGTAAGCTGTAACAAAACGGCATTGTTCACCTTTACACTCTTTTTTATTATCTTTAAATTTGATATAAATATCAGCACTGTTTTTATCATCCACGCGAGTAAAGTTAACAAAATTAGTGCTATTTGACCAAAGCATCATAGCTTTTTCAATTGAATCAATATAATATTCAGGAACAGAATCAGGATTTTCAAAATACACCTTTAGCGGAAACGATTTTATATTCCAGCGTAATATATCATTACCCATTAAAGCATTGTGAATATAATTAGAATCCAATCCTTCAAGCAATTTATGACGAAGTCTGCGAACTTGCACTTTTGCATATCTGGAAGCTTCATCATCAATTTTGGATTCTGACATTTCATAAAGTTTTTTCTGCACAGAATATTTTGGTTCTGCCTTTGACAGTGCCATCACATAAAAAAATCTTGCCAAAAAGCCCTTAGAATCAGCAAATAAGGATTTTTCGAAATATGGCAGAGACTGCTCATATTGCCCCTGCTGATATAAATCCTTTGCCTTATTATAGTTATAAAGCGCTGAAAACGGTGATTTATAAATAAGCGCAATTACTAAAACAACTAAAAATAAAAATAACAAAAACTTACGCATTATTTTTTTCTGCCAAATCCATTTCCAATTGTCGCGCCAAAGCTCTTGTATCACCTTTTAGTTTAAAATATTCAGCAAATTTCGGAGTAGTTTTAACATTAATACTTCTGCCGTTTTTATCTTTATGTTTTGAGACAAGCCCTTTTTCGACAAGTTCTGCAATATGCTCATATGCCGCTGAACGTAATTTTACAAGCTCAGTCTGACGAATCGGCTCTTTCAATGCAATAACAAGAAGTGTTCTTAATACAGCCGGAGACAAATCAATCGGACAAATTTTTTCTACAATATCGCTGTAATCTTCCTTCACCTGCAAAATATAACCATTTTCATCATCAATTTCCAACGCACCGTCACGTGATGCGTAATCCATAATAAGCTCTAAAAGAGCCTCTTCAACAATTTCAGGTTCTGAATCCAGATAGACTGCAATTTCATCTGCTGTAAGAGCTTTTGCGGTAACAAAAAGAACCGCTTCAATTCTAGACTTCAACTGCTGCATACTTTTTACCGCCTTTTACTACATATAAATCAGAATAAAATTCTTCTTGTTCGAGTTCATAATCCGTATCACGGCTTAAAAATAATAAAGCCAGATACGCACTGATTTTATCCATTCCAAGTATTGTTAATTCGTTCAATTCTATTTTGTCTTGATGATTAAATATTTGTTCTAAATTATCTTTTAACTTCAAAACCGATTCTTCAATATATTCTTCGTGCGCCATTGAAACGATTTCATCGGGTGTAAGTCTTGAATAATTTCTTACATGGCGCTTTGCACGTTCGTGAGCACTCTTCATTGAAGCTCTTTTTTCAAGCTTTTCATAAAATTCCAATTGTTTAATCAAGTCTTTCAAAGTAACAACGCGGTTACGATTAAGCCTGATACTTGTACGGCGCTGCAGCGCTTCATCAAAACTAACAACGTTGCTTGTCGGGATAAATTCCTGATTTTCATCCGGATATTCAACAATAAAACCATCATCATCGTAAATTACATCATCTTCCGGTGCATCCTGAAACTCCTCCAGTGAAAGCCCTGCAAGAACATTTGACTGCAATCTGCAAAGAATTGAAGCAAAAAGAAGTGTTCTTGAAGCAACACGAAGATTTAATGATTTTAATTCAATCATTCGTGCAAGATATTTTTCTGTAACATCAAGAATATCAATATTCCACGGGTCAATTTTACCTTGTTTTGCCATATCTACAAGGATACCTATCCCGTCATTTGAATCAAATTCACCGGGTTTTCCATATATTGAAGATTCTAAATCCTGCATATTTAAAGAATTATTGTTCATCATTGTCGTCTCTTAGTTTTACACCTGTAACTTTTGTTTTACCTTTTTCTTTTTGGGTTACACCAATTGTTCGGTTTGCGGCTTCAATCATTGGTCTTCTGTGACTTACTACAAGGAACTGGGTATCCGAAGATTGCTTTTTAACCATTTCTGCAATTCTTTCCACGTTCATTGTATCTAAACTTGCATCAACCTCATCCAGCGCATAGAATGGTGCCGGCAGATATCTTTGGATTGAAAATACCAGAGCCAAAGCCGTTAGAGCTTTTTCACCACCTGAAAGTGCTCCAAGTTTATTATTTGTAGTTTTATCTCGCGGTTTAGCTTCAATTGTCATGCCGGCAGAAAGAGGATCTTTTTCGTTTTCCAAAATAAGTCTTCCTTCACCTTCTGATAATTGATGATAAATATCCTTGAAGTTTTCATTTATGGCAGTAAATGTTGTCATAAATGCTTCTTTCTTCTGCTGTTCAAACCCGTTCATTTTATCTAAAATTGACTGACGTTCTGTAGACAAGGTATTTATCTGGGTATCAAGTTCTTCTTTTCTTGCCGCTTTTTCTTCATAAGAAACAATTGCGCGCATATTTACATCGCCAAGTTCCTGCATTCTCTTATCAAGACGCTGAATTTTTGCGTTCAGCTCATCAATAGAAATTTGAACAGGTTCAAGCTTATCAAGTTCAACACCGGTAGACTCAAGAAGTTCTGAGGCTTCTTTTAATTGAGGTTCAAGCTCACGGCGTCTTGTTTTAAACGCTTCTATCTGCTCATTAACTCTGTCGATTTCAGATGATTTTACTGCACTATTGGTTTGCAAATCGACTAAACTTTTATGAATTTCTTCTTTTTCTTTCACAAGTTCTCCGATTTTTGCATCAATTACAGCAATTTTATCAGATAGGGTATTTAATTGCTCCTCTAACTGAACGATTTCAGCTTTGTAAGTTTCTTTGTCTTTTTCAAGAGATTCGTTATTTCTAGTTGTGTTTTTAATATCATCCTCTTTTGAAACTATAAGCTGCTCGTTAAATTTAATAGTATTGTTGTAACCATTAATTTCGTTTTGGACACCTAACAAACTGTTATTTAGATGTCTGATTTCATCTTCAATACCTTGAGTTTTTTCTTTCAAGTCTTTTAAATCTTTGTCGTTTAAAAGATTATCAAGCTCGGTTAACTTATCTTGCGCTTCCTGAATTTTATCAGCAAGTTCAACACGCTTTGCTTCAATTTTATCAAGCTCAGAGTTAAGATCATCAATTTTAGGTTCGTTTTCAGCTACAAAAGCTCTTTTTGTTTCAAGAAGATTTTGACTGTTTTCGAACTGGGATGACATATTTGAAAGCTCAATTTTAGCCTTAGAGTATTCTGTAGAAGATGAAGAATAAGTTACTCTTACCTTATCAAGTTTTTCTTCTAATTCTTTCTTATGTGCTACTGCTTCATCATATTTGCGCTGAAGTTCATCGAGCTTTGCTTTAGCGTTTTCAAGTTCTTTATCATCGTTCTGACCGAACCCGAAAATAGACTTTTTAACATAACCGCCAGTGATAGCTGAGGATTTTTCATAAAGCTTACCGTCAAGTGTAACCATACGGTACTGACCCATTAGAGGTTCAGCGGCATCCGCATCTTCTACGATTAAAGTATCGCCGACTGCGTAGAAAAACGCATCAAGATAAATATCATCAAAATCTACAAGATTTATTGCAAAATCAATCACGCCTCGATTTTTTGGAAGCTGTAAGCGAGACGGTGCTTTTTTAACCTTATTCAGCGGAATAAATGTAGCACGCCCTGCGCGGGAGGAATTTAAAAGCTCCATTGCCACATAAGCAGCATGTGTATCATCTACAACAATATGTGCTAATCTTCCTCCAAAAGCTATATCCAATGCAAGCGAATATTCTTCATCTACTGTACCTAACTGCATCAAAGGAGCATGAACACCTTCAAGATTCGCGTTCATAACTGTTGTAATCGGAATACTTGACCCCGAAGACGATGCCGCACGTCTTTGAGCTTCCATATCAGAAAATTTTCGATAAGCCGCTCTTACATCATGGTCATAATGTTCAATTGCGGTTTTAGCATCATCAAGCTGCTGCATTGTTTTGGTCTGAATCTCTTTCAATTCATCCATTTCTTTTTTGAGGTTGTTAACTTCCAGTTCTTTTAAAGATTTGTTATCACCAAAATTTGCTTTAGCTGATTCTGCCTGTTCTATAAATGTTTTAGCTTCTTCAACTTCTTTTTTAAGATTTCTTAAATCATTTTCCTTCGGTAAAGACTGTTTTAAAAGTTCATTATCTTTATCTTTTAAACTGTCCAAAGAACGTGAAACATCATTTCGTTCCTGAATATACTTATCAGCTGTTGAGCTTAACCCGGAAATATCGGCAAGTTTTTTAGATAATTCTTCTTTCTTTTCCTTTAACTGAGTTTCAATAATTCCGGTTTTATCGTGTGCAAGTTTGATATTTAATCGTTCATCTTCGATTTTTTTCTTGTAAGATTCTATACCATTTTTAGCGTTTTCGATTGATTGAAGCCCTTTTTGTATCTGTGTATCAGAATAATCAATAGCGTTTTTCTTAATCTGAATACGGGCAGATAAATCACTTTGAGCGTCTTTTAATTTGTTACGCTCATCTTCACCTTGTTCTTTTAGTTTTGCATCAAGTTCTTTATATTTTTCATTTATAAGTTTGATTTTTTCATCTAAATCTTTTTTATTAGCTTGTTCTTCTTTTAGTTTTTTATTAGATTGAAGAATATTTTCATGAGCCAATTCCAAGTTTCGTTTCAAATCAAAGAATTTAACAGTACCGATTTGCGCTTCAAGCCCTGATTTTTCTTCTTGTAATTTTTTATATTTTAAAGCTACTTCGCGCTCTGACTTTAACTGTTCGAGAGTCTTTTCAACCTCAGTTAAAATAAGCATAGCAGCTTCAACTCGTTGTTCTACAGTTTTAAGCTCACCTGTTGCTTGATCTATTCTTCTGTCAAAATCTGCAACCCCTGCTATTTCATCAATAATTCCGCGGCGAACTTTAGAAGAACACATTACAATACTGTTAACATCACCCTGCATCATAACGTTATAGCTGTTTGGTGTGATATTGTATTTTTCTAAAATTCCTCTGATATTTGTTAAAGTATCGACTTTGTCATTAAGGTAATATGTACTTGCAAACCCTTGATTAGTCTTTTTAATCCGGCGCGCAACAGATAACTCCTTATCGCCGTCAACATCACCAAATACAACTTTTACCATTGCTTCATTTTTATTGTTAAAAGTCGTAATGAAATCAGATAAATTTTCAATACGCAAAGCAGAACCTGTTCTAAGTCCAAGCGCAAACATGACACTATCAATGATATTACTTTTCCCTGATCCGTTTGGTCCGGAAACCGTAGTAAACCCTTTTAATAAAGGGATATCCGATTTATTGGCAAATGATTTAAAATTATCTATTTCTAATTGTTTTATGTACATAATCTACCCGAGTCTAGTCTGTTTCACTATTATGGCAGATAAGGAGAGGTCATGTCAAAAATATTGAATAATATTTACAATTTAGAAATTCCCTTAAAAAATTCTTCCATAGGTACATTTAAAACACAGGACATTTTATAAAGCGCCAATGCAGTAGGAGAAGTCAACCCTTGTTCAAGCTTACTGACATAACTTACACTCATATCAATCAACTCGGCAAATTGTTCCTGAGTAATATCTTTTCTCAATCGTTCAGCTTTAATATTCCGTCCGATAATATATCTAAAATCTTTCTCCATTGCATAATTATATAACCTTGACTAAATTTATATAAGTGAATATAATGACATGTAGTATCAATATATTGATAGATAATAATATAATATTGACAGGAGAGATTATGAAAACGGGCTTTACTTTAGCAGAGACACTAATAACACTCGGTATCATCGGGGTTGTTGCAGCAATGACAATACCAACATTGATATCGAAAAATCAAAAAAGTATAATAGAAGCTAATCTAAAAGAAACATATTCAATACTACAACAAACAATGCGGCTTGCTGAAAATGATGATATAGGCTTTGATCCTGTTGTACCTGAAGCCGTTCCAAATTTAGAAAAATGGTTTAAAACATATTTTGCCCCGTATATGAAATATACCCAAATTTGTTATGATACACAAGGCTGCTGGCATACAAAAGGACCTACTAAAAATCTTAATGGAGCTACGGCATTTGCTAACCGCACAAACATTGGGTTAGGCAGCAGCATAATCACTGTAAGATTAAACAATGGTGCAACTCTAAATCTGGACAGCTATAGCAAAAGTGATGCAAAAACATATCATGGAATTGATTCAAATGGACAAATCCTGATAATTTACATTGATGCAAACGGGGATAAAGGACCAAATGTAATAGGTAAAGATATATACTCAGTCGGCTTTACAGCAAAAGGACTTATTCCGGCTGGAAGTAACGAAACAAATGAAACTGTAAACAAAAATTGCAGTAAAAATGCAACTGCCCGTAATGCCGGTCATTTCTGTTTAATGAGAGTAAAAAATAATGGCTGGGAAATTCCAAATGACGTATGGAATAAAAAAATTTAATTTAAATCTTCCTGATACTCTTTCGCATATTGAGGATTAACTGCAAGCCATTTGAAAGTTTGAGATTCAATTT
The DNA here is from genome assembly GCA_949398305.1 of uncultured Candidatus Melainabacteria bacterium. Lineage (GTDB taxonomy): Bacteria > Cyanobacteriota > Vampirovibrionia > Gastranaerophilales > Gastranaerophilaceae > Zag111. Next base: position 97 of record CASLVD010000035.1, on the reverse strand, counting down.
CCGGTATATCAATTACAAAAGTTCCGCCATAACGTCCGCGCGAAAATACAAGATAACCTTCTTTGGCTAGATTATGAAATGCTTTTCTAATTGTATT
>CASLVD010000034.1 GCA_949398305.1 uncultured Candidatus Melainabacteria bacterium | reverse complement strand
TCATTCTGACCTAGAACCGGAAAACCCACAATAAACCCCTGATTCGCTTTTTTATGGTAATATGAATTGTATTATGAGTTTTGATATTAATGTTTGGTTAAATGAAATTATTGATAAGGTAAAAGCTGCTTTTGGTGAGCGATTATTGTTTATTGGTTTGCAAGGAAGTTACAATCGCTGTGAAGCAACTTCTGATAGTGATATTGATTTAGTTGTTATTATAGATGAATTAACTTTTAACGATATAAAGATATATAAAAAAATTGTGGCTGAAATGCCTTATTCTAATAAAGCTTGTGGATTTTTTGCAGGTAAAAATGAGATACAGAATTGGTCTAAATCTGACTTATTTCAATTTTATTATGATACAAAACCTTTGTATGGAAATTTGTCAGATATAATCGAGTGTCCAAATGTTGAAGATGCCAAGCTAGCTATAAAAACAGGTATAGAAAATATTTTTCATATGGCTGTTCATAGTTATGTTCATTCAAACGATTGTAAGCAAGATTTGAAAAATTTGTACAAATTGACATTTTTTGTTTTGCAGGCTAAATATTTTATCAGAACAAATAGATATATTCCTGATAAAACAACTCTATATAACTGTTTAGAAGGGACAGACAAACAGATATTAGATATTTGTATGCGCAGGCAGACAATCGCTGAAATGGAGGCTGTTCAGTTTGAAACTTTATATAAAATATTAATCGGTTGGGCAGTTGCTAATATTTAACTAAGGTTTATTTTCCCGGCTACATAAGCTGCGTTTGTTCGGTTTCGGCACTCAAGCTTTCTTATTATTGAGGTGACGTGTGCTTTTGCAGTATGTTTACTAATATGCAAAATTTCGGCGATTTCAATATTGTTCTTGCCTTCGCACAATAATTTTAATACTTCTTGTTCTCTTTTTGTAAGCATATTTCATCCTTTCGACTCTTCAATAATAATAACAACTTAAAAATCCATTTTATATTAATAATATGTCCATTTTTAATATTTGTTTTGAATTTTACAAAACTTAATTTTATGTGTATAATTTTTTTATGGTCAGGAAGTCGAAAAAGAATAAAATCAAGCAAAAAGTTGAACAAAAAGCAGGAAATTTTGGTGTAAAATGTATTGTTTTTGTTATTACTTTCTTGATGGCTGCGAGCGGAATTTTTTATCTTTCGCTTAATTATGTTCCAAAATCTATGTATGAAGAACAGGTTATGCTGCCTAAAATGAAAGAAGCTTATTATGTAAGTCAGTGGTGTCGGGATGATTTCGGCAAACAGGAATTTGTATTGTGGGATAATACAAGGGTAGATTGTTTGACTAAAGATTATGCAATTGAGTTCGATTTTGCACATAAGTGGGCTGAAAGTGTCGGGCAGTCTTTGTATTATAGCAAAATGACAGGTAAAAAACCGGCTGTGGCACTTATTTTGACAGATTTAAAAGATTACATATATGTTAAAAGAGTTGAAAGATTGGAAAATGGTATTAAAATCTTTTTAATTAAGGCTTTTTAGTTTTATATTACAAAAAGTTTATTTTTCCTTCTTTTGAAAGATTTTTTATTGTAATATCAATATATGGATATCAATGAAGTTAAAGAGGTTTGGAATCGGGTTAAGGACGAGCTTGAAGTAAATGTACCCGAGCATATTTTTGGAACATGGATTACGCCGTTAGAGGCTGTTGATATGGAAAACAATACGCTTGTATTATTTTCTCCACATCAGATGGCTGTTGATATATTGAAAAAGAATTGGACTGAAAAAATTAAAGAATCAGTTAAGGCTGTTTTGGGGCCGGATGCAGTTTTTTCTTTAACATATGATGCAGATTTAGCTGAAAAATATATTAAAGCTCGTAAAAAAGAATTATCAAAACAGATTGCTGGTCAAACAGAAGAAGATAAAAAAGCAGAAGATGCGAAAATGTCTTTAGCGCAAATGCAATCTAGTGCTAATTTGAATTTGAATTTGAAGTTCGATAATTTCGTTGTCGGAGATAATGCAAAATTTGCTTATAATGCGGCTTTTTCTGTGGCAAATAATCCTTCGAAAAAATTTAATCCGTTATTTATTTACGGGTCATCAGGGTTGGGCAAAACTCATTTGATGCAGGCTATTGGGCATTATATTATTTTTAATAAGCCGGAATTAAAAGTCAGATATATCAGGATGGAAGATTATTTTAACGAATGGATGAAATGTTTTCAGTATAATGATATGCCGAATTCTAAAAAACGTCAGGTATGTAATAATTCTTTAATGAGAAAATTTCACCAAAAATTCCAAAATGTCGATATTCTTTTAATGGATGATATTCAGTTTATTGAATCTAAAATGAAGACTATGGAGGATTTTTTCTCTACATTTGAGGCTTTGTATACGAATAATAAGCAGATTGTAATCGCATCAGACAGGCTGCCAAAAGATATTCCGACTCTTGATAACAGACTCAGAACACGTTTTGAGATGGGGCTTGTTGTAGATATTGTTCCTCCTGATTTTGATACAAGGTTTGAAATTGTAAAAGCTTATGCTAAAGAGCTTGAAGTCGAAGCAGATGATGTTGTGTTTGAATACATTGCGGATAATTTTGTTAATAACGTAAGAGAATTAAAAGGTGCGTTTAATAAAGTCAGTGCGTATGCAGAATTCTCAGGAATAGGTGTAACACTTGAACTTGCAAAAAAAGCTCTTAACTGTGAAGTTCGGAAAAAAGAAATCACAATTGATAAAGTTGCGCAAGTTGTTGCTGATTATTTTGAATTAACTGTGAAAGATTTAAAAAGTACTGCGCGTCAGCAAAAAATTGCACATGCGCGTCATATAGCTGTTTTTATGGCAAGGGAAGTTTTACAGATGAGTTATGAGGCAATTGGTGACTACTTCAATAAAAAACATACAACAATAATGTACTCTTGTGATTTGATTGAAGAAAAATTGAATTCGGATGGTGAACTTAAAAATACAATTGAAGAGCTTAAAGGTTTGTTAAGAGGTTAAGATGTACGATTATATCAAAGGTATTTTTACATATAAAACTGAAGTTAAGGGTAGTTATATTACGGTAGAAACAGGCGGAATCGGGTATAAATTTGAAATTATGGAAAGAGATTTTGCGCTTTTACCAGAAATTGATACTGAAATTAAAATTTATTCTGTTTTGCTGCATAGAGAAGATAAAATGAGTCTTTGCGGGTTCTTGAGACGTGAAGACAGGGACATATTTAATATTTTAACATCAGTTTCAGGAGTTGGTGCTAAAATGGCTTTGACTCTTTTAAATTCCTTTGATGTAAGTGATTTAGTCGGTTTTGTTCTGGATGGAAATTATAAAGAACTTACCCGTGCAAAAGGCGTAGGTCCAAAATTAGCACAAAAAATTATACTTGAATTGAAAGATAAATTAACATCTTATCAGGGGGTAAATGTTTGTGCGGCAACTTCATCTATTTCTTCAAATAATCCTAATATAGAAGATGCACAAATGGTATTATTTTCACTTGGTTACAGTAAAGATGAAGTCAGCGGTGCCATTTCGCGTGCAATGAATTCGGTATCTGCGGGAGCAACAGCAGAAGAGATTCTTAAAGAATCTCTCAAAGTTCTGTCTGTTTAATTTTTATTTTTCTTTAGAATCCTAATGTAAACATTGCAATAAATCCTGCTAAAATCATTGCAGGCCCAAATGGAAGATAAAGTCCGTCCGCAGCTTTGTTTTCTTTGATTCCGCAAATAACTTCACGGCAGGTAAACAGACCTATTGCAAGAAGTACGATTGTGCTTGACCAGTATGCAACTTGATGTGTCAGCCAGCCTAATTGCTGTGCAAAAAGATAGCTGATTGTGTAAATAATAAATACAACCAAAGAACCTAATGTTATCCAATTCTTATTGTCAAAAAGTTTTTTCATAAATATCGGTAATGTGATAATAATTTGTATTACTCCTGCAAGAACAAGGATTGCTATAAGAACCTGAAATATAGGTAAAAATGTCGGATAACTAGGAGAACATCCCAGCATAGAACCAAATACTGCCCCTAACCCTGCAGCGATATAAGAATCTCCTTCTCCAAAAGCTCTTGCTCCTACAGTGACAAGTCCAAGACGTGAAATCGCTTCCATAATCAAATATCCCATAATTGCCGCAGCTAAAGAGAATAATACAGGACAGGTTAAAAAGAAGTCTAAATCTAATTTTGGTGCACCGTTTGCGTTTGAATAAGCAGCAAAAGATATAACTGAATATACTACACTATACAAAATACCTAAAACGATTACCGGAATTGTATGAGCATCAGCAACTTTTTTTTCTAATATATCAGTTCCTGCGATTGCAATAAACAGGCATGAAATAATTAATGAAAATACATAAACTGCAATTTGCATTATACTTATCGGATTCATAACAGCAAGCCCGAAAAAGGCATCAAACGGATTACAAAATCTTAAAAACAAGCCTACAAAAAGAAGTCCTGTTAAAAGTTCAACAATCGGATACTGAATACTTATATGCTCTTTACAAAATGCGCATTTCCCTCTCAAAAATATATAAGAAAATAACGGAATATTGTGATACCATTTTAGCGGAGTTTGGCATTTTGGACATTTTGAACCCGGAAAAACAATAGATTCTTCGCTTACGGTTCTAAGTATGACAACATTTAAGAAGCTCCCGACTACAAGCCCCGTTATAAATATAAATGCTAAAATTGTAAGAGAAAATGCCATTTTATCCTCCTTATCCTGAAACTTCTTCAGACATCTCTTTTTGTATAATTGTATATAATTTATTTAATGCTCTTTTTAAAATTCTTGAAACCTGAGTTGGTGAAACATTCAGATGTTTTGCAATATCTTTTCTTGATTCGCCTTCAATATAATACAGGCAAATTGCTGTTTTATCGCTTGGCGGAAGTTTGTTTATTGCATATTCAATAATCTTTTTGTTTGCGTATGTATCTTCAAAATTTGATTCGTCTTTATCCTGAATTCTATCCATTAAGGTTTCTCCGCCTTCAGCAGTGTAAATGTTTTGGTCAAGCGAAACCATATTTTTGACAAGCTCAATATTCATAATTTCTTCAACTTTTTCAAGTGGTAAATTAACATATTGTGAAACTTCTTCAACTGTTGGAATTTTTGTATTGTTTTCTGATAATACATCTATTGCTTCTTTAACTTTTGACATATTAGCTATAGTTTCACGCGGAGTTTTTACAATGTTTGCTTTATCTCTCAGATAGTGAAATATCTTTCCGCGGATAACCTTGCTTACATAAGTTTTAAAACTTCCTCGTTCTTCGATTCTATATGTTTCAATGGCTTTTAAAACCCCGACAGCACCTACCTGTATCAAGTCGTCTTTTGGAATATTTATCGGCAGAGGATAAAAAGAAAGTACAATTTTTTTGACAAGTTTTAATGTTTCTTCAATCAAGCAAAGATATGTGACATGCTTTTTTTTCATGTCTTCTTCTTTTTTGTATGAGATAATCAGTTCCTCAAGTTTTTCAAGCTCTGAAACTTTTGTGTTAACCATTATTACTCCCGCTAATAATATATAATATACCACAAACCCTTTGATAAAGCCAAATTTTAAATTTCGTTAATAAATGAAATTTATATTATATTTTTATGCTATCATAAGCTTATAAATATTTTTGAGGAGTAGAAAAAATGATTACCGTAAAAGATGTAGAACATGTTGCAAAACTTGCAAGACTTGAATTAACAGAAGAAGAAAAAACTTTGTATACAAAACAATTGGGCGATGTTTTAAAATACGTTGACCAGATGAATGAAGTTGATACATCAAATGTTAAACCTATGACACAGGTTATTGATTTTGTTAACGTTACAAGAGAAGATGTACCTTGTCAGGAAATATCAAAAGAAGCATTGATGTCAAACGCTCCTGATGAAGAAAACGGATTCTTTAAAGTACCAAAGATTAACTAGGTCCTCGGCCGGACGGGGCATAATGCTACCGATTGTTTTAGGTCTATGCTTGGTAGCAAAGTAATCTGCCAATAATAAAAGACACGTATTCGGATATAGAAGGAAGAATGAATTATGACTAAATATATTTTTGTAACAGGTGGTGTTGTTAGTTCCTTAGGTAAAGGAATTATTGCTGCATCTTTAGGCAGATTGTTTCGTTCAAGAGATTATTCTGTAATTATTCAGAAATTTGATCCTTACATTAACATTGACCCTGGTACAATGAGCCCGTTTCAGCATGGTGAAGTCTTTGTAACTGATGACGGTGCGGAAACAGACTTGGATTTAGGGCATTATGAAAGATTTACCGATACAAGTTTCGGGCAGGTAAATAACGTTACATCTGGTAAAATATATCAGGAAGTCATAAATAAAGAACGCCGCGGGGATTATCTTGGGGCAACTGTTCAGGTTATTCCGCATATTACTAACGAAATTAAGTCAAAAATTGTTGCGGCAACAAAACAATTTAAGCCGGATTTTCATATTATAGAAATAGGCGGAACAATAGGTGATATTGAAAGTTTACCGTTTATTGAAGCTATCCGTCAATTTAAATCTGAAGCGGGAATCGGTAATGCTATATCTGTTCATTGTACATTATTACCGTATTTGCCGACATCAGGTGAATTAAAAACAAAGCCATCACAGCACAGTGTAAATGTATTGAGAAGCTACGGTATTCAGCCGGAAGTTCTTGTTTGCAGAACATCAAAACCTATTCCAAAAACCGAAAAAGAAAAACTTGCTTTGTTCTGTTCAGTTCCTAAAGATGCTGTTGTTGAATGCCGCGATATGAAAACAATTTATGAAGTTCCGCTGGCATTAGAAACACAGGGAATGTGCTCTGTAATTCTTAAAATGCTGGGAATGGAAGATAAAGAACCGGCTTTGGAATCATGGGTTGAACTTGTAAATAAGATTAAAAATCCTGAAAAGACTATAAAAGTAGCTATTGCAGGTAAATATACAAAACTTTCCGATGCTTATATTTCTGTTGTTGAATCCTTAAAACACGCAGGGTATGATAATTCTGCCGCTGTAGAAATTAAATGGATAAATTCAGAAGAATGTGTTGATTACGCTAATTGCAAAAAGCAGCTGGCAGATGTTCAGGCTGTAGTTGTTCCGGGAGGGTTCGGTGTTCGCGGAATCGAAGGTAAGTTAAATGTTATTCGTTATGCACGTGAAAATAATCTGCCGTTTTTAGGATTATGCTTAGGTATGCAGTGTGCGGTTATTGAATATGCTCGTAACGTTGTAGGTTTGAAGGGCGCAAATTCAAAAGAATTTGATGAAAATCCAGCTTATCCGGTAATTGATATTATGCTTGAACAGAAAAATGTCAAAGGTTACGGCGGTACAATGAGGTTAGGTGCATATGATTGCCATTTGAAGAAAGGTTCTGTTGCAGCTAAAGTGTACGGTGCAGAAATTATTTCAGAGCGTCATCGTCATAGATATGAAGTTAATAATGAATATATAGATAAAATTTCAGAAGCAGGGTTGGTATTTTCCGGCATGTCACCTGACGGAATGCTGGCTGAAGTTGTTGAATTACCTGATTTAGATTGGTTTGTGGCTTGTCAGTTTCATCCGGAATTCAAATCACGTCCTGATAAACCGCACCCGTTATTCAAAGGTTTAATCAGTGCGGCGGTGAAAAATTTATCTTGACCTGCGTATATTTTACGTGTATTTTAGAAATACGATATTTTAGGGAGAGGGTTAATGACTGATAATTTTGATATGAAAAAATTTACGACTGTAAACTTTTTAAATTTTGCATTGGGATTTTTAGGTTTGCAGTTTGCCTGGCAAATGAGGATTATTTTATCTGCGCCTGTAACAGAAGGCTTGGGGGCTGATCCGTTTATTTACGGGCTAATTTGGCTTGCCGGTCCGTTTACCGGAATGGTTGTCCAGCCATTAATCGGGGCGTTGTCTGATAAAACAAAATCACGATTTGGCAGAAGAAGACCTTATCTTTTGGGTGGTGCAATTATTGCTTCGCTTGCATTATGGTTGTTTCCGAATTCCGGGGAAATCGTTAATCATATAGCTCAATTTTTGCATATTTCTTTACCTGCTGTTGCCGGTTTGGTTTTTGCGGGAATTATGATTTGGATTATTGATGCTTGTATTAATATTGCACAAGGTCCTTATAGAGCATTGATTCCTGATGTTGTACCGCAAGAGCAGCATGCACTTGCAAATTCATATATTAGTCTTGCAATTGGTTTGGGTTCTGTTGTGGCTGCTGCGACTGCTCCTGTTTTAAAACTTGCATTCGGGTATCAAATGTCTATACCTGCTCAGTTTATTATGGCGGCTTTGGCATTTACATTAGCTATGACCTGGACTTGTTTGACAATTCATGAAAAAAGTACATTGGATTCTGAAGTCTCTGAAAAAAATGTTCCGCAAACTGGTTTTTGGCAGTCTATGAAAGAGTTTTTTGCGCTATCTCCTGAAGTATCTAAAATCTGTGTTATGCAGTTTTTCACCTGGATTGGTATGATGTGTATGATGATATTTTTCACAAATTTTGCAATTCATACGGTTTACGGTGTGCCGGATTTAACTAAACTGGCGGCAGATGTTCAGGCTCAATTTATGAGTACTCAAACTACAGCGACAAATTATTCTTCAATTTGTTTTGCGATATTTAACCTTATTTGCTTTATTATTGCAATTCCTATAGGGATATTGGCAGGAAAATTCGGTAATAAAAAAGTTCATATAATTTCATTGATTTCAATGGCTTTGGCATATTTGCTGATGGGAATCTTTAAAACTTCGCCTGTTGTGGTAGCGCTTGGTATGGCACTGTCCGGTATTGGCTGGGCAAGTGTTTGTGCACTTCCGTTTGCGATGCTTTCACGATATATTAAACCGGGTACAGAAGGGTCTGTAATGGGTATTTTTAATATCTTTATTGCCGGTCCGCAGGTGTTTGTTTGTACGCTTGTTGCGTGGATTATCAATAAGTCCGTAATCAATGCCGGCGGGTATATGAATCATCATTATGAATATACGTTCTTTATCGGTGCAGCTTGTTTAATTCTTGCGGCTTTATTAACAAGTTCAGTTAAAGAGAATAAATAAAATTTAAATCTCCGTTTCCGCGGAGATTTTTAAATTAATTTCCCGTTTTCAATTTTATAAATTTGAACATCTTTTAAAAATTCTTCTTCAAAAAGGATTGTATCAACGGATGTTATGATTGTTTGTGTATTTGAATTGATTGATTTCAGAAGGTAGTTTTGGCGCAGGTCATCAAGTTCAGCTAATACATCATCTAACAGTAGAATCGGTTCATCTCCGGTTTTATCTGTTATAATATCGAGTTCGGAAAGCTTAAGTGCAAGTACAATGGTTCTTTGCTGGCCTTGGGAGGCAAATTTTGTGGCTTCCTGATTATTGATATAAAAAATTATATCATCTCTGTGTGGTCCGACACAAGATTGACCGCGGCGCATTTCTTCTGTTTTCCTTTCTTCAAGGCTTTCTAAAAATGCGTATTGAATATCTTCGATATTTTCAAAATTCTTATCAAATGAGCAGTCATATTTGATTGAAAGATTTTCTGTTTCACTTATCGTTTTATGTTTATCTCTTGCAAGTTTTTCGATTTCTTTTAAGAATTTTTTTCGAATAAATATGATGTTGCTTCCTGTAACAGAAAGCTGTTCGTTATATACATCTAAAAGCGCATTGTTGTAGTTACCTGTTTTTAGGCATTCTTTTAAGAAATTATTTTTCTGGACTCGAATTTTATCGTATTTTGAAAGTCGGTCATCGTATGCCGGATAAATTTGAGAAATTGCTCTATCAAGCCAATCCCGCCTGTCTTGCGGAGTTCCGCGTAACAAAAGCAAATCTGTTGTTGAAAATAATACGGTTTTTAGAACCGTTTTAAAGTCTTTTGTTGTTGATTTTACTTTATTAACCTTAATTTCGCGTTTTTTTTCTTTTGAATATACGTAATATAGATCAATATCAGTATCGGATTTTACGATATCGGCTTCAAGTTTGAAATATTCTCCTTGAAAGTTAATAAGTTCAAGAATATTTGAAGTTCTTGGAGTTTTTAGAGAGGAGAGAAAATATACACTTTCTAAAATGTTAGTCTTTCCTTGAGCATTTTTCCCGATTATTAGAACTTTGGACTTTTCAAAATCCAAAGTAAGGTCTTTACAATTTCTGTAATCCGCCAGCTGTAATCGTTTTAATCTCATAATATGATTATACTTCAAACATATGATTTTTCTCTAAATCTAGACAAGGTTTGAAATTTCGTGTATAATAACTGTATCGTAAGTATTAAGAATAAGGGCTTTTAAGTATGTTACCTGTTATATCAGAAGATATTGCAACTACAGCATTTAATGAAATCTTTGAAGATATGCCTTCATGGCGCAAAAAAATGATACATTATATTAAGGAAGAAAATCCTGAAATTAATACAGCAATTATTGAAGCTGCAAATAAGACTAATCTTGATCCAAAAGCCGTTGCACTTGGAGCATATATGACCTATTTGCTTATCGAATTGGCTTCAAAAGAAAATGATGCGATTATGAACTTTACAGAATAATGGTGGTGCAAAATGATTATTGAAGATTTATTAAAAGAATTAGTAGAAAAAGGCGGATCTGACTTACATATTTCAAATAAGTTGCCGCCTGTTATGCGTTTAGATGGTAAGCTTGTTAGAGCGGATTATCCACCTTTGACAGCTGAAGATGTTGAAGCTTTGCTTTTTCCGATGATGTCAAATGAACAAAGAAGACACCTTGAGCAAGAATGGGAATTAGACTTTTCTTATGGTGTTGAAGGAATCGGACGTTTCAGGGTTAACTTCTACAAAGATAAAGGATGCTATGCGGCTGCGTTTCGTACAATTGCAACTTCAGCTCCTCAATTGGAAGATTTAGGTATGCCTCCGATTGTTACTACAATTGCAGAAAAACCACGTGGATTGGTTCTTGTTACAGGTCCTACAGGTTCAGGTAAATCAACAACTCTTGCTGCTATGATTGACTATATTAATAGAACAAGACCGGAACACATTCTGACAATTGAAGACCCTGTCGAATTTGTTCACACTTCTAAAGTTTCTATTATTCACCAGCGTGAATTAGGTATGGATACAAGATCTTTTGCTAACGCTCTTAAATCTGCACTTCGTGAAGACCCTGATATTATTCTGGTAGGTGAGATGCGTGACCACGAAACTATCGCGTTAGCTTTGACAGCTGCTGAAACAGGTCACTTAGTGTTTGGTACACTTCACACCTCATCAGCTTCTCAAACAATTGACCGTATTATTGACGTATTCCCTGAAGGTCAACAGCAACAAATTCGTGTTCAACTTGCAAACTCTCTTGTTGCAGTATTTTCACAAACTCTTCTTCCAAAACGTCAGCCGGACGGTTCAAGAAAAGGTCGTGTAATGGCGCAGGAAATTATGGTTGTAACACCTGCGGTAGCTAACTTAATTCGTGAAGCTAAAGCTGCTCAAATCTATTCAACAATTCAAACAAGCTCAGGTTCAGGTATGCAAACCCTTGAAGCTGCTCTTGCCGAGTTGTTCAAAAAAGGTTTGGTAACTATTGAAGATGCTCTTGCAAAATCTTCTAAACCTGGTGAATTAAAACGTTTAATTCAAGGTTAGTAATAAAAGTAATGTAATACAGGAAGCTGGACGCTTTCACGTTCAGCTTCTTTAAATATAGGAGAACTTTTTATGGCATCTATTGTTGACGCATTTAATGAAGCACTGACTGAAGATTTAGCTTACGTTAAAATTATTGCATTTTCTATTCCGGTAAATTATGTGATAAATTTGTATATGGTTGGTAAAACTTCACAGTTCGAATTATTTGGAACAATAGTTGGTGTATTACTTCTGGGATTATTATCTCAAGGTATAAACAACGTAAGGATGAACAGGCGTGAAATCCTTACGCTAAATCCTTTAAGTTATATAAAGGCTCTTGGAAAAACTTTACTGGTTCTTGTACCGCAGGTTTTTGTCTTTGGTTTAATCGGTAAAAATCTAATTGATAAGGTACAGATTCCTATTGATTTACCGCATGTGCCATTAATTTTTGCAATTATTGTCTGGTCAATTATTTTTTCTATCGTATTAACATCTTATATGTCTTTTGCAAAATATCTAAAAGTCGCTCAAGGCTATAATTTTAAGGTTATTTTAGAGTCTTGTATTGATGTTTTGATAAGCTTTCTGTTCTTTATTCCGCAATTATTACTGGCAAATATCGTTTTAATCGGGCCGGTGGCTTATTTATTTTCATTCTTTAATTTACCGTTTACTCATTTTTGGTTTATTACATATTGCTCAATGGTATTTATTGTAAATATTTCTATTTTGGCTAATTATTTGGCACAGGCTGCTTATGAGCATATTAGAGGTAACAACGAAGAATACGATGAAAATGTTAACGTAAACTTAATTGATGATGTGTCAGAAAGAGTTAACGGTAATTAATTTTTCATTTCACGGAGCTTTTTGAGTTGGTCACGAATTTGGGCTGCACGTTCAAAATCAAGAATTTTTGCGGCTTTATGCATATCTTTTTCAAGTTTATCAATGAGTTTTGGCAAGTCTTTCTTCTCAATTCCCATATCAACCATTTCTTCTGCAACAATATCTTCAAGGTCGCGGTAGCTTGCAACAAGTGACAGTAAATTATTTTCAATTGGTTTTTTAATGGTTTGCGGGGTAATTCCGTATTTTTGGTTATATTCAATTTGAAGATTTCTTCTGCGTTCGGTTTCTTTAATTGCTTTTTCCATAGATTCAGTAATTTTATCTGCGTACATAATAACTTCACCGCAGGAATTTCTTGCGGCACGTCCGATTGTCTGGATTAAACTTGTTTCAGAACGCAGGAAGCCCTCTTTATCTGCATCCATAATTGCAACAAGCGAAACCTCCGGAATATCAAGCCCTTCACGAAGTAAGTTAACACCGATTAGAACATCAAATTCACCAAGTCTTAAATCTCTAAGAATTTCGACTCTTTCAATTGACTTGATTTCGCTGTGAAGGTATCTTACACGGATTCCTTCTTGAATAAAGTAATCGGTCAGATCTTCTGCCATACGTTTTGTAAGAGTTGTAATTAAAATCCTTTCATCTTTTTGTGTGCGTTTTTGGATTTCTTCTTTAAGATCTTTAATTTGAGTATCAATAGGTCGGACGGAAACCTTAGGATCTAACAAGCCTGTAGGTCTGATAATTTGTTCAACCATTTGTTCTGATGTTTGCCGCTCAAATTCAGCAGGAGTTGCTGAAATATAAATTTTCTGTCCTACTTTATCGTAAAATTCTTCATTAGTAAGCGGTCTGTTGTCTTTTGCGCAAGGCAGTCTAAAACCGTAATCCACAAGAACTTTTTTACGTGCGGCATCTCCGTGACTCATACCTTTAATTTGCGGTAAAGTTACGTGAGATTCATCAACAACTACAAGGAAATCTTCAGGGAAATAATCCAATAATGTTGCAGGTGCTGAGCCCGGCGGACGTCGTTCAATGATTCTTGAATAATTTTCAATACCTGTGCAATAGCCCATTTCTTTCATCATTTCAATATCATATTTTACGCGCTGTTCAAGTCTTTGGGCTTCAATAAGTTTATTTTCGTTATTAAGTTCAATAAGTCGTTCTTGAAGTTCCTGTCTTATTAAGTCAGTTGTTTCATCTACATTTTCATCATCAGAAAGATAGTGAACTGCAGGATAAATTACAACAGATTGCGGAGTGTTAATAATTTCTCCTGAAACATTATCAATTCGTACAATTTTTTCAACTTCATCGCCGAAGAAATAAAAACGTGTAATGATTTTTTCATAAGCAGGCATAATTTCTACAATATCGCCTCTTACACGGAATGTTGAACACTTAAGTTCTAAATCGTTTCGTTCATATCTTACGCTTACAAAATATTTTAATAAATCATCACGGTCAATTTCATCCCCAACATTAATTTCGGTTGAACCTTTAAAATAGTTTTCAGGAAGTCCCAAACCATAAATACAGCTGACTGATGATATTACAATAACATCGTTTCTTTCGTATAAACTTCTTGTTGTGTTGTGACGAAGCCTGTCGATTTCTTCGTTTATTGAAGATGATTTTTCGATGTAGGTGTCGGTTCTTGGGATATAGGCTTCCGGCTGATAATAATCGTAGTAACTGATGAAGTATTCAACAGCATTATCGGGGAAAAGCTCTTTAAATTCGTTATAAAGCTGTGCGGCAAGAGTTTTGTTGTGCGCAATAATAAGGGTAGGTTTCTGAACTTTTTCTATAACATTTGCAATCGTAAATGTTTTCCCTGAACCTGTAATACCGAGCAGAGTTTGTGCATCGTAACCTTTGTTTATCCCGTCAACAAGCTGTTCTATCGCTTTTGGCTGATCGCCGGAGGGTGAATATTTTGAACTTATCTTGAACTTTTTGTATTCCATAATAACATTTTAGTACAAAATTTATTTTATTGTATTCTGCTATTGATTTTATCTGAAAAAATCTGTATACTTTATACATTGGAAAAGGAAAGGTAAGGTTATGGAAAGAATTCTTCAAAGTTTTAAAAATTTATATAAAGGGGAAACTCCTTTTAAAAATCATATGTGGTTTGCTCTCATGCTGCTTATCCCAAGCTTTTTTGCCGGGGTGGTAAATTATATTGATAAAGAAACTCCAAAAGAAATGCTTATTATTCTGGGGATGGTAGCTTTAGTGTTTGGAATTTTGAGTGTAATTCCTGCTGTATTTCTTGCTGGGTACTCTGTTGATTTTTGTAAAAGCAGATTAAATAACGGGGTAGGTTTCCCAAAAATATCGTGGGATTTATTTATAAAAGGTGCAAAACTTATTCCGCTGGGGTTGGTTTGGAGTATTTATGCATTAATTTTCTTTGGAATATTATTTTTCTTACCTTTAACTCCGCTTATTATTGGGACTGTGAAATCAGGTGATAAGGGTGCTGGGATAATTCTTTTTATGCTCGGATTTTTATTTATAATGCTGCTGTTGTGTGTTATTGCTTTTCTTATAACTCCGTTTTTGAGCTATGTAACAGTGACTTACGTTAATGACGGCGGATACTCTGCAAAATTGTTTAATCCGTTGATAATAATTGATTTTATGAAAAAATCTTTTAAAAGTACTATTATGGTTGCTTTAAAATATATTCTTGTTTCTCTGGTAATAGGAATGGCAGTAAGTATTATTTATATAGCTCTTCTGATTATTTATGTAGGTATAATGGCTGTTATTGCTATTGCATCACCAACTATTACGTTGGAAAATGTTGCGTATGCGCCGATTACGCTGCTTTTTGTTATTCCGTTATTTGGAATTGGCGGAGTTTTTCAAATGTATGTAAATTCAATTATAGGATACGCGCAGTTGGATAATTATATTGAAATCTTTAAAAAAGAAATCAATGTCTAAAATGTAAATAAAGGAGCGGGAATTTTTCAAAATTCCCGCTCCTTTATTTACCCCTTTTGGTTTTATTTGTTATTTGATAAAATCATTATATTTTTTACAAATTCTTCTTTTGTAGTCGTTTCAATTTCTGAATATTTTTCAGTTTTTATTTTTTTATCAAAGTAAGATGAGATCATTTTTTCCTGACGGTTTGAAGAATATTCTTCCCAGTATGGGGTTTTACGAATCTTATCAATGATTTCGGATTCTAAGTCATCAATATTTGAAATCACTTCATCCGGTGTTTTAATATTTGTGTGAATTTCTTTTGGCTGTATTGTTATTGGTTTTGAAATAAATTTTATTGATTGGTTTTCCAAAGTTTGTTCAATTTCTTTGTTAAATATGTCTTTTTTTTCTAATTTATCTTTGAATCGTTCTGCTAATCCCATTTTCTCTCCTAGAAGTTATTTAATATATTTTCAAATCTCTTTGCCATATTTTGTTTGTATAAATTATCCGAAATATGTTGTGCTAAATCTTTATAGCTTTGTGCTACATTTGTTGAACTGTTTATTATACTTACCGGAACACCTTTGTTTATTGCTGACATTATTGCGAAATAGTTGTTAGGAATTTTCCAGTAAATTTGTTTTGATAAGACTTTTTCAATATCATCTTCTTTTATTTCATCGTTTTCCATATAGCGGTTTATAACGATTTTTGTTTTTTCTTTGTCGTATCCGAGTTTATCAA
The DNA here is from genome assembly GCA_949398305.1 of uncultured Candidatus Melainabacteria bacterium. Classification (GTDB taxonomy): domain Bacteria; phylum Cyanobacteriota; class Vampirovibrionia; order Gastranaerophilales; family Gastranaerophilaceae; genus Zag111. Next base: position 3,927 of record CASLVD010000034.1, on the reverse strand, counting down.
ATAGTTCCAGACATCTTTGAGTGTTTCTTAATGTCGGAAGGTTCGCAACAGATACCAGAAGTATCATATCCGAATTATCAAGTGCGGCAATATTTTTACCGTCAAAACTTGCCTCAGCATCAACAATAATGTATGAAAAAGTTTCTTTTAAAGTATTAAAAAGCTTTGTAATCTGTTTCGGGTGAATTGTATCTGCCTGCTTGAAATACGGCGGATCAGCCAAGACATAAAGGCTTGAATTTTTATATCTTTCAAGTGTGCTTAATAAGAATGTTTCATTGATTTTATCGATATTTTCAAGCATATATGATATGTTAAATGACGGTTTCAAGTCTAAAAACGTTGTGATATCACCCATTTGAAAGTTCATATCAATAAGTGCTACATTCTCTTTTGTAATTTTAGAAAGCTCAAGAGCAAGGTTTGAGGCAAGTGATGTTTTCCCGATTCCGCCTTTGTTGGAAAATACTGATATAATTTTGCATTTGTTGATTTTTTTAGGCTCTTCTAATTGTGAAATTAGTTTGTTAATCGCATCAAAAAATTCGTTTTTCAGTATCGGAACAGTGAGAAATTCTTTAGCTCCTGCTCTCATAATCTGTATAATTAAATCAACAGACGGATTATCAGATAGGGCAAGAATTTTACAGTTCGGACATTGCTGTGAAATTTTCAGCATTAAATCAAGTTTTTCCTGTTTTTTTACTGATAAATCAACAATAAATAAAGATTTATCTGTAATATTTGATAAAATTTCAAAAATTTTAGAAAAATCAGATGTCTGCTCAAGTAGCTCAAGATTATCAAATTCGCTGACAAGAAGTTTTAGTACTTCTGAAGTTGATAAATCTTCGGAAAAAATTAATGTTGAAATTTTCTGCATACTACACCTGTCCCTAAGTGTATTATAACATATTAGTTTTTGCGGTGCAATATAAAAAGCCCCGTATAAGCGGATTTTGTTACCTGCTGTTGCTCGCAGGTGGGTGAGAACCCGGACTAATCCGTTTCCCGCTGGCGATACAAGTATCGGCGGGTATACTTCAATGCCCTGGAGTTAACTCTCCCTATTTATATAAATGTAGGAACAAAATTAACGCCTATACAGAGCTTAATTTAGTATAGCATATATTAGGAAAATTTGTAAATAGTTCGTTTTACTATTTTTGCTTTAATGAAGCAAGAGTTTCATTGACAAATTTTTCTGCCATATCTGCATCTGCAAGTGCTCTTTCAGCAGCTGTAGTGTCAGGGTCTTTCTGAACTACTCCTGCCGGATTTGGAATATAGGTTCTGGCAGGTGCTGTTGGAACTCCGCATTCAGGTGATGGAATATATGTTCTGACAATTGGTTTTTCGCCGTTTAATGCCATTTTTATTAAATTAGTATCGCTTAATTCTTGCGGATTTCTTGGCTTTTGTACCGGAGCACCGGTATTGGTCGGTTTTGCTGCACTTGGAGACGGAGGATTAATTTTATTGTCGGCTTGTGCCATTTTTTGAGCTTCTTTTTCTTCCGGTTCTTTGTCTTCATCAAGCACAGAGTTTGTCGGTTTTCCGAAAATCTTATGAACAGCTTTTGTTGTCCATTTTGCAAGGAATGGTGATACTACCATCATAGGGATAATGATTCTTATAGGTACACCTAAAATGTTTCCGTTTTTGATTTTTCTTAACCAGTTCAAATTCCAGTTTTTAGGCGAACTGTAAGATAGTACACGTTCGTTACCAATATTTATTAGTTTACCGATTTTATGAAGAAGTTTTGTAATCGGATTTTTGATATTTTTTACACCGAGTTTTTTATCTAGAGCTTTACGTGCAACTTTGTATGATTTTTTGCTTGTGAAGAAGCCATTTGTTACTTTTTCATTGAATGCTTTTAATGCTTCACGGTATGCTTCTCGGCCTTTAATATCAAGTCCTGCGTATTTGAAACCGCCGATTTTGTGCATACCCATAATACCTAATGACATTGCAATAAAGTATGTAAAGTCGTTTACTGCACGTTCTATAAGGGTTTTGCCTTTTTCACCTTTTGGAGCTTTAATTGAGTGATATAACATATCTCCAAAGATGTAAGCTTGCATAAGTACTGCTAATTTACCGCCAGCATATCTGTTAGTACCGCCTTCTGTAATCCAGCCTACAGCTTTTTGAAGTGCTCTGCCAAGTTTTGTATGAGCACCTTTTCCTGTTGTTGCAAGGTATTTGTTTCTGTATTCACTAAAGCTTACAGTTCTGCCAAATAAGTGGTTTTTAATTTTACTAAAAATGTTGCCTTCACCGCGCCAAATTGAAACCTTCCAATTTGGATGTTCTTTTGCCATCTTATCAAGCATTTTGATAACTTTATCAGGATTATCAAGGAATTTACCTTTTAAGGCTTCAAATTCTTTCATATTTTTGAAACCAAGTTTTTTGATTTTTAAATGTTCTGCAAGTTTTTGTAAAGCTGTAATACCTTTCTTTTGAACGCTTGCAATAACTTTGGCATCAGCTCCTAAAAGCTCAAGTTCTTTTACTTGAAGTGCCAGAGCTTTATCCAAGAAGGATTTTCCTTTAAGTGATTGCGCAAATGCATCAATTTCAGCCTGTTTTAAACCGAAGTTTTCAAGCTTTTGTACATAGTTTTTAAGTGAGGTTGGTATCCCTATTATACTTCTTTTTTGTCTGTATGCAATCGGTTTTAGGAATTCTTCAATTACCTGTTCTGTATCACTTGCCAAAAATCCGTGAACACCTGCTCCCGGAACTTTAGCAAATGACCATTCCGGACGTGTTGAATGGTTTTTGAGAGAATATACGATTTTACTTTTACCAGAGAGTTTTGTTATTTGCTTATCAACCCAACGTGCGAAGCCTTCGATTTTTCTTCCGATAGGATTTTTTGTTGAAATTTTATCTCCCCATCGTCCGAGTTTACCAAGCCATGAATGTTGGAATTCACCTGCAAATTTAGGGTTAAGTCTGTCCATTCCTTGAGAAATACCGTACCATGTTGCACCTGTTAAGCCTAAAACCGCAGCAGGATTTGCTTCTTCTGAAGCTCTGGCACGGTTTGCCAAATATGAATGGTCAACAGATTGTTTAATTTTTTCAGTATCAACCCCCTGCATTGAAGTTATATTTGCAGGCATGTTTTGCTGAAAGTTTACGGGTTTATTAACTATACTTGGTATGTTTACGCTTTGGTTGGCCATGGAATTCCCCTTTTTCCCTACAAGTATATAAAAACATTTTAAAACGATTAGTTGCTAATATGTTTCAAATATTTATAAAATATTACGAAATGTAACAAAAGAAACCAATAGTGAAATTTTAAAAATTATATATACTTTATATATACATAAGAGATAACTAAAGAGAGAAGAGAGATTTAATTATGGCAGTTGCAAATTTAAAAAAGATTGATAAGAAATTACAAGATATATATAAAGATCAGGTTACAACGACTGTCGCAGTTAGTCCTGAACCTTTCGTTGATAAATCTGAATTATTATTTCAGCAAATGAATTTTATAGCAGCTTATAACAAACAAATGCTGCATATAGCATAAAAAGTTTTTTTAACTCCAATTTAATTTTTCCCCTACAAATTTTATCCCTGATTTCACCGAAATCAGGTTTTTTTTACCCGCTGTGCAGAGGCATGAGCGAAGCGAAAGACGAACACGCATCGGCAGGACGTTGAGGCCTGACGTAAGTGTGAGCGTTGCCGTTTAATGCGAGGCGGGTGTTCGGCCGCACGCACTGGGCACTATTGCTATCATTTTTAACCTCTAGAAAGAAATATTATTGAGAAGAATAATGCCGGGTAAAGGCAAGAGCGAAGCCAAAGACGATGTGAAGAGTGGTCTTGCATATATAATGAAAATACTTTATAATTTGAATATATAAAAAGGAGAGAAAAATTATGAAGTTATCA
>CASLVD010000033.1 GCA_949398305.1 uncultured Candidatus Melainabacteria bacterium | reverse complement strand
ACCTATCAGGTGCGCCCTTTTTTAACGCAAAAAAAAGACCTTGTTAATATCAAGGCCTATCCGTTTAAATAAGAAGAGAGAGCTTTATATATTTATATAAAGTATTCTCAATCTGAAAAATTGCTAAATTGATAGTAATGTTTTTACAAAATTTAACATTTTAATATTTTTTGTGATAAAATATTTATACGAGAAGTTAAATGAGTTGGTATTATGAATATTGATAAAGAAAAACTGATATCTTGTATAAAGAAAATCACAGAACCAAAGGTTCTTATTGTAGGTGATTTAGCACTTGATGAGATGATTTACGGAGATGCCGAGAGAATTTCTCGTGAAGCTCCGGTGCTTATTTTACAACACACTAAAACTAAATTGATTTTAGGCGGAGCTTCAAATGCGGCTCATAACGTTTCAACGCTTAATAACGGAAAAACCGGTGTTATCGGAGTTTCCGGTGATGATTATTACTCAGAATTGCTTTTCGATACTTTTGATAAAGCAAATATTGACTGCTCTGAAATCGTTAAAGACAAAACACGTAAAACTATTGTTAAAACTAGAATTTCAGGTTCTATTACAACATCAATTACACAGCAGATCGTTCGTGTTGACAGGCAGTCAAAAGGCTTTATATCTCCTGAAACCGAAGAAAAGGTTATTAAAAGTATTGAAAAAGCCCTTCCTGATTATGATGCTGTTATTTTATCAAACTATCATATAGGTACTTTAACAGATAAAATTATTAAATTTACTATCGATTATGCAAATAAGCTTGGAAAAGTTGTTGTTGTAGATGCTCAGAAGGATTTAAGAGATTACAAAAACGTAACTTCAATGACACCGAATCTTCCTGACACAGAAAAATCTGTCGGATATAAAATTGAATCAGAAGCAGATTTGAAAAAAGCCGGCGAAAAACTTTTATCTGAGACAAATGCAAAATCCGTTTTAATTACCTGTGGTGCTGACGGAATGTTTGTTGCCAAACCAAACAACGATTATACAAAGATTCCTGTATTTAATAAGTCAGAAGTATTTGATGTTACTGGTGCTGGAGATACTGTTACTGCAGTGTATTCTCTGGCTTTAGCGGCAGGAATTGACCCTGTATATTCTGCAGTAATCGGTAATATCGCAGCAAGTATTGTTGTAAGGCAATTTGGATGTGCGACAACTACAGTTGATGAACTTATTTCAGCGGCTCAGGATTTGAAGATTTAATTTAAGGAGACTTTTATATGGATAAATTAAAAGAACTTGTAAAGAAAATCAGAATTGTTGATTTTATTATAGTTGCTTGCGTAATTATTGCGCTTGGTGTCGGGTTTGTGACTTATAAAGGTTACAGACAAACCGCAGATAAACAAATTGAAGCAACTTCAAATATCTTATTTAAAGTGTATATGAGAGGTGTAACCTTCTCCGGCAAAGATATTCCAATCAAAAAAGGTGAAAAAACTTTCATCAGTATCAGAAATGTGCCTTATTCTGATCTGGATATTGTTGATGTTAAAGCAGACAGAAGAAAAATTGTACTTCCAACTTTGAATTCCAAAAAAGTTGTAATTGTTGTTGAAGATGTTGCTCAGCCTGATTTATACGATGTTGTTGTAACACTTACCGATAAAGCAAAAATTACAAAAGATGGTGCTGTCGTTGGCGGAAATAAAGTAAAACTGGGCTTGCCTATAACACTGGAAGGTAAAGATTATAAATTTACCGGTTCGGTTTCAGACATTCAAATTGTGGATGCAGTTGATAACAAAGCTTTGAAAAAAGATATGAATACTACAGATGATGTTCAATAAGTTTTTTAAATTCTCACAGGAAAAATTAAATTATTTATACGAAAACAGTTTATTTTTGCAAAATATTGACAAATTTATATTTGTCTTTATTTTGTTGACATTGTGTTCTTCGACTTTTATGAATTCCGATTCTATCGGTGTTTTTGCGCTCGGTGCAATGTTTTTCACGTTCGTAAAAATGTTAACCAAACCTGATGAAAAAATTGATTTTAGACATTTTGAAATATGGCTTTTGGCGTATTTTATGATTGTTGTAATAAGCCTTTTCGGCTCAACATTGTTTGCTTTGAGTTTGAAGGGATTTTTTAAGACTGTTGTTTATCTTGGTTTTTATTTTTCATTGGTACAATATTTGAAAGCCCATAAAAATCATATCATATGGCTGCTTGGTGCTATTGCTGTATGTATAGCCGGAGAATCTGTAATCGGATTTTTACAAAGTTTCTTACATTTGGATGCAATTTCAACCTGGCAAGATACATCAAGACTTAACCCTGAAGATGTCTTATCAAGAGTTTACGGAACTTTAAAACCATTAAATCCAAACCTTTTTGGCGGATATTTGGTTTGCGGATTTCCGGCTGTTATTGGCAGCGTATTTTATTTTATTAATAAAAAATACTTTAAAGCAGCAATTGGCGCGCTTGTGTTTATTCTATTGGGTGTTTATACTATTTTTCAAACAGGATGCCGCGGAGCTTACCTTGCTTTGATGTTAATTTTCGGGTGTGTATTTTTACTTTCTGCAAAATTTTTGTGGAAAACTTATAAAAAATTATATGTTTCATTTATTTCAGGTGTTATGATCTTGTTTTTTGGGGCTATAACTTTTGTAAGTGCATTAAGACACAGGTTTATGTCAATTTTTGCAATGCGAAATGATTCATCTAATTCTTTTAGATTTAATGTTTATCATTCTGCTGTTGAAATGTTTAAAGACAATTGGCTTTTGGGAATTGGAGTCGGTAATAAGAATTTCCGTGAAATTTACGGACTTTATATGAAAACCGGCTTTGATGCATTAAGTGCTTATAATATTTATCTTGAAACTGCTGTGGAAAGTGGAATTTTTGCTTTGATTGCATTTTTAGGATTTCTGGTTACATTATCGAAGGATGCTGTTCAGTATGTTCTAAAATCCTGTGATATTGAAAAAGTGATTTTTGTATCAACTGCAATAACTGCAATTTGGGCAGTAATGTTTCACGGGCTTGTTGATACAATATACTTTAGACCGCAGTTGCAGTTTATGTTCTGGACATATGTTGCAGTGATTTCTATAATAGCAGGCGAAAAATAAAGTATTCTATTGTCATTGATAGATTCCGGATCTTGTCCGGAATGACAATATACTCCGTCCGTACGCAAATCCGTTGCGGCCGAGCACCCCTTGCGGAGCTGAATAATTGAGATGACTTGGAAATCGTTTGTAACAACATTTACCCCTAGCAGAAGAAGCCGCGGTGGCAGCAGTGCGGAGCTCCGAAATTAAAACCCATACCCATATTAGAATAGAAACCGCCCATCATAGGCATTGGCGGACACATAAATGAATATGAATTGAAAAACATCCAAGGGTTAGGTGTGCAAGCACCAATTAATCCCATTGTACCTACAGCATTAGAAATCGGATTTCCGTAGCCTGCGTACATATTTATCATATTACCGGTAGGATTACCGTATTTTTGCATTTCGTAAGCCACTTCGTTACGGGAAATTCCGTTTGCAAGGTTTTCCAGTAAATTCATTGTAGCATATTGAGAATTAACACCGTTTGCTTTTTGCTGTAGAAATGTTGTAGCAGAAGCAAGACCGCAGTTAATGTTACTTAATATTCTCATTGGTTTTGCAGAATAATCCATAATAATCCTTGTGTTAGTACTTATATATATAAAGTTAATTTGCAGGAATTAATTGCCAATAATTTATATATTGTAACGATATATTAAGTATATACTCTTAAGATTAGTAAATCCGACAATAATTTTTTATACATTGTGGCGATTATTTTAGATAAGGGAGTTTGTACAATTCAAATATATAAGACTTAGTGGAGTAAATTTTTATGTTTATTGGAAATAGTTGTAATGATTGCAATAGGTACAATCGTTTGGAAATGAAAAATATTGATCAAAATCTTTTACCTTGGTTAGAAGATGTTATTGAAGAAAATAACAGTAGAATCGAACGTAAAGAATGGAAAAGTAAGTATAACAGCTATGTGGTATATGATTACGAGCCGTTTTGTACAGAAGGATTTGAAATTAATCTTGTGATAACATCTCGTGAAGATTCTTATTTGAATTTTATTAAGTATTTATATGATGAAAAAGTAAGTACGATAGAATATTTGAACAATTGTATAACCATATGATAGCAAATATAAAAGGGAAGCCTTTTTGACTTCCCTTTCGCGATTTTAGTATATTTAAACTTGTACGTAAATTATTCTTCAGGTTTTTGGAAACATTCTTTACAGAAAATTTCTCTACCCGGGACAGGTTTAAATGGAACTTGAGTTTGAGCGCCGCATTTTGAACAAACTGCGTCATACATTTTTCTTTTTTTGCGATTGTTTTTTCTGCGTGCGAGTCTGCAATCCGGGCATCTTTTAGGTTTGTTTACAAGTCCTTTTTCTGCATAGAATTCTTGTTCGCCTGCTGTGAAGACAAATTCTTTTCCGCAATCTTCACATACTAATTTTTCATCTTCGTACATTGTTTTTCTCCTGATTGTGTACTTTGGGTCTTTATAACCATTAGGTTATCATTTTATTGTACACTATTTTTGGATTTTTGCAAGTTTATTTTTAAATTACTTTTTAAATCTTGATTTATGTTTTTGTACTTTGCGGTTTTCAACGGGTATTCCGTTTTTGTCTAAGTAGGTCTCTTTATGTGTATTGTCGGCGTGTCCGGCCTTTTTTAATCTTTTCTTCTCAATTTTCTTTTCGGTAGAATTTTGGGCTTTTTCTTTTATTGCAGGAATTTTTTCTTCAAAATTTCCAAGATTAATTTTTACGATATTAGAACGAAGATTAAATTCTTGTTTGACAATTTGAATATAATCGCATAACAAAGATGCATCTTCCAATCTCCTGGATTCCGCCCATTTCTCTGCAATAAGAATTAATTTATTTATCTGGTTTTGAATTTTTTCAGGGATATTAATTGATTCGTTTTGTAATATAAAATCATCAATAAGTGTATCGGTTTTTAATTCGTTCATATGTCTTGAAGTTAGGATTGTTACTTTTAACGAATTTTTTAACGGTTCTTCGCTATCATTGTTAAGCCATTCTTCAAATTCTTTTCTGAACCTTGTATGAGGATAGATATGATCATCAGTACCGACAGACGGGGCAATGAGTCTTAGTCCGAGTTCCTGTGAATTCCTTTTTAGTCTGACATCTTTATTTTTATTGTAGTCGTATCTTATTTTATATGGCTGAGAATATTTGACAATAAATGCATAAATATTATTTGAAGAGTTTGGAAGTTTTTCTGCTATTTCAATTATCTGTTTTTTTATTTTCTTATTTTCTATTTCAATATTTTTTAGCTCATATAAAAATTTCTTTCTGCCAAAACGATCTTCCGGTTTAGGGTTGGGTTCAAAAATCTTATCAAATGCGTCTTGTATAACTTTACGGACTTTTTGGTAATCGTTTTTAGGCAGTTTTCTGATTACGATATTAATTTTATTCAATATATTAGTTTGTTGTAGTATTAGTGATTCTTCTGCTTGCGGATATTTTAGGCGGATTAATTCTTGCAAGGTCAAATCGGGATTCTTTTTCGACATTGTTTCAAGCATAGAAAATATTTCTTTTTCTACCGGAAACATATTATCTCTATATTTTTTCAGCGCTTTAATTGCAACAATACTTCTTTTATTTAAATCTCCGGATTTTATCAGGTCATCATAGTTTTCTCTTGGTATTAGTGTAATATCTGAATAGCCGTCAGGAATACCTTCTCTTAATAACTTTTTGAAAAATTTTCTGGTAAATTTTAGTTCAAACGCATTGTTAACATTAACAATGCCGCCCAGAAACTGTACGTTTCTGTGCGGGGAAGAGCTTACTGAAAATTTTTCAAAACAATCTGCCTGAATATTATTAAGCGATGCAGATTGAGCCTGATTATCACTATAAGGCTTATACACAGCATACTGTGGCAAAAATTTTTGAACACTGAAAATTTTCATAAAATACTAATGTTCAAATAAAATATTTTTTGCTAAGGCTTAACAAATATTTACCTAGTAAACAGGTGGCGGCTGAATGTATAACGGTTTAAGCTCTTGCCATTTTGCAGATGAGGTTTGAAGTTTTTCAAAGGCAAGTTTTGCAAGTATTTCACCTAAATTGTACTCGCTTTGCTGATAAGATATTCCACCTAGTACAGGTTGAAGTTTATCATCTGTAATAAGATAATAATCATCTTGTTCAAGAAGTTTTTTTACTTCATCAATTTGCACTGCGCCTTTGATTTCTTCGTCTATATAAAGATAAGCACTGTTTTTTCTGGCATCAAGCGCAACAACGGTTGGTTTATCTGTTGGATTAATTTTAGACAAGATTTCAAGTGAGGATATTCCGCAGGCTTTTATATCAAGTTGTTGTGCCATCATTCTTGCAACGGTTGTGCAGGCTCTGATTCCTGTAAAACTTCCCGGACCGATATTTGTTCCGATTGCATCTAAATCCTGCGGAGTTAAGTTATTTTCTTTTAGAATTTCTTTTATTGTTGAAATTAAAAATGCTGAATGATATTTGTTGTCGCGGTTTGTTACGATTCTTGAGCTAAGAACCGTGTCATTTTCAGCTAACGCAACGTACATTTTATCTAAACAGGTATCAAATACTAATATTTTCACTATTCTAATCCTTTTACAATTTCAATACAATCTTTTCCGAATCCTTCAAATGAATATTTTCGATAATCATTATCTTCATAAGTTACATTGATTTTAATATGGTTAAACGGAATTTCATTCTGAGAAAATTCTGCCCATTCGACAAATGTAATTTGTCTGCCTTCAGAATATTCCCTAAGTTCGTCTGTGATGGTTTTAACCCCTTCGTTTTCAAGTCTATATAAGTCAAAATGGTATACAGGAATTTTTGCACTGTGGTATTCATTTAAAATTACAAAACTCGGGCTGGTTACTTTTTCTGTAATACCGATGGCTTGTGCGACAAGTTTTACGAATGCTGTTTTTCCTGCGCCTATCTCGCCGTAGAGGTTTATAAAACAACCGTTATCTTCGATTAGTTTTGCAAATTTATATGCTAAATTTTTTGTATCTTCGAGATTCTTACAAATTATTTGATACTTACTCATACTGAACTACTACCTTATTTCTTCCTGTGTTTTTTGCCTGATAGAGTGCTTTATCGGCTTTCTTTAGTAAATCTTCGTCATTATCGGATTCTTTCATCTCGTAAATTCCGAGACTTAAAGTTACTTTTATTTCTTTTATACCACAATCGGGATTGACTTTGGAGATATCAATGGCTTTTTCTTCGATTGTTTTTCTTAGACGTTCAGCTACCATTTGAGCTTCTTTTATTTTTGTAAATGGTAAAAGTATTGAAAATTCTTCTCCGCCATATCGTCCTGCAATGTCGTATTCACGCAGCTGGCTTCTTATAATTTTTGCAACTGTTTTTAGCACTAAATCTCCCACGGCATGACCGTAGGTATCGTTTACACCTTTAAAAAAGTCAATGTCAGTCATAATCCCGCAAAGCGGAGCTTTTTGACGTCTTGCGTTTGAAATCTCCTGTTTTATACGTTCTTCAAGTTGTCTGCGGTTATAAAATCCTGTCAGGGCATCAAGTGTTGCGTGTTTTAGTATCTCAACATATACGTTTGCTCTGTTTATTGTTGTCGCAATTTGTCCGGCAAGCTGTGTCAGGTAATCTTCGTCTTTTGAAGTGATTTCATCTGCTGTACTTTTTGCAACAAGTATTCCGACTTCTTTTCCTTCACTTTTTAGAGGAAGTGCAAGAGTTTTTTTGTCTTCTGTGAATACTTTTGAATTAAAGTTTTTAATTATTTCAAGGATTTTAGTATCTTTGCAGGCAACAGGCCAGGCAAGTTTGTTTTCTGTATTATTTTCATTGGTGAGAAAAATATACAACAGGTAATCCTCAAAAAATTTATCAATCATTTCGCCTATAATCGGGATAATATAGTTAAGCTCGTATTGGGTTTCAATGATTTTTGCAATATTTTTCATTGTTTCGTGGAAGTTAATGTTTTTTTGCATTTTTTCGCTGAGGATAATGTTTTGAACTTTGAGCGATATAAATGGTGCGGCGATTTTTATGAATTTTTTCAATTCGTTGTTGCCGCCTGTGAAACACAAATAACCGATACTTTTGCGGTGTTTAAATATCGGGTATTTAATCCCGTCAGATTCAATAATTGGTGATTCAAGATAGGTTTTATTATTAATATCAATGAAAAACTTTTCAACATCAAAGTTTTTTTCAAAAAAAGTTCCTAACGAATTCAACAGTGATTTTTCGCTGTAGCTTTCATTAAGAACTTTTGAAAGTTTTTCAAGTTTATTTATCAAGTTTAAACCTCAACTTGTTCAGCTATCTCATCAGGGATGTCGCAGTTTGCGTAAACATTTTGAACATCATCCAATTCTTCCAGTCTTTCAATTAATCTCATAACTGATGTTGCAACTTTTAGGTCTGTTACTTCAACATTGTTTTGCGGAATTCTTGTAAATTCTGCGGTTGTGCTTTTAAAACCTTCTGCTTCAAGTCCTTCTACAACAGCCTGAAAATTCTCAACAGATGTAAGTACTCTGTAACAATCTTCGTCATCTTGAACGTCTTCAGCGTCAAGTGTTATAGCGGCTTCAAACAATTTGTCAAAATCTACTGATTTGTCAAATTCAATGCTTCCTTTTTTATCAAACATCCAGCTGACGCAGTTTGTTTCGCCAAGGTTTCCGTTGAATTTTGTAAATATGCTTCTAACATCACCTGCTGTTCTGTTGCGGTTATCTGTCATTGCTTCTAAAACAACAGCAACTCCGCCTGCTGCATATCCTTCATATGTTAATTCTTCATAATTGTCAGCAGCGCCAGCTCCGGCTCCTTTATCGATTGCTCTTTTGATGTTATCGTTAGGAAGACCTGCAGCTTTTGCTTTTTCAATAGCTGTTCTTAAACGGAAATTTCCGGCAGGATCAGCTCCGCCAAGTCTTGCGGCTACGATTAATTCTCTTGAATATTTTTGAAATACTGCTGCACGTTGTGAATCTGTTTTGGCCTTTTTGTGTTTAATTGTTGACCACTTTGAATGTCCTGACATTTTTACCTCTTTATCTTTTGTAATCCCTATGTTTTGATGTTACCAAAAAATGAGTATATTTTCAAGTAAAAAGACTGCTTTATTAAAGCAGTCTTTTGTCGTGTTTTGTCAGAGTGGAAACTAACCTACGTTATTGTTCATATATCCAGCCGTTTGTAAGGTCAACTTTTACCGGTTGTAAAAGTTTCATATTAGCTGTACCTTCTGCAGGAATTTCAAGTTTTTCACCCTTGAATGCCCATCTTACAAATTTCATCCACCAATTTCTGTCTTTGCGAATTTCGCCAAGAGCGTTGAATGTTGTAGTTTGGTCATTATCTGTTGTAATTAATGCGTTTTTAAGAACTAAAACACCGTTTCTTACAAAGTATTTGCCAGGTCTTACATCAAGCAATTGGCCTTTTAAAGCTGCACCCTGTCTTACTAAAATGTATTTGTCTTTTGTAACGTAGTTTTGAGGAACTCTTGCCGTATACATCGCTCCGCCTTCTGAAGTTTGGGTGCTGATGTAAGAATTTAGCGTGATAGGAACGATTGTTCCGGCCGGAATTGTACCGATGCTTCCTTGAACTGTAGCGTCTTCAATAACAAAACCGTTACCTGTTTTCTTTCTCATTGCTTCTGCAAGTTTTGCATTTGGATTAAGCTTTGCCTGTTCCATCATTTTGAATAATATAGCCGCAACTTCTGCTCTTGTAGCCGGACGATTAGCTTCTAATGCAGCTTTTTGAGCAGTTGGTGCTACGACAACCATTCCTAAAATTTCTGCTTTACCGGCAGGAATTAAAAACCATTCAGGAATAGTATTAGCATCAATATACATTCTTTCAAGAACTTCTTTAGCTTTTTCTGTGCTGATTGTTTCTGTTGTTAAGGCATTTACTGCAACTGACATTGATTCTGCTCTTGAAACAGAATCATCAGGTCTGAATAATTCACCTTCTTTTCCTGCTGAAATAAGGTCAAAGTAAACAGCTTTTTGAATGTCTTCATATGCCCAGTGGTTTACATCAATATCTGAGAAATTTATAGGCTGAGCAACTTTTGTATGCTGCTGGCCTAGGGCTCTTATTGCCATTGCCGCAAATTCTGCTCTTGTAACATCCGCATCAGGTTTAAATGTTCCGTCAGGATAACCTACAATTATCCCTTGCTCTGATAACAATTTAATTTGCGGAGCTGCCCAATATGTATCACTTACATCAGGGAACGCAAATGCCGGAGCTGTTGCAATTACTGCTATAGCTACAGTCATAAGTGCTTTTAATAAATTCTTCATACACCCTCCTTTATAATATACTTTTTAAATTTAGCACACTCAAAGTTATTTTACTTTTATTTGTTAATTTCTGTAACATATGTATAGCAAAAATATTTATTATGAGGTTTAATATGTCCGTGGTCTAAATTTAGGTGTTTATATGCAAATTAAAAGTTACGGAAATTCAACATTATCGTTTCAAGCAGTCCATCCTGCAAGATATTATGTGAGATGTGAGGATGGATTGTTTCATCATGCCGTAAATTCTGATGTCGTTAAAACGTTGCAGAGAAAATTAGTTACCTGGCTTAATAAAGATTATTATGACACAATTCGCTTAACTACCGGAAAACCCGTTAAAAATGAATCTGCCGGAGAAAAAGCTATACGTGAAAGGATCGTAAGATTTTTTAGAAACCGCGATGTAGATTACCGTGAGAAAAATATTGTTCGTTCTTTCAATACAACTAACGCATTAAGAGAAACCGAATCGTTTATTTTAACAGGTAATTCTGCAAATATTATTGATAGTGCAGCAAAATCTATCAGAAATTTTAACAGTGAGCTCAGAAATCGTGCAGAAGGCTTGAGTGAGGTTTATGGTATTGAGGTACATAAAGTTAAAAAATATGTTCATGATAAGGCTTCTTGGGAGAAAAGTGCAGTAAAAAGAGAATATCACGACGGATTGAAGACTATTATAAATAGACTTCTGGGGCATAACGATCCTAAAAATTCACTTCTGGAACTTTATTTTGTCCCAAAAGTTAAAGGCAAAAATGTCAAGTATGAACTTGTGGATGCTAAGCTTAATCACAAATAGGATTTCTTTTTGCTCGGGTGTCTAATGCGTTTTATTTTTTATCTTCATAGAATAAAATACCGGAGATATTTAAAATAAAACAAAGAGGATAAATATGTTTAAAAAAGGTCTTGTTGTCTTTTTGACTTTGCTGTGCCTGAATTTTCATCGTTTTGCGCTCGTTGTTTGTGCGCAGGAAAATAAATACCCTGATTATGCTTATGAGTTTTTAGGGGATGATAAGTGGGAAAATATCAATCGTAAATTATTTAATTTTAATCTTGGATTAAATAAATATGCAATTCGTCCTATACATATTTTGTGGTCATCAATTATGCCCGAATACGGAATGGATAGAATTAAAGGTATAACAAATAATATCGAGTATACGATAAGACTTGTCAGCAGTCTTTTGCAAAGAGATTTTGAAACTTCTAAAAATGAGACAATAAGATTTTTTACAAATACCGTGATAGGTTTGGGCGGAATGTTTGACCCTGCAAAACATTTTTTTAATATAGAACAGTCCAGCGAAAATATGGAGCAGGCTTTAGCCGGATGTAAAATGAAATCGGGTCAGTATTTTGTTTTGCCTGTGTTGTCGTTTGTGAATTTCAGAGGACTTTTAGGAAAATTGCTTGATACTGCTTTAAATCCAGGTTCTTATATTGCAACCCCTGTTCTTGCAATTGTAAAAGCAGGGCTTACCGTTAATAAAACTTCCTATATGCAGCCATTGATAAAAATGGTTGAATCAACGTATGCTGATCCTTATGAGATTGCTAAAAAGATTTTTGGGATAGATTCTTTTATAAAATGCGGGAATTTGGACAGAGTAGATGTAATTTCGCAATTAAATGTTCCGGTAAAAGAAGAAAAAATTGCAGAAGTTCAGGAAAAAACTGTACCTGAAGTTAAAAAAGCAGTAACTGTAAAACCGGAAAAAGATGATACATTTGTGAAAGTTGAAGTATCATCAGAAATTATTACACCTGATTTACTCTACGGCGGTGCTAATTTTGATGAAACAATCATGAAAAATTACAGTGCAGAGGATTTTAAACTCGGGGCTGATATTTTCTTAAAAGGGTATAATCCGCAAAATCCTGTTGTTGATTCTATGCGAACAGCTCTTTTTGCCTTGCCGGGAGTAGATGAATCTATTTGGAATGAGTTATCAGTGTGGAACAGATCTTTTAGTAAAAGAATTAAAACGTCTTCTGTAAATATAGCAGAAGGCAAAGATGATTATAAATTCAGATATATTTTACAAAAAGATAAAAAAGAATCACCTGTCGCAATAATTTATCCGTCAATTGGCGAAGGTATAATGTCATCACATTCTGTTTTGCTTGCTAAAATCTTTTATGATGAAGGATATTCTGTTGTAATTCAGGGAAGCCACTTTCAATGGGAATTTGTAAAAAGTATGCCGGATGGTTATAAACCCGGACTTCCGAGCAGTGATGCAGAGAACCTCAGAATGGTGACAACAAAAATTCTTGAAAAGTTATCCGAAAAACATAACTGTGAATTTAAAGATAAAGTATTTATCGGAACATCATTTGGTGCATTAACGGCATTGTTTTTAGCTGATAAAGAGTATAAAAATAATACGTTAGGTAACGCTAAGTTTATTTCAATTTGTCCGCCGGTTGAGCTTATTTATGCGATGAAACAAATAGATAAAAATTCCGAAGAATGGAATAAATCTCCGGCAGATTTAAAACAAAGAGTTGCATTGACTGCCGCAAAGGTTATGAAACTTTATCAGGCAAAAGAAGATATTAATGTTGAAATCAATAACCTTCCGTTTACTGAAGAAGAAGGAAAACTTATAACAGGGTTTATAATGCATCAAAAACTTTCAGATCTGATATTTACTATCGAAAAGGCTTCAAAATCCGCACAATCTGATATTTATCATGTGATAAATAATATGAGTTATCAGGATTATGCAAAAAAATATCTTTTAACAGATTCAGAAGATTCCTGTGAGGATTTAACATATGAATCGAGTTTACACTCAATATCTGCTTTTTTAGAAAACAATAATAACTATAAAATTTATCATTCTTTAAACGATTATTTGACTAATACTAATCAATTAAAGCGGCTAAAAAGTTATTCGAAAGATAAAATTGTACTGCTTGATAACGGTGCACATTTAGGATTTTTATACAGAAAAGAGTTTCTCGAAGATTTAAAAACTACTATTTCTTTAAAATAATTTAGGTTTTTGGTAAACTTTTTTTATGTCAGAGAAATTTTCAAGAACGGAATTACTTATCGGACAAGATGCAATGATAAAACTTGCAAGTTGTCGTGTTGCGATATTTGGAATAGGCGGAGTCGGTGGATATGTTGTTGAAGCTCTTGCCAGAAGCGGAATCGGGGAACTAGATTTGATTGACAATGACGTTGTTTCAGAATCCAATATTAACAGACAGATTATTGCAACAACAAAAACTGTCGGATTATCAAAAGTTGAAGCCGCTAAAAAAAGAATTCTTGAAATTAATCCTGAGATAAAAGTTAATGTTTATCAAACTTTTTACACTCCTGAAACTGCCGGCATGTTTGATTTTTTAAAGTATGATTATGTTGTTGATGCAATAGATACAGTTGTTGGCAAGCTTCAATTGATAGAAGAAGCTAAAAAATATAATGTACCGGTTATCTGTGCGATGGGAGCAGGAAATAAACTTAATCCGGTGATGTTTGAGGTCGCAGATATCTCACAAACTTCTGTTTGTCCCCTTGCAAGAGTTATGAGAACAGAACTTAAAAAGCGAAAGATTACGGATGTAAAAGTCGTTTATTCAAAAGAAATTCCGTTAAAAACAGGTGTAAAAGATGAAATTACAGGAAAATCTATTCCGGGAAGTATTGCTTTTGTGCCGCCTGTTGTCGGGTTAATTATTGCAGGTGAAGTGGTTAAAGATTTAATTAAAAATGCGTAATGGCCATATGGTGGCTACTTATAAAAATTAAAAACCCTGAAACTTAAATAGAATCCAGGTTTAAAATGGTGGGCAGGGGTGGACGTCTTGCTCGTTCGCGTTTAACGGGTCTACGGATTTTCTTTTTCCAAGCTGCGCTTGCTCCAAAGAAAACTCCTTCGCCCTTAGCTCACTCGCGCTTCGCACCAGGCAAGGCTTTTGCCTTGCAGGTTCTCATCCACCCTAATGTTCAAACAAAAAAGAGGTCGTAAGACCCCTTTTAAAGATTTGGGCAGGGGTGGATTCGAACCACCGTACTCTCGCGAGAACAGATTTACAGTCTGTCGCCTTTAGCCACTCGGCCACCTACCCGTATTTAATTTTCAATTTGCCTTGCTTGGTCAGTTTTGTCTGTTTCAGGCTTTAAAACTTGCCCTTGACGAGACTTGAACTCGTGACCTCTCCCTTACCAAGGGAGTGCTCTACCTCTGAGCCACAAGGGCTTGAGCTTTTTATTACTGAGAGTCAGTGGCAAGTACTTTACTAAGTTTCAGCTTTCTTATCAAAGTCCGCCTATAAACTTGCGTGAGCTCATTTTGTCAGTAAAAAAGCCGGTAATGGGACTCGAACCTACAACCTACGGTTTACAAAACCGTTGCTCTGCCAATTGAGCTATACCGGCGTGTGCTTGTGTAATTGATTATATGCAAAAAAAAAATTAGTGTCAAGCCTTTTTATTTGTTTTATAATAAAATCGTTAAAGTTATTGATTATAAAGGATTTTTGAAGATGCTAAGAGCTGTTATGCCAATTTTTTTACTACTTATTTCTAATATTTTTATGACATTTGCATGGTATGGGCATTTGAAATTTAAGAGTTCTGCACTTTGGATTGTTGTTCTTGTTAGCTGGGGAATTGCACTTTTTGAATACTGTTTTCAAGTTCCGGCTAATCGCATGGGTTATGGTGTTTATAATGCGGCACAGTTAAAAACTATTCAAGAAGTTATTACACTTATTGTATTTAGTTTCTTTTCTGTATTTTATTTGAAGGAGCAGTTTAAGTGGAATTATCTTGTCGGATTTTGTTTTATTATTTTAGCTGTGTTTTTTATATTCAAAAAGTGGTAAATATTTTTTACTTGCCAAGTTTTAAGTATTTGTATAAAAGTAATACGTTTTTTTCACAATTTAATGAGTTTTTCTTTAATATGACAAAAATGCGGTAAGTTTTCACTTACCGCATTTCTATTTTGAAAATTTCAATTAAGCATTAGCTCTTTTGATAGCTAAAACCAATCTTGATTTTTTTCTGGCTGCTGTGTTTTTGTGTAAAATACCTTTAACAACAGCTTTATCACATAATTGGTAAACTTTAGAAACAGCTGCATTTAATGCTTCTTTATCTTCACTTGTTGCTAATTCTAATGCTTTTTTAACAGCAGTTTTGATTGAAGATTTGAATGCAACATTTCTTACTCTGTTTGCTTCAGCTACTAATACTCTTTTTTTAGCAGATTTAATATTTGCCATAATTGAATTTACCTTTCCTTTACTTATTTGTGCAATTAATGACTTTGCACGTACTCGTTGAGGATGTGAGTAACTGTATTAAAACAAAAAAAATATTTTTTTGCAAGTCCTCGCCGGATCGGGTATTATGCTGCCAATTATTTCCTCATCGGGGAGGTATCGAAAATAACTTGGTCTGAATAATAATTTTAAGTTTTATTGCTGAAATATTTGCATGTATTAATGTTTATAGTATTATGTTGGTGGTTACATTAGCCTGATAGGTTCAGCCCTAGTCCGAGTGGGGCAAAGGGGGCAACCCTGTAATTGCCAAAAAGGATGAGGCGTGTAGCCCGTAGTACAATACATTAAACAAAAGGAGAAAACCGATGCCAGTAGCATCTATGATTGAACTTTTAGAAGCAGGTGTACATTTTGGACACCAAACTCAAAGATGGAACCCTAAAATGAAACCGTATATTTACGGTGCAAGAAACGGTATTTACGTTATTGATTTAAGAAAAACTACCGATTTGTTAGATGAAGCATACAATCTTGTTAGAGATTACGCTGCAAAAGGAAGAAATGTTCTTTTTGTTGGTACAAAAAAACAAGCTGCTGAAGTTGTAGCTGAAGAAGCTCTTCGTTCAGGCGCTTACTACATCAACAGAAGATGGTTAGGCGGTATGTTAACTAACTTTGAAACTATCAGAGGCAGAGTTAACAAACTAAAAGAATTAGAAGAATTCATCAACAACGGTTATGTTGATAAACTTCCTAAAAAAGAAGTTGCTCAATTAAACAGACAATTAGCTAAATTGTCAAAAACTTTAGGCGGTATCAAAGAAATGCGCGGTTTACCTGATTTAATCTTCATCGTAGACCAAGCTAAAGAAGAAATCGCTATCAAAGAAGCTAACAAATTAGGTATTCCTGTTATTTGTTTAGCTGATACAAATGCTAATCCGGATGGTATCAACCACATTATCCCTGGTAATGATGATGCTATCAGATCAATTAAATTAATCACTTCTAAATTAGCTGATGCAGTTTTAGAAGGAAAACAATTAAGAGAAAATAAAGCAAACGAAGCTAAGAAAATTGAAAAAATCTCAGCTGAAGATGCTGGTGTTTCAACTGAAGCATAACAAGTTAGTAAGTTAGCAAGGTAAGTAAGTTAGAAGTATATTTTTAACTTACTTACTCTCTAAAAAGGAGAGATATAAATGAATATTACAGCTCAAATGGTTAAAGAACTTCGTGATAAAACTGGTGCAGGTATGATGGATGCTAAAAAAGCACTTGTTGAAGTTGACGGAGATATGGAAAAAGCAACTGAATTATTGCGCCAAAAAGGTATCGCTTCTGCTGAAAAGAAAATGGGCAGAATTGCAGCTGAAGGCAGAGTTGAATCTTTCGTTTCAGATAATTGCGGTGCTATGATTGAAGTTAACTGTGAAACAGACTTCGTTGCTAAAAACGATGAATTTAAAACTTTAGTTTCAAATATGGCAAAACATGTTGCAGAATTAAATCCTGAAAATGTTGAAGCATTCTTAGCTTCTACTTGCCCTGATTGCGGTAAAGTAATCGAAGATGCTTTAAAAGAAAAAATTGCTTCTATTGGTGAAAAAATCACAGTAAGAAGATTTAAAAGATATGAAGGCGCTGTTGCTTCATACATTCACAACGGTAAAATCGGTGTTTTATTGAATACTGATAATAAAGATGAAGAATTGATGAACGATATTTGCTTACATATTGCATCTTGTGCACCAAAATTCGTTTCAAGAGAAGAAATTCCTCAAGAAGTTATTGATGAAGAAACAAGAATCGAAATGGGTAAAGAAGATTTACAGAAAAAACCTGAAGCAATCAGAGGTAAAATTGTTGAAGGCCGTGTAAATAAACTTATGGCAGAAAGATGCTTGCTTGAACAACCGTTCGTAAAAGATCCAAGTGTAACAATTGCACAATTGATTGAAGGTAAATTATCAATCAAATCATTCACCAGATACGAATTAGGTGAAGGTCTTGAAAAACGTCAAGACAACTTTGCTGAAGAAGTTATGGCTCAAATGAACGGCTAATTATTAGAAAAATACTGATAAACGACAGGCTTTCTATAAAATGATAGCCTGTCGTTTAAATTTCTTAATAAATAGTAAATTAATAGCAATTTATATTATGTTCATTTTTAATGATAATATATGTCTCAAAATGAAAGGGAAAAATATGTCTGTAGATGGAGTAAACAATGTTAACATAAATAATAATAACGCACTAATTGCGACCGGTACAGGGGCTGTTGTTGGTGCCGGTGCAGGAATCGCAAGTGCAGTGATGAGCAAACCTTATCTAAACGGAGTTTTGCCAAGTGATAAGTTTATTTTAAAATCTATAGATAATATGGCAAAAAGTTCAAATGAAGATATAAAATCTTTAGGTATGATTTTGAAAGATGTTATAAATACTACTAAAGCCGCTACAAATCACGAAGATATATTAAAACTCGTAGATAAGCCTATTGAAAAACTTTTAGACAAAATTCCTGCTGAAAAGTTTGATAAACTTCTTCTAAAAGGGAAAAGCGCAATGGAAGGTGTCGGTGAAAGTGTACCTGAACAATTGAAATTACTTATTGAAAATATTAATACAAAACAAGATTTGGCTCTGATAGGTAAAGCAGTGTCGCAAAATGCTGAAATTATTCCGCTTGCGGAGATTAAAAACTTGGGTAAAAATATTGGAAAATTAGCTTCTTCTATGATTTTATCAATAGCACAAATTTTTAAAGGTTGTGTTAGTACTTTAACAGATAATGAAAAAGCTATGCAAGAAGCAATCAAATCAGCAGCATCTTCAATTACAAAGATGTCTGCGTTAAAATATGGTGGAATTGGAGCTGTTGCAGCAGGTGGAATTGGACTCGCTGCTTCTATGTTGGCTGGTAAAGAAAATAAAGCTGTAGAAACAGAGAAAACAGTTTAATAAAAAGAAATTAATATTTAAAAACTCTCTCAATTTATATTGAGGGAGTTTTTATTTATTGTATATAATCAAAATATCAGGCGGGTATGGGGTAAATCTTTCAAAATGAAGATTTGTGCAGTTCGCGATTTTTTCAACATTAGCTCCATAAAAGCAGGATTTACCGGAGTTATCGCCTAGGATTTTAGGTGCAATGAAGTGATAAAGCTTATCTATATATGGTAAGAAAGCTTCGTTTACTCCGCCGCCGGCTTCAACAAGAATACTCATTATTTTTAATTCGTAAAGAGCATTAATAATATAATTAATATCAAGCTTGTTATTTTTGACAGGCGTTGGGATAAAATTAATATTTTTGATATTTGGCGCATTCAGTTTTTCATCATAAAATACAAAAATTTCACCTTGCTGATAAATTTTTGAGTTTAAATCAGTTTTAAGTTTTCTATCAAGAATTATTTTTCGTTTGTGTTCCATTGTCGGATTATCTGCGATTACAGTGGCTGATGATGTTAAAATTGCATCATACTTTTTTCTGATATTTCTAACTTCATTTCTTGCAGCATCAGATGTGATCCATTTTGAATCTCCGATATGTGTTGCGATTTTCCCGTCAATTGTTGTGGCAGTTTTTAGTGCTATAAAAGTTTTCTTTTTGGTATGATTTTTTATAAAAATTTCATTTAGTTTTTTACATTCATCTTCAAGAACCGGACCAATAACTTCAATACCTGCATTTTTTAGTTTTTGAAGGCCTTTTCCTGCAATAATAGGATTTGGGTCTTGCATTCCGTAAACAACTTTTTTAATCCCTTTTTCAATGATTAAATCTGTGCAAGGAGGAGTTTTGCCAAAATGCGAACAAGGTTCAAGGTTCACAATAAGAGTACATCCTTGTGCGTTTTCAAGTTTTAATAACGCATCGCGTTCAGCATGATTATCTCCGTATTTTTTGTGGTAACCAGTTGAAATAATTTCACCCTGCGAATTTATGATAACGCATCCCACCATCGGATTTGGTGAGGTTAATCCTTGAGCTTTTTGAGCAAGTTCTATACATTTAGCCATATATGTAATGTATTGTTTCATAATTGTATTTTATACTAAAACGTGATAAATTAAAATAGTTGGTCAGGATTGAAAAAGAGGGAGAAAAATATGGTAGATTTAAAGTATATCGGACATAGTGCATTTGAAATTAAAAATGGTGATAAAGCAGTTTTAATAGATCCTTTGGTTTCAGTTAATGAAAAATTTAATTGGCACGAAGAACCGATTACAGATATTTTATTAACTCATGCTCACGGAGATCATCTTGGTGAAGCTTTGGAAATTGCCAAAGAAAAAGATATCGCAATTACTGCAATTGCAGAATTGGCAGGCTACTGTAAACAGCAGGGAGCAAAGTCAAAATCTGTTGGGCTTGGTGCGTGGATAAATTTTTCTTGGGGTCGTGCTGTATTTTTACCTGCATTTCATTCAAGTTCTCTTCCTGACGGAAGATATGGCGGATGTGCCGCAAGTATAATGCTTGATGTAGATGGAGTAAGAATTTATCATGCAGGTGATACTTGTTTAACAGGTGAGATGAAAACCATAAAAGAATTATACGCTCCGCAAATTGCGTTACTACCGATTGGCGGGAATTACACAATGGATGTTGAGCATGCTGCAATGGCTGCAAAATGGCTTGGCGTAAAAACAGTTATCCCTATGCACTACGGAACTTTCCCGGAAATTCAGGCAGATTTAGAACGATTTGCAAAGCTTATTGCATATGGTAATACAGCTTGTCAAATTCTAAATCCGGCGGAGATTTAATAACAGTTGGCGGCGCAGGCT
>CASLVD010000032.1 GCA_949398305.1 uncultured Candidatus Melainabacteria bacterium | reverse complement strand
CTGATAGGTGCGCCCTTTTTTAATATTTATTTAATTAAACCATTTCAGCAATTTTAACTGCATTTTTGTTAGCAATTTCAACTAAAGATGAAATTGTAGCAATCATAGAAATTGATGAAGATAATTTATTAACACATGAACCGCAGCCAATAGCTGAAGCACCTGCAGCAAATGCAAACGGAGCAGTTGTAGGGTTGATTCCTGTAGCTGTCATAATTGGCATTTCAACATTTCTTGAAAGTTCAATTGTGTTAGAAATTGTTAATTCTGCTCTATCCATTAAAGCTCTAGCACCTGTTAGATTAGCTTCTGTTGAATAGTGACCTTCTGTTTGAATTAAATCAATACCCATAGATTCTAATTTTACAGCCAATGCGATTTGATCTGCGATATCAATTTCACCCGGAACTGTTACTGAGAAGAACACTTCTTTACCGTCAAGTAAAGATAAAGTTTCTTCAACAAGTGATAAAACATCATTTACATCAAAAGACATACCTTTTTTGTAAAGAACATCAAAGTTGCCAAGCTCAATAGCATCAGCACCAAGTTCAACAGCTTTTACAAGTTCAGCCGGTACAATTGAAGATACAAAGATTGGAAGTTCTGTCATTGAGCGAACTTCTTTAATAATATCTTCTCTTGCACAAATATCAACAGCAGAAGCATGAGCAGTTTCAGCTGATACAACAACTTTTTTAATATTTTCGATATCAAAGTTATCAATACCTGCGATAACTTTAACCGCACGTTTTTCTTCTAACGCGTGTTTAAATGAATCAATTCTAGCCATAATTTTCTCCTTAATTATATTCTCGGACTTAACGTCATCTGAATTATACATTAAAATTTTAATATTTTCAAGAACTAACCTTAAAAAACGAGGATAAGAGAATATATTTTTATGCGAATAAAAAAATAATTATCTAGAGAGGTTATAAATATGAAAAGAAAAATATTTTTAATTCTGACTATCACACTGTTAAGTATAAATACGAGTTTGGCTCAAGGGTATTACGCACCGGATGAGCAGGTAAACATCAGCGTTTACGAAAAAATAAGTCCCGCAATTGTAGCAATTGAAGCGCAGGTTAAAGACGGGGTTTCAGCAGGTACCGGCTGCATCGTAAGCCCTGACGGACTTATTTTAACAGGTTCGCATGTTGTTGAAAACTATAAAGACATTGAAGTTACAACCCACAACGGGCAAACATATAAAGCACAATTTGTTGCGCAAATGGGAAAAAATAAGGATTTAGCACTTATTAAAATTTCACCTAAAACACGTCTTAATACAGTGTCTTTCGGGGATTCTGAAAGCGTAAAAGTCGGACAGAAGGTTTTATCTATCGGTAACCCCTTTGGATTTTCAAATACGTTAACTCAAGGAATAATTTCGCGAATTGACTATGTCAAAAACAGATTCCAGACAGATGCCGCAATTAACCCCGGCTGTTCAGGAGGACCTCTGCTTAACTCAACCGGTGAAGTCATTGGAATAAGCCAATCTATTTACAATCCGGATCATAATATTTCAAATATCGGAATAGGATTCGCAATCCCCTCAAATGAAGCCATAAAATTTATTGCGACAGTCGATAAAAATAAAATTTCGGCAAAAACAAAAAAATAATTTACTATAGCCCCTTTTTATGTTATATTCAAAAACGAAAAAGGGGCTGAATATTTGATTAATTTTTTAGGATTATGCGTTAAAAATTTGATAGAATGTTTTAAATATCTCTTTGGCGGAAACCTGAGATTTAAAACAGTAATCTCTCAAGCTGCTGCAATCAGTTACGATTCTTTGCCAATATCCCTTGTAATAGCATTTATTTCAGCCGCTGTTATTGCGATTCAGGTATCAAAAGAATTTCTTTTAACCGGTGCAGAAGCCTATATCGGCGGTTCTATTGCCGTTGTTATGATTAGAGAAATTGCACCCGGTTTTGTTGCTCTTGCAATAGGAGCAAGAGCAGGAACTGCAATATCAGCAGAAATAGCCAATATGCAGGTAACCTCTCAGGTTGATGCAATAAAAACATTGAAAATCAATCCTGTTGGTTACTATTTTACACCGCGAATCTTAGCATCTGCCATCACTGTTCCTATGGTTGTATTAATTGCGGAATTTGTCGGAATAATTAGCGGTATGGCTGTATCTTTAGGAACAATCAATCTTCATCCCGCAAGATATATGACATCAGCCTGGGCATGGATGGAAACTAAAGATATTTATATTAGTCTTTTAAAAGCCTGCATTTTTGGTGCATTAATTGCTTTAGTCTGCGCTACAAAAGGATACGAAACCAAAGGCGGAGCAAAAGAAGTCGGAACATCAACAACTCAAGCCGCAATATTATCAACAATTTATATGCTTATTGCAGATTTCCTGATTAATCTTGTTTTCTATATAGCTTAAACTTTACAAAATTTTACCCGCTTAAACCAATCCTTAATCTTTTGAGATATAATTATTATACATATAGAAAGGACTGTTTTATGAAAGAAATTATTGTATCAGGGATGAGATCCACAGGGAAATTACATTTAGGACACTATCTTGGGGTTATTCAAAATTGGGTTCAATTGCAAGATAAGTATGATTGTTATTTCTTTGTAGCAGATTGGCATGCCCTGACTACAAAATATGATAAAACAGATGATTTAAGACAAAATATTTTAGATGTAGTAATGGATTGGCTTGCTTGTGGTATCGATCCGAAAAAATCTGTTATATATGTTCAATCATTAATTCCTGAAATTGCAGAATTGAATATATATCTTGGTATGATAACTCCGCAAAACTGGGTTGAACGTGACCCTTGCCTTAAAGATATGGCAAAAATCTTAAAAACAAAAGAAGGACAAGGACAGCAAATTAACTACGGTTTAATGGGATATCCGGTCCTAATGAGTGCTGATATTATGATGTTTAACGCGAATTGTGTTCCTGTCGGAAGCGATCAGGTCGCACATATTGAAATAACACGTGACATTTCAAGAAGATTTAACAATATATATGGCGAAGAATTTTTCCACGAAGCAAAACCATTACTTAACAATTGTTCTTTAATTTGCGGACTTGACGGCAATAAAATGGGTAAATCATTTAATAATGATATAAAAATTTCTGACAGCGCAGAAGTTACAGCCAAAAAAGTTATGTCCGCTATTACTGACCGTTCAAGACTAAGAAAAGACGATCCGGGACATCCTGATGAGTGCGAAGTTGCATTCAAATACTGGACAATTTTCGGCGAAGAAGAAGAAATTCAAACTGTAAAATGTGAATGTGAAAAAGGCTTAAGAGGTTGTGCTCAATGTAAACGTCAATTAGGCGAAAAAATAAATGCCCGTCTTAGTGAAATCAGAGAAAGACGCAGATATTACGAACAAAATCCGCAAGAAGTTGAACGTATTATCGAAGAAGGTTCAGCAAAAGCCAGAGCAAAAGCTCAGGAAATATTAAAAGAAGTAAGACGACTTGTGAAAATGTATTAATTTTGACTCATCACAAATATTTTGTATAATATAAAAATTGAAAGAGGTAATATATATGAATACAGTTACAGTAGTAGGCAGAGTAGGCAGAGATGCATCAGAAAACTTTAATTCCTACGATTCAGGAAAAACTAAAGCATCATTTTCTGTTGCAGTAAACAGATGGGATTCTAAAACAAAATCAGAAGTAACAGACTGGTTTAATATTGAAGTCTGGGGAAATCAAGCTGAATTTGCCGCTGAATACGTAAAAAAAGGCAGACTTGTTGCAGTTGACGGAAGAATTGCAAACAGACGCTGGACAGATAAAATGACAAACCAGGAAAAAGAATCTTTTTACGTTGTAGCAAACACTATAAGATTATTAGGTTCTAAGAAAGACGCAGAAACAGAAGCTGTATTATGATAACAAATTCTAACACTGCAGCAATCATAGCTGATGACTTAACAGGAGCTAATGATACAGCGCTGCAATTTAAATTAAACGGAGCAGATACAAATATTCTGCTTACTACAGATATTGAGCCAACCTCGGCTGATTACCAGCAGGCATGGGCAATTTCAACTGAATCCAGAAATATTTCACCACAAGATGCTTTTGAAAAAGTTAAACAAGCAACACAGCTTTTTGTCGATAAAATCAATCCGGATTTTTTCTACAAAAAAATAGATTCAACAGTCAGGGGAAATATTGCAGTTGAAGTTCTTTCTATGCTTGAAGTTTTAGGCTGGGATGCAGCAATAATCATGCCGGCATTTCCTCAGGAAGGCAGAACAACAGTAGGCGGCTATCATTTACTAAAAGGGGTGCCGATTGAACGTACGGAAATGGCACGCGACCCGCATTCACCTATATATGAGTCGCATTTGCCGACACTTTTGAAAAATCAACTTGGCGAAAATCTTGAAGATCTGGTAGACAGCATTAAGCTTAAAACTATTATGGACGGAGCAGGTCCGATTCTTAAAAAAATCAATAAACTTATTGAAAAAGGTGCAAAAATTATTGTAGCTGATTCAGTTTCAACAGTAGATTTAGAACAAATTGTTCTAGCTATGCAAAAATCCAACTTTAAGATTTTACCTGTCGGAACAGCTGCTGCTGCTAAAGTTTTGAGTAATCAGTGGTTTCCTGTAAATGAAGATAATGAAATGCTGCCGGTTAAGTTACCAAAACTTCCGAAGCTTATTGTTTCAGGCAGTGCAACACAAATTACAGCAAGCCAGATTGATAAATTTGAACAAAACGAAGAATATGAAGAAAACAGTCTTGTTATTGAACTTGATATGAATACTGTTTTATCAGGAGTTCAAGACAGTCTTGTGGACAGAATTGTTTCTAATATGACAGGAAGCAATATTGTCCTTGTTCATACATCAAAACTTTTGAAAAACTTTGACGGATTTTCTGAAGATACAATAAAAGCTGATATAACAAAATCAGGTCTGGCTAATGTGATAACTGATTTCCTTGCAGATCTATCACGTAGAGTTCTGGAAAAAACAAAAGCTGTATTAATTACCCTTGGAGGTGAAACATCTTACAAGTGTTGTAATGCAATTAACGCAAACCAGTTGAAGCTTATTGATGAAGTTCTGCCTGCAATTGCGCTTAGCAAAAATGCTAACGCAGACCAGTGGATAGTTACAAAATCAGGCAATCTGGGCGGAGTGAATACTCTTATTGAAATCCTGAATTACTTTGAAAAACACGAAGAATAAATTATGAATAAAATTGCAATTACAACAGGTGATCCGAACGGTATCGGGGCAGAAATTACAATAAAAGCCCTTAACCAATTGAATTTGCCAACTGAAAAAGTAGTAATAATATCAAATAAAAAGATTCTTGATTATTACGGAAAACTTGATAAAAAATACGAAATAATTGAGATTCCATATGCTGCTGAAATTAAACCCGGTGAAATTACAAAAGAAGCAGGTGAGTTTTCTTTTCAAACTTTAAAAAAAGTCTGTGAACTAAAACCTGATGCTATTGTAACAGCACCTGTAGCTAAAAATGCACTGCATTTATCCGGGCATATTTTTAACGGACAAACCGAAGTTTTACAGCATTTTTTGGCACACGATAACCAGCTTGCCGAAATGCTTTTTGCCGCTAAAAATTTCAGAGTACTGCTTTTGACACGCCACTGTGCATTAAAAGATATTAATTTAACAAAAGAAATTGTTAAAACAAAAGTCCAAAATCTTGTTAAAACATTTGAAACGCAATTTAAGATTCAAAACCCGAAATTTGCGCTATGCGGTTTCAACCCGCATTCAGGTGAGGACGGGATTTTAGGTAATGAAGAAATTGAGATTTTAATACCTGCAGTTAAAGAACTTCAAAATGAGGGGGTAAATATTACAATGCCGCTTCCTGCTGACACCTTGTTTGTAAAAGCCGCTAAACATTACCAAAACGGAACTCAGGATGAATTTGACTGTTACATCGCAAACTATCACGATCAGGGATTAATTCCGATAAAAACTGTTGCAGCTGATAAAACTGTTAATATTACAATCGGACTGGATATTATAAGAACCTCTCCAGGACACGGTACGGCATTTGACATTGCTGGTAAAAATATTGCAGACCCATCAGGCATGATAGAAGCTATAAAATACGCATTATAATTGACAAAATTTAGAATACTCACAACGTTCACAATTTTGCTCGTTACAATTATACAAGTTATCTGATACTATTTTATTGCATATTTCTTCAATACGTTTTTCGTATTCTGCTTTTAAGACAGAATTAAATTCAATTACATGATTTTTTTTATCTTTCAAATTGATATACACAAAAGAAAGCTTATTATATTTACCGTTTAAATACCTGTCCAAACTTAACAAATAAACCATTGTTTGAACATCATATTCAGGATTTTTCGGAACTGAACCCGTTTTATAATCAAGTATAAAATAATCATCACCATCAAAGACTACAGCATCAAGCCTTCCGCCAACCCAAAAATCTGAAATTTTACAGGATAATTGATATTCTGATTTTAAACATTTTTTCTGAAAAAACGGATTATTAAGCAGTGACTGCCAGACTTCGCGTTCATTATCAGATAAAGCCGTCTCAAGCCTTGAAATATTTATCCCTTGCAGGAAATAGTTAGCTAACGCGTGAATCTTTTTACCTTTTTCAAACGGCGCTCCGGACAGTGGAACATTTACCCGCTCAATATATTTAAAGAAGAATTTTTTCGGACAGGTTTGATAAGTTTTCAGCATATTTGGAGAAAAATTGTTTATTGTCACGCGTCTACCCCCAATAAATTCACAAAAATTGAACTTGGTTCTTGCTTTTGTTCTTTGCCAAAACGGGTTTTTGCTTTAGTGCTTGTAGTAATATAAAGCTTGTTTTTTGCACGGGTAACTGCTACATACAACAATCGAAGATTCTCGGACAAAATTTCCTGTTTAAGTTCATATTCTGATTTTGGATTATAATTCGGATTAAGGTTTTTAACAGATTCCATAAATTCAGAAGATTTCAGACTAATAGAACCAATTGTTAACGGAAGATTTTTCTCTGTCATTTCAGGTAAAAATACCAGATTAAATTCATCACCTTTAGATTTATGCATAGTCATAATCTGAACTTTTCCCGCTAAAAATGCTTTATCATCTTCATCTTCTTCCGAGAAGAATTTAAAACCGCTCAAGTTTGGTTTTTTGGACAATTCAGCAAGCCGAGAAACCGCATATTCAAGAGAATTATTTTTTATACAAATCCGTTTTATAAGAGTTGAAATCAGATAAATATTTGACTTTTCTATATCACTTTTGAAAAACTGCATACCTATTTTTACAGCAAGTTCATTTGGAGTAAGATAGCAAAGCGAGATCCAGTAATTTAAATCCCAGTAAAACTGTTCAAGGACAACACTTTCGAGGTTGTCAGAGTTAATCTGTACAAACGGATTTTCATATTTTCTGATTTCAGCATCAAGCCCTCTTTTATAATACCCGTAATCTGCAAGTATACTGTAATTTTGCGCGATATTTTCATTATCAAACGGATTGATAATCATTTTCATCACTGCAAAAATAACTTTAAATATTGCTTTTTGTTCTAAACATTGATTTCTGGTAATAACTTTCAAACCACTATTTTCGATTAAATTCTGCCATGAGGCTACCTGATAATTGTTTCGAAGTAAAATTCCTACAGTATATTCAGGATGCTTTGAAAGAGTTTCTTTAATAATACGCAAAACGTAGTTCTTTTCTTCAACTCCACTGTCAAAAAGCTCCCCGACAACCGCTGGTCCAACGCCGCACGGTTCAGGATTTTTTCCTTCTACAGGCTGCATAAACATTTTAAAAAATGAATTAGCGCTTTCAGGTTTTATACTTGCAGATTCAACAAGTAAATTTGCAAACTTCCAAACATCTTTTGTACAGCGTTGAGAGCAGTTCATTGTAACATTATTGTTTTCTGTAATAAACCGTCTGAAACCCTCAACATCAGCATTAGAAAATGTTGCCGTAATTGATTGATTAACATCGCCGCAGCGGATAATATTTTTGTGCTTTCCTGAAAGTAAAGTAATCAATTCCTGCTGAACTCCTGATGAATCCTGTGCTTCATCTTCAATAATATATTCGCAAATTTCCTGATAATGCGCTAAAATATCAGGATTTTCTTTCAAGATACGAACAGAACCTGTCAACATATCATCGTAATCTATCAGATTAAATTCTTTCAAACTATCCTGATAAGCCTCAAAAAACATTTTAAACTTTTTCAGTTTTTGATCTTGCTGCGCCGGCGAGGAATCATTCAAGCCTAGAGGGAACTGGTAGCAGAGTACCCCGTCCGGCGAGGACCCAAACTTGAATACCGAAACAGCACGGTCAAATTCTTCTGCTGTTTTTTGTTCAATCTTTAATTTAGCGGCAATTTCACGCAAAATTCTTCCGCGTTGTGAGTCATCACAGATTTCAAAATCAGCAGAAAGACCAAGTTTTTCGTAATTTCCGTTTTCTTTCAAGATTCTAAGCGCAAGTCCATGAATTGTACTTATATTTGGGAGCTTTGAAGAATTTTTGCGAACATTTTTAATTCTTTCTCTAAAATTTCGTGCCGCAGAATCCATATAAGTTAAAACAAAAATTCGTTCAGGATTGATACCGCGCTCAAGCAGTTTAATAATAAGCGCCAGCAAAATTGTAGTTTTTCCCGCACCCGGTACGGCAGAAATCCCCATATACCCTGATTCATAATCCAGTACGGGTTTTTGATCATCCCGCGGGATAATTTTAAACTTCGGAGTGTCCTGCTCTGATTCCTCGTCCGCTTCGTTTGTAATTATATAAGGTTCAATCCCGCCATAATTTTCTACCCCGTTTGAATCAAATAAACTTGAATAACAGTAAACTTTTTTAGATGCGCACAGCGCCAGTTTTCGTAATACTCTGCCGTTTTTATCTTTTGAAAGTTCAATATTATCTTCAATTGTATATTCCGGTTTTTCCCAATCTTTTTGGAATACCCACGCATTATATAACGGCCCGGTATCTGATTTTACCCACTCTGAACTTGAAATATCAAGCCATATTTGATACTTGGTTTTAATATGGTTATCAATAATTTTTTGAGGAGTTGAAATTATTAAATCATTTTTATCGATTTCCAACACTGAATAAGGATTTTCTGCAATAATTGAGTTTTCTGCCTGCAAAATAATATCCGTTTTACGCCTGTTAAAATTAGCGCCAAATACATTTTCAAAATCTACTATCTGCTTCAAAAAGAAATTGAACTTATTTATTTCTTCAAACTTCATCGGTGATAAAACAAAAAGTTCATTATAAATTTCAACAATCTGCTCTGAAAGTTTAGCAGCAGATACTGATAAATTCTCAACAAGTGCTCTGAACTTCAAATATTTTTCACTATATTCAGGATCGTGAAATTCATAAGAAATAAGAACTTTATCACGCTTAAAGCTTTCCAAAATTTCTGCACAATACTTTAACGGAATCTGTAAAAATTCAGACAAAATCACACGTATTTCAAATTCATCAAGCGAATATCTTAAATCAGTATTTAGTTTCAAAATTGTAATCGCAGCCTGCACAAGCCTGTTTTGTATAAGTTTTTCACTGCCGGACAAATATTTTAAATGAATATAATTTTTAAAACTTTCTTTCAGCCCAAACTTCAACATCTCATCAACAACAGGAGTTACGATTGAAATTTCAGACGGCAAAACTTTCTTTGATAATAAATCCTTAATTCTTTTGACTGCTTCATCAAGCATCGCCGAACGCTTTGAAAAAGATTCATAGGTAAAAGGATTTAAAATATTAACCTCATCATCATAAACATTCTTATAAAGTTTATAAGCTTCATTATCCATCATCCCTGCAGAATCAATTTTGACAATCTCGGAATTGAATATTTTTTTTAATTTTTCAAAATTATTCTTATCCGCACTCAAATATCCACATCTGCTTGAGCCCAGTGAATCAATAGCTATAAATGAATCTTTTAATTGCGGTGCTAAGTATTCTATAAAATCCAGACAAATCGGGGTACATTCATCTCCGTCATCCACTATTAAATACTTTATATCCTTAAAATAATCAGTGTTTTTATAAATAAAATTGAACATCAAACACTGTCTTAAATAATCAAAATCCCTTAATTCAAGAGTTTTTCGCATAAATTTTTTAATTACAAGATTAGCATCCTCCGAAAAACCTTCCTTTAAAATCGCCGCTCTTTCATCAACCTCTTTTTGAGATAAATTATTCTGAACAATAAGCGAATATCTTCTGAAAATCTGGTGCAAAAGCGACATTCTGGAATTATATCCGCGAAATTTCACATCATTTAGAATATCTTTTAAAATAAATTGCGAGACCTCTAACCCTGTCATATTAGGTAAAATTACAGGGTTATCAAAAATATTTCTATCTTCCAAAAAAGCCCAGTTATCAGAAACAGTATTATATACAAGAGAAAAAAACGAATGAACCTGTAATTTTTCAAGACAATCAACTGTAAGTTTTTCAAGAGTTTTTTCAATAAATGTATTTTTAAGAGTTGAATTTTGTACAAGCACAAGAATTTCAGAGGACTTAATCCCCTGATTCAGCAATCCTGCATACTTTTCAATCAGCATATCTGTCTTAGATGATGCGATATTTCCCTCAATCAACAAATTCAATACTCCTTACAGTGTATATTTTAGCATAAACCACTCAAAAAACTACACCCCCGAAATGATTGCCAAACATTCAAAAATGAACTACTATTTGAATATCGAAAGAGTGTTATACAAACAATAATTCAAGGAGAAAAAATCATGGCAACAAAAAAAGTTATCTTATCACAAGAAGAAAAAATCGGTTTCGCAGCTGGAGAAATCTATAACTACTTAAACCAAAACGGAACAACTACATTTGCAAAAATGAAAAAAGAATTAGACCTTAAAGGAAACTTTGCAGACTTAGGTCTTGGCTGGTTAGCCAGAGAAAACAAAGTTGAAATCTCTCAAAAAGGACCTGCTGTAAAAGTTAGCTTAAGATAGTTTTAACCAATTTACATTATATAATATAACAAAGCGGCTCAATTTTCTTTTATAGATTCTGAATCAAGTTCAGAATGACAAAAAAATTGAGCCGCTTTTTACTGACATAATTAAGAAATAATTAAAAAAGCCAAAATTTCTTTTATTTTATATTATTATTAGGTTAGGAGATAATTATGAAATATAAAGATTATTATGACACACTAGGGATAAAACGTGATGCAACAGAAGCTGAAATTAAATCAGCTTACCGAAAAATGGCAAGAAAATATCACCCAGATGTAAATAAAACAAAAGAAGCAGAAGAAAAATTTAAAGAAATAAATGAAGCTTATGAAGTTTTAGGCGATAAACAAAAACGTTCAAGATATGACAGCTTAGGCGCAAACTGGCAGGGCGGCGCGGATTACACACCTCCGCCGGGATTTGAGAACTTTAACTTTGGCGGCGGTCAGGGTTATCAGCAATTTAATTTTAACGGTCAGGATATGGGCGGATTTTCAGACTTTTTCAGCTCATTATTCGGCGATATGATGGGAGCAGGAGCTTCTAGCGGTGCGCGCGGCGGATTTTCAGGTTTTGATTTTGGAGATATGGGAGGAGCTCAACAAGCTTACACAAGACGCGGTACTTCTTCACGCAGAACATCTCAGACAAAATCAGAAGATTTGGATGTTACAAAAACTCTGAATGTAACAGCAAAAGATTTATTTTCATCAGACCCGATTACCGTAAAATTCAACGATATGAGAAAATGTACCCAATGCCCGGGAGGAGGGGGATATTGCCAAGCATGCGGCGGAACCGGAATTATTAATGAAAATAAATCCCTAAAAGTTAAACTTCCAAAAGAAGTAAAAGAAGGACAAAAAATAAGACTTAAAGGTGAAGGTAAAGTCGATGCTTACGGACAAAAAGGTGATTTATACCTTATAATTACACCAAAAGATTCCGAATACGAAATCAAAGGTTCTGATCTTACAAAAGAAGTTGAAATCACACCGCCGGAAGCTGTTTTAGGATGTAAAAAAGAAATTCAGACACTGCACGGAAAATTTACAATAAAAATTCCAGCAATGACATCAACCGGCAAATCTTTAAGACTTAAAGAGCTTGGCTTACCAAAAAAATCAGGTGGATTCGGAAACCTTAATGCAAAAATAAAAATCGTTCTTCCTGAAAAACTTTCACAAAAAGAAATTGATTTATATAAGCAACTGTTAAAAACGAGTTAAATCAGACACAGTAGTATCTAAAGCCTTTGCAATTTCAATAAGTGTATCAAGTGAAGGCTTTGAAAATGCGACTTCTATTTTACCGACAAAATTTAATGACATATCAAGCCTGTCAGCTAAATCCTGCTGAGTCAGACTTAAATTTTTCCGCCGATTTTTAATATTTTTACCCAAATTTTTATAAAACTCATCGCGCATATACGTACAGTCTATACGTATCCTCAGGCTAATTATACGTACTAACCGTACGTATACAAACCTATGCAAAAAGCTTAAAATATAGATATTATGAAAAAGACAGCATTCACACTTGCCGAGGTTCTAATCACACTAGGCATAATAGGAATTGTAGCAGCAATGACAATTCCTACATTGATACAAAAGAATTTTGAAAAACAAACAGTCACAAAGCTCCGTGAAACCCAATCAATACTTGCTCAAACCTTAAGAATGGCTGAAGAAGAGTATGGTGACCCAACAGGATGGGGAATAAAAAACGATGAAGCTTCCGCTATAAAAATTGCCAATTATTTAAAACCATTTTTTAAAATTGCAACCGACTGTGGAACAAAAGATACAAAATATGCCTGCGTTACAAAAAATAGTTATAAACAACTAAGCGGTACAAACCACGGTGAATACGCAGTAAGCCGATCTGACTGTTATAAAATCGCTCTTCTGAACGGAAGTTCAATCTGGTGGCGTGGGCCATATAGTGACGAAATTCCAGACAAAATGATAACATTCTGGATAGATGTAAACGGAAAAACTCAACCTAATGTTTATGGAAAAGATTTGTTTGTATTTGTATATGAAAAAAATTCAATAAGACCGCTTGGTGCGCCTGATTCAGATTCGCCATGGAAAACCCATTGCACTTTAAAATCTACAGGATGGGGATGCGCATACTTATTATTACAAAACCAAAACATGAATTATTTACATAACAAATAGTAATTTACACTTCATTGTAATGACAAAACAAGTCACACTAATTCCATATATTTACCCCTTTACCCACCTTCACAAGTCTAAATAAATTATTGACATGCCTGTTATTTACGTGTGACAATTATAATAGTTTGAGGGGGGAATTTATGGTTAAAGAAACTTACTTGCACGACAAACACGCAGCACTTGGCGCCAGAATGGTAGATTTTGCAGGATGGCACATGCCTGTACAGTATTCATCTATTATTGATGAACATAAAACAGTTCGGGAAAATGTTGGACTTTTTGATGTTTCACATATGGGAGAAGTTTTTATCTCCGGAAAAGATGCAACAAAGTTCTTAAATAAAATTGTACCTCAGGATATTACAAAACTTGACTACGAAAAAGCCGTATATTGTCAATTACCAAACAAAAACGGCGGACTTATTGATGATTTAATTATCTATAAGCTCGGTATTGAATACTATCTTGTTATCTGTAATGCTTCACGTATTGATGAAGATTTGAACTGGATAGTAAGAAATAAACGCGGGCTGGATGTTAAAATTGATAACCAATCTCATAACTATTCACTATTGGCAATTCAAGGACCAAAAGCAATAGATTTAATGAGAGAAATGGGTTATGATATCGAAAATCAAAAATCTTTTACAATTAAACCTGCAATAGTTGAAGGGATTAAACTGTTAGCTTCACGTACAGGCTACACCGGCGAAGATGGTTTTGAGTTATTAGTCGAAAATGAACACTCAGAATTTCTGTGGGATAAAATTTTAGAAAAAGGTCAGGAATTCGGTATTAAACCTATCGGCTTAGGCGCACGTGATACACTTAGACTTGAAGCTGCACTTCACCTGTACGGAAATGATTTAGATGAAAATACAACTCCGATTGAAGCAGGATTATCATGGTCTGTTCCAAAAGACAAAACCGAAGATTATAACGGCAAAGAAGTTATAATGGAACAAGTTAAAAACGGAACCAATAAAAAGCTTATCGGACTTGTTATGTTAGATAAAAACATTGCCCGCCATGGATATGATGTTTATTTTAACGGCGAAAAAACAGGACATATTACAAGCGGATGTGTTTCACCATCAACAGGTAAAAATATCGCACTTGCATATGTAAAAAATAACAAAGAAATTTGCACAGGTGCAACTGTTCAGGTTATGATAAGAGAAAAACTGCATGACGCGCAGGTAGTTAAACGACCATTTGTAGAAAAAAGAAACCGCGTTTAGATTCCGAATCCAGTCCGGAATGACGTAAGAAAAAGGAGAATAATATGAGTTTTACAGATAAAATTTTATGTACAAAATCACATGAATATGTATTAAAAGGTGAACCTGCAATTGTAGGTTTGACAGATTATGCAATCGAACAACTTGGAGATATCGTATTTTTAGAATTACCTGAAATCGGTGATGAATTCTCAAAAGGCGATACTTTTGCAAATATTGAATCAGTTAAAGCCGCTTCTGAAATCTACATGCCAATCAGCGGTAAAATTGTTGAAGTAAATTCAGCTTTAGTTGATGCTCCTGAAAGCTTAAACGAAGATTGCTTTGAAAACGGATGGCTTGTAAAAGTAGAAGCCGCAAATGCTGATGATTATTCAGACCTTATGACATACACAGATTACAAAGAAGAATTGGAATAAAATGAAGAATTTTTTAGTACACAATGAAAAAACTACACAACAAATGTGTAAAGATATCGGAATTAATGCTGCAAAAGACTTATTTGCTCAAATTCCGCAAGATGTTAGAATGCAGGGTATAAATTTACCTGAAGGATTAAGCGAACTTGAAACTCAAAGAACAGTAAAAAATCTTGCAAAAGAAAATAAAACAGATTATGCCTGCTTTTTAGGCGGAGGGATTTATAACAAATTCGTA
Source organism: uncultured Candidatus Melainabacteria bacterium (assembly GCA_949398305.1). Taxonomy (GTDB): domain Bacteria; phylum Cyanobacteriota; class Vampirovibrionia; order Gastranaerophilales; family Gastranaerophilaceae; genus Zag111. The sequence goes on along the minus strand of CASLVD010000032.1, from coordinate 5,485 downwards.
CCGGCTTGTATCGCGCAAGTTGCAGGACGCTTTGAATTTAATACCGCTTACACTCCTTACCAGCCTGAAATTTCGCAAGGAACATTACAGGTTATGTACGAATTTCAGACAATGATATGCAGACTTACAGGTATGGATATAGCAAATGCTACTGTTTATGATGGCGGAACTGCTTGTGCTGAAAGTATTTTAATGGCTTGCAGAGTATCAAAAAAATACAAAGTTTGTGTACTAAATTCATTAAATCCGGAATACAAAAAGGTTATAAAAACATACACAGAACCGCAATCAATCACGGTTGACTGGGTAGATGAAATACCAAACGACACAACAGAATATGCTTGTGTTTTAATCCAAACACCTGATTATTATGGTGAAATTATCGAGCCTCAAGCGATTGACTGTTTACTTATAGTTTGCACAGACCCATCAAGTCTTGCACTATTAAAGCCTCCATCTGAATACGGAGCTGATGTTGTAGTGGGAGATATTCAAACTCTTGGTATTCCAATGAATTTTGGCGGCCCGACTGCAGGATTTATGGCTTGCCGTGAAAAATTCATGCGTCAATTACCGGGAAGACTAGCCGGCAGAACAGTTGATAAAGATGGTAAACAGGCATTTTGTCTGACAATCCAAACCCGTGAACAGCATATTAAGCGTGAAAAAGCAACAAGCAATATTTGTTCTAATCAGGCATTAATCGGACTTTGTGCAACACTATACTTATCTGTAATGGGTGAAAAAGGCTTCCGTCAGGCAAGCTTCTTATCTGCACAAAACGCTCATAATTTATCTGAAAAATTAGCTAAAAAAGGAATAAAAACTTTAAACCAAAACTTCTATAACGAGTTTGTAATAGAAGTTCCTGATTCTGATAAATTCCTTGAAAAGCTCAAAGAAAATAACATCTTAGGCGGTATAAAACTAGACAAAAATAAAATTCTTGTTACAGCAACAGAGATGAATACAGACGAAGAAATTGATAAATACGTATCAGTTATTTAATTTAACGCTTTCTTCCGATATTAGTAACCTTAGCACGTTTTAAGGCTTGTCCGGTTACTTTGGTATATTGTTTTGCTGTTTTAGAAGCTTGTGTATTTGTTTGCTGTCCGGATTTTACGAATTGTCCGCTGATTTGAGCTGCTGTAGAAATACCTTGACCGACTTTTTCTGTAATATTTCCGGCTTTTTCTACTCCCATACCGGCTTTTTCTGTACCGTTTCCGGATTGTTCTGTTCCTGTACCGCTTCCTTCAAGTGCAACACCTGCTGCGGCTGTGTACATATTTGATTGCATAGCTCTGCCTGTAGACTGCATTACTGTACCTGTTGTTTGAAGTCCTTTTCCAACCTGTTGTGTAATTTGTCCGCCGGTTTGCAATCCTTGTCCTACTTTTTGTGTTGTATCACCAAGCTTCATGGAGATATTTACCATATTATTTGCAGTTTTTAATTGTTTTGCATCCGCTTGCAGTTTCTTTTGGTTCGCTTTTGCTGTTTTAACAGATTTAGCCATACGTGTATGGAATGTTTTTGAATGATTAGCCAGTTTTGCAGTACGGGCATCAGAATCTGATTTTAATGTTTGTGTTTTAGTTGTTGAACCCTCTATTTTTGAATTCAATTCTTCAACACGCGCACTTTTCATTTGAATTTTTTGTGAAATACTATCATCTCCGCCGCCGGCATTTCCGACTTGAGCAGGAGCTGCCGCTCCTGAAGCTTCTGCTGCACCTTCAGTTTCTTCAGCGCCGGATGTGCTTTCCATACTCATTGGAGATGAGACATCATCTGTACCTTGAGATTCCTGTTGCTGTTTTAATTGTTCAATTTCTTCGTTAAGTGCTTCTTGTTCTTCTTTATCTGTTTGAATTTGTTCTTCTGTTTCTTTTATTTCTTCTTCGTTCTTCTCTATTTTTCCTTGTTCAGTTTCTACATTTTGCTCAAATTTTTTGACATCTTTTTCAATTTTTTTCATGTCTTTATTGGCATTAGCTGTAAGTTTGTTTTCTACTTTTTGATTTTTAGTAGTTTGGGAATTAATTTTACCTAAACTTGAATCAGTAGAATTACCATCCTGTTCAGATTTACGCTGTTGATTAACGGCAGAAGATTGCTCTGCCCCTGCTGTATCTTCAGTTTTTGCGGCATCTTTTTCTACAGCAGCGCCTTGTGCTGAGCCTATAGAATTTGCCGCTCTATCTTTCATTTCAGAATTAACCTTTTTCAATTTTGAATTAATTGAATTTTCCATTGCACGTGAAAGATTCGGATCATCTTTTAACTCAGTAAGTTCACCTTTTAAATTTTTCAGCTCGGCATCAGTAACACCTGTTAAGTTATCAAAATCAATATTGCTAATATCTAATGATTTTTTATCATCCTCTGCTGCTTGTGTATTATTTGTATTTTGATTAGCTTTAGCCGCATTATTTTGATTGTTTACGTTATTAGTGGCTTGTGTATTTACCGCAGATACTGTTTCTTGAGCACGAGCGGCATTATTTGTTCTGCCTGCATCAAAAACTGACCCGTCTTTGGTCATACTTTTATCAGTATTTACCTGGGCCTGATTAGGCTTTTGAGAATTATCAGCAGCATTTTTCTTTGACAATGAATCAGTATTAGACACATTTGTCTTAGGCTTTAATTTAAGATTGAATTGTCCACTGAGTTGACCAATATTCATGACTGCTCTCCAAATTGCTCTCTTAATATAACAAAACCCCGCAAAATTTTGTTATTTCACGCATTAAGAAAAAATTTACAAAACTTAATAAGGTTATTTTTAAGTAAAAAGAATATTTTATTATTCACATTTTAGCCTTTTTAAGTTATAATTTAAGAACGAGAGTTTTAATATTTTTTGAAAGGTTATTTAAATGAACAAAAGTCAATCAATGGGTATGTACGTAATATTAGCTATTGTTGTGCTGGTCTTTATTTCTACAATATTTATGACAGGGCCGTCAACAAGTACATCAGAAATCTCATATACTAATTTTTTACAGAAATTAGAAAACAAAGAATTTTCCAAAATTGAAAAATACGATGATATGATTATTGCTGTACCAAAAGAACAGCCTGCACAAGAAGAAGCAGCTAAAAAAAGCGGAACAGAAAAAAATACCGTATCACCGTTTTTATCTGCTGAAAACAAAAATGCACAAGCTCCGTTACAGCAATATAAAGTTCAAGTACCTGTTAATGACACTGAACTTCTTGAAAAATTAAACGCTTCAGAAGCTGATATTACTGTAAAAAAAGCTCCTGAAACTAATCAGCTTGCCGGAAATATCGGAACATTTATAATAATTTTATTTGCAGTTATTTCATTAGGGCTAATGATAAAAGCTATACAGGCAGGCGGGTCGCAGGCTATGTCTTTTGGTAAAAGCAAAGCAAAAATGCTTCTTGATTCAAAGGTAAAAACAACATTTAATGATGTTGCCGGAATTGATGAGGAGAAAAAAGAGCTTGAAGAAATCGTTGACTTTTTGAAAAACGGCGAAAAATATATGAAATTAGGTGCAAAAATTCCTAAAGGCGTTTTGCTGGTCGGCCCTCCGGGAACAGGTAAAACTTTGATGGCAAAAGCTGTAGCAGGTGAAGCCAGTGTACCGTTTTTCTCAATTTCGGGTTCTGATTTTGTAGAAATGTTTGTCGGTGTTGGTGCAAGCCGTGTTAGAGATTTATTTGAACAGGCAAAAAAACATCAGCCTTGTATTATATTTATCGATGAAATTGATGCTGTAGGCCGTCAGCGCGGCGCAGGTTTAGGCGGTGGACACGATGAAAGAGAACAAACTCTAAACCAATTACTTGTTGAAATGGACGGTTTTGATGTTAATACAAATATTATTGTAATCGCGGCAACAAACAGACCTGACATCTTAGATAATGCTCTTTTAAGACCGGGCCGATTTGACAGACAAATTTATATCAACGCACCTGATGTTAAAGGCAGAGAACAAATCTTAGAAGTTCACGCTAAAAATAAAAAACTTGATAAAGATGTTGATTTAAAAGTTCTTGCAAAACGTACACCGGGCTTTACCGGCGCGGATTTACAAAATTTGCTTAATGAATCAGCATTGCTAGCCGCACGCAACGGAGAATCAAAAATTTCAATGAATGATATTGACCGTTCAATTGACAGAGTTATCGCAGGTGTTGAAAAACGCAGTAAAGTTTTAACTGATGCGGATAAAGAATTGACTTCGTATCACGAAGTAGGACACGCTCTAATTGATAAGCTTCTACCGGATGCAAACGAACTTCATAAGGTATCAATTATTCCGCGCGGAATGGCTCTTGGTGTAACCTGGACAAGACCAAAAGACGAATCCGTACACGTAAGTAAAGCAAAACTTTTAGCCAAAATCGCTGTTTCACTTGGCGGACGCGCAGCAGAAGAAATCGTTTACGGTAAAGATAACGTAAGTACAGGCGCTTCTCAAGATCTTAAAAACGTTACTGATATTGCCCGTAAAATGGTTACTGCCTGGGGTATGTCTGATAAATTAGGCACAATGGCTTACGGAAAGAATCAAGAAAACGTCTTTATGGGCAGGGATTTTGGTCACCAAAGAGATTACTCAGAACAGGTTGCATACGAAATCGATCAGGAAATTAAACGCATAGTCGATGAAAGATACGAACTTGCAAAACAATTACTTTCAGAAAACCGCGATATGCTTGAAAAGATTTCAAAAGAACTGCTAGATAAAGAAACAATTGATGATAAAGAATTTGAAGAACTGATGAATTCAGTAAAAGCTCAAAGACAAAGTTAATAAAAAGCCCCGATATGGGGCTTTTATTTTGGGAGTTTTTTAAAATAACTTTCATCGTGGATAGCCTTATAAGTACAAGAAATTCCTTGTTCAGCAGTTGGATTACCTGGACATTTATCAAAAAAATTATATTGTCCGGATGACAATACTCCTGTCGTAGTTGGTATTAACATTTGAGTATTCTGGTTATAATACCAGAAAAAAACATCTTGACCATATCTGTCAGGTTTTACATTCCATCCATTTATATCTATTGCTAAAAAAACACCATCATTAAATGCGGTAAATTTTCCAAACCACAAAATCATGCCATCAAATAAACAATAAGAATGAACTAATGTATTTGCAGATGCTCCTACAGTAAATAAAGAACCTGAATAATTTTTATACTTTGCTTCTCTGGCATCTTTTGGTAATTTACAAGAACCGTTTTTGAAATAAATTTCAAATTCTTCGTACTTTTTCTGATTTATAACTTCATCAAGATTAACCTCGTCCGCTTTAGCTCTCATTGCAGCTTGCTGAATTATTGCATCAGCACGAAGAAGTTTTGTTCTCATAACCTTTGCCCTGTGATTTGTAACTAACGCAGGAATCGTTATCGCCGCAACAACGCCAATGATACCCAGAGTTATTAATACTTCAGCTAATGTAAAACCTGCTTTAGAAAATACTGGTGGCAT
>CASLVD010000031.1 GCA_949398305.1 uncultured Candidatus Melainabacteria bacterium | reverse complement strand
AACAAAAACATCCTGTTCTACCAAAAATCTACTATCGTTGTTCACGGTGAATAAGGATGAAAAAAGTTTTTTCTTTATTAGCAGCCCTAATATTAGGGCTGCTTCCACTTAACGCAATTGCTGAATCTATTCCGCTTGCGCTGCGTATCACTGAAACTGTAGATTCTGAAACACTTGACCCGAAAACAGGTATTAAAGCGGAACTTGTATCAGATGTTATCGTAGATGGAGAAATTCTTTTTAAAAAGGGTTCTCCTGCTTTGCTATACACAAAAAACGTTACAAAGCGTGCACGTATGGGCAAAGGCGGATATATTGAAGCGAGAAAAGGGGTTATAACTGACATATATGGTAAAGAACATCTTGTTAATACAAGGCTAAAAGTGCAAGGGCAGGATAAGGACTGGGTTATACCGACTGTTACGCTTTGTACGCTTTCTATTATCCTTATTCCCGTTGATTTGGTTGGGATGAAGAAAGGGTATCCTGCTATTATTCAAGAAGGGACTACGGTTGATGCCGTGATTGAGTAATTGGTAATTGCTCCCCTCCTAGCCTCCCCCATCGGGGAGGAAAAGGAAGAAGCCCTCAGAATGACAGAATTTTATTTACCTCTGACTTGGAAATAACTGGTAGCAATTTTGCCCCTTGCGGAGCTGAACTGTTGATGTCGTGTTTAAACAATTGGTGGCAAAATACCCCGTCCAGCGAGAACCCTGCGGAGCTGAACTGTTGAGGTAATGTGGAAATAGTCAGTAGCAACATTTACCCCCCTTAGTCTTTTATCCAACGGAAAGATTTAACATAGTTGCTGCCGTTGATGTCACCATAGATTTCTGACTTGAACACACGAAGAGTTTTTGTCTTATCAAAATTCGGGATTTTGTTGATATTACTGGTTGATTTTGGATTAATTTCATTGATATTAATACCCGGAATTGTATTAAATAAAGTGTTTAGTGATGAGTTTGCGATTTTACCAAGTATTGTTGAGAAGTTTTTAGACAAACTTCCGTAAACCTCCATATCGGCAACAAGTGAAGCAATATTATAACTTCCTGTTAAGTACATATTTAAATCGTCACCGCTTGAATATACATTGATTTCATCAGCTATGCCGTCTTTGACGTGGATATCTCCGCTTATACTTTTAAAGTTACCTGTTTTAAGCGGTGTAATAAGATCGATTATACCGTTTATTGAAAGTCCTGTAACACCACCTGTTATAAGGTTTCCTGCTTTTAAAAGATATTCAAGCGAACCAAGTTTCGGCATTCTGCCATCTGTTACCTTGAATGAACCTTCACCTGATAAAGTATTTATACAATCTACACTTGACATGCCGGTACAAGCCACCTTCATATCACCGGTAACAGTACCATACATTTGTCCTGGCATATCAAAGAAATTATCTGAAATAATCTGAGCATCAGCATTTTGAATATGCATTGTTCCGGAAGTTTTATAATTTTTTAAATCATAGTCAATATTACCATTTACCTTGCCGTTTGCAATATTGAAACTATAATCATCAATTTTCAGAATATGGTCATTACCAAGCGTAATATGAGACTTAAAATCAGTTGCTGACGCTTTTTTAATAAGAACATTATCAGCATTAATTTGAGCGTTTTTAATAATCAGCATATCAGGCGGAAGTACTTGAGGCGCTGTACCTTGATTAGTTCTTGTATTATCTGCATCAAAATCATCAATTGCCGCAGAAATTACATTCAGATTCAGTGCATCCATCTGAACTTTTACATCTTCCACAACATAAGGTTGAACAGGTTTATTTACAATTTTTGCATCAAGCAGAATATCGTTTGTCAGAACAACTGCTTTTGAGTTTAAGTATATGAAATCATCTTTAAAATCAACATTAATATCTCTCACTGTCGAATCAAGCAGCGGGATATCAACACTTTTTATATTTAATGAACCTAATACATACGGTGCAAGTGATGTTCCATTAATCAGCAAATCAGATGTAAATACACCTTGTTTTATTGTAGGTTTTTTAAATAACACGTTGAAAATTCTTGCATTTGTCGGGTTATTTGTTTTAATTCTGAAATTTTTAAACCCGATAACATTATCTTTTAACAAAGAAACTTCGCCGGATGCTGTAACTTGATTTTGTACAGATTTTTTCTTATTTTGTGAGGTTATTGTTTGGTTGTAATTCAATGAACTTACTTTTATTTTATTTGGATAAAGGGTTACATTTGAAACGATAGAAACAGGGTTTGTTGTCATACCTTCGGAGTTAAACGCACCGGTCGGTGCCCCTGCAATTGTTGCACCCATATAGTAAAGTGAAGAATTTTCACCAAGGTTTAAAGTAGAATTTGCTCTTAACGCATTCAAAGGACCTCTTAAATTAGAATAAAAATTAATATCACCCTTTGTTTTTACAGGATAAACAGATTTTGAATTATAAAACCTGTCAAAGAAATTTTGTGTAAGCTTTGAACTTACAAAAAGATTCAGATTTGGGACTCCATAAATATTTGAGATTTTACCATCTAAAAATACAGGCATTGAACTAACACGAGAATTAACTTTATCTAAATAAAGTGTATCACCGCGCATATTTGCGTTTCCGTTAACAACTCTTACCACAACATCAAGAGGTTTGTATACAAAAGATGTGTCTTTTAGGTTGGTATTTGCAACAATTTGATTATTTTTAATTGTTCCTGATATATCTATCGTGCCTTTTAAGTCCGTTATATTATCTATTTGGGATGCAATATCTTTCGGAAATTTGATTTGGTTTTTAATCTGATTTACTGCACTAATATCAAAATCCTTAAAATTAAACACTGCATCAGACAGACTAAAATCTTCTTTATCAAGGTCTTTAGCGCTAAATGTTAAAGTATACGGATTATTATTAAATATTCCTTTAAGCTGTGATGTTTTCAATAATCCGTTTCTTATTGTAAATGTTCCGCCATCGAGTTTAACAGGGTTTGCTGAGTGCATATTTGATATAAGTTTACCGTCTACTTTTAGCTTGTTATAGTCAAGATTTCCGGCTTCAGCGCGGCCTTTATAAGCAGCCTGAAACGAGGTATAAATTTCACCAAATTCATTTTTATACGGCAAAACCATACTAGGATGAAGGAAATCAAATATATCAGCAAGCTTAAACTTATCTGAATAAGCTTTTAAATCAATTTGCGAATTATTTCCTGTACCAACAACGTGAACTTTTGAATTTCTAACAAAACCTGTCACATCGTAATCAGAATCATATTTATCAAAATTTACAATGCCATTCACACCGGTAAATGGTAAAAATGTGTCTTGCATAAGGGTTTTAGAATTATGCAGTGTTATAGTACCTTTTGAAAATAAATCTTCATTAAACACGACTTCTTCTGCGTTTTTTGCAGTTCCGTAAATTTGCAAAAATACATCAGCAACCCCTTCCGGATGCGTAAACGGGTCAATGACTTTTTTAACATCAATAAGAAGCGGAGAAGAATTTATAACTTTTACAAGCTGTTTTACATCTTGTCCTTTAGATGATACGTAAACATTAAGTTTGCCAAATACAGAACAATCTCCTTTAATTTCAACAAGCTTGCCATTAATGAACGCCTTATGAGATTTGAAAGTTGTCTGAGTATCGTTAAAAATAACTTCGCCGGAGCCGTTAGTTAAAACAAGGTGATTAATTTCATTAAAAGATGCTGTAACATTACTGAAATTGATTTTACCCCAGATGTGCGGATCGACTTTTTTACCGGCAGAGCGCATATTTATATTTCCGATTCCGGCAATTTTCATAATAGGAACAGGTCCTAATTGGAATTTTAAGATTTCATGCAGCGGATTCAGAATTTCCTGCGCCGGCGCAAGCGGTACTGCATCTGTACTTTTTATATCAAGCTCGGAATACTTAGAACCGTCAATTTTGACCTTGCCTTTAACAGTAACATTCTGGTTGTTTGCCGCCGGTACAAAAACATCCAAAAACATTTCCTGCCCTTTAAAATCTAAATCCACGCTTGCATTTGCCGGAGCTCCCTTCATAGGGTGAATTAAATACGCGTCACGAAGTTTTACAAAACCTTTAACATTCGGTCTGTTACCCTGTCCTGTAAATTTAACTTTGCCTTCACCATCCCCGTAGAATACATATTTTTTTAATTTGTATAAATTAAAATCCGGAAGCAACGTTTCACTGCCGGGCAGGATTGCAACTACATCTTCAAGTCTTGTATTTTTAACTTCAGCTTCAATATTATATTTCGGAGCTTTGTTACCAATATCAAAGATTTTCCCGTTAACAAGCGCATGGATTCTATCCGCTTCAAGTGTAGTATTTTCAAAATTAATACCGTTTTCGACCGTACCGAAATTTATATCCGCGGTTAATTTATCGTGAAAAATAATTGATGAAGCTTTATCTTTACCGATAACTTCAAGCCCTTTTGTAACAAGCTTTGCAGAAGTTTTTTTATGCCCGAATTTATCAGGCTTTGTATCAGCTGTGAAATTTATAATACCTTTTAAGAATTTTATTTTACCGCCGCTCAAAATAGCCACATAATCAGAAATTGATGAAATATCAAAATCATCAATTTTTGAATTGATTCTGAATTGGTCTTCTGAAAGTCTATCAATTGGAAGGCTTATATCCACATCAGAAAACAGTTTTGTTGATTTATTACCGACATTTATCACACCTTCTGTAGCAAATTTAACATGCTTATTTGCAACATATTTTCCGTGTTCAAAATAATTACCGCAAAGGCTGACTTTTTGGGAATTCTTTTTATCGTCAAGATAAATATTATATTCCCCGAGATTCATATCCATTTTTGAAAGCGTAAATTTATTGTCTTTTTTTTCAAATTTGAGCGGATATTGTCCGAGAAGGAATTTTGAATCTTTTGTAAACACAAAGTAAACATCTTCTTTTGAAGCTGAAAGTTTTGAGATTTCTATTTTCTTTCTTAAAAGCGGAAAAAGTTTTAATTTAAGCTTTGGATTATCTATAGACAGAGCTTTTGAATTATCGTCATTTAGGACTGAAATATTATCACTTCTTATCCAAACAGACGGGAACCAACCCATTGAAAGTTCCGGATTTCCGAGATTAACTTTATATCCTGAACTTTCAAATATGGTTTGTTCTATAGATGATTTATGAGCTTTTATATTGACTATTTTCGGAATTCCCCACATATAAAACGCGGAAGAAACCGAAAATATTCCTATAATTGCCGCAATTTTCCACTTTCTGTTCATATTATACTTATTATATTATAATATGTCCGATAAGTACAACAAAAATACTCCTCTATTCTTAGTATTTTTCACATAAAACTTGAAAATACGCTTGAGGATGATGACAGTTAGGGCAATGTTCCGGAGCAGACTTACCGACAGCCACATAGCCGCATTTTCTGCAAAGCCAAGATGTTTCAATATCTTTATCAAAAATTGTACCTTCTTTTAATACATCAAGAAGCGCTTTATAACGTCTTGCGTGGTGTTCTTCAGCGTGTCTTACATGATGAAATGTATCGGCAATAGAATCAAAACCTTCTTCTTTTGCAATCATTTCAGCTTCATTATACAAAACATCGTATTCTTCCATTTCACCTGCAATTGCACTTGTAAGATTTTCTTCTGTTGTACCAAGTTCAAACGGATAGAAACTATCTACATGTCCTAACGGATTTGTACCGATATGTTCGTAAAATAACTTAGCATGCTCCATTTCATTTTCTGCAGTTTCAAGAAAAATAGCAGAAATTTGTTCATAACCTTCTTTTTTAGCGACTTTTGCAAAATATGTATATCTGTTTCTTGCCTGAGATTCTCCTGCAAATGCGTTAATCAAATTCTGTTCTGTTCTTGAACCCTTAAATTTATTGCTCATAAAATTCTCCTTATTTCAATTTCAGGATAAATTTATCATATAAAAATCTCAATTAGTTATAGGATTAGTCCATCCGGAGAATAAAAAATAGCCCGATGTGAAACTTTTCGGGGATTATTTCAAGAAAAAAATCGGCAAGAATAAAACTATTATGATAGTTAGGAAAATTATGACAGATTTATTAAATTACACAAAAAAGATTGCTTCAAAAATCTCGTATTATGATGCAATAATAGATTTCACAGAAGAAAGCCACTGGTTTAATCCGTTTTACCGTCAGCCGGAAGTTACAGTCGTCTGGGTGGAAAATCCGGAAGATGATAATTGGAGAATCTAAAAGATAAGTTCCTTCATATCTTTTTCAACTTTATCAAAAACGCTTTTCCAATCACCATGGTCATTTTGGCGATAAATTTTTACGCTGTCGTACCAGTCACATTTGCTTAAATCAGTATGCCAGCGCCAATTATAAATATACGGTAAAAGTACCATACAAGACTTTTTCATAGCACCTGCAAGGTGAACAAGCGACGTGTCATTTGAAATTATTAAATCCATATTTTCCACAGCACCTGCTGTATCAGAAAAATTAGAAAAAGTTGAACCAAGATCTATTATATCGTATTTTTCGCGAATTTTTTCGATTTCTTCCGAGCCGTCAAATGTTTGAAATGAATAAAACTGAGTATTTAGAATATCAAAAAGTCTGAAAAAATCTTCTACATTCAATACTCTTTCTGTATCATAGTGTGTATTTCCCTGCCATTTTATCCCGATTTTAAATTTATCATTTTGGCAAAACTTTTCTTTATAATAATTAATTTTTGCAGGGTTAGCTTTTAAATATCCGTCATCGTGATGAATAAACATCTCATCACCCTTATACCCCAAGATATAAGGAATACTTAAAAACGGTATATGGTAATCAAAATCAATTTCTTTTTCAAAATCAAAAATTTCAATAACTTCTGCCCCGTACGAATTTTCACGGAACAAAGCGGCAAGTTCTTTTTGCGGTTTAATAATAACTTTTTTACACATCGATGTTAAAATCGGCATATATCTGTAAAACATCAACATATCGCCATAACCTGCTTCATAATATGTGAATAAAACTTTATCTTTTAAATCTTCACCGCGCCAGATTGGTTTTTCGCGCATTAGATTCGGATAAATCTTTTCTTGCGAAACAATCGCGCTCTGGCGGCACAAACGAGATTCAAAACACTCTAATCCCTTTTCATAATTTTTTATCTGCATATAAGCAAGAGAAAGAAAATAAACGGATTCCCAATCATCAGGCTTAATCTCAAGTGCTTTTTGATAACATTTAACAGCATTTTCAGGTCGATTTTCATTAAGTTCCAGATACGCAAGATTGAAATATGATTCGTAACCATTTGGATTAATTTCAAGCGACTTATAATAAGCCTTCTTAGCCTTCTCCCAATCGTGATTACCCTTGTAAGCCATAGCTAAATTAAAATTATTTTCATAAGTATCAGAAGCTTTTACAATATCTTCGTATAGTGCAATCGCTGCCTTAAATTCACCTTTATCAAGATATAGTCTTGCAAGATTTTCGATATAATACAGCCTCGGATTAAGCGAAATGGCTTTTTTAATACAGAGTTCAGCTTCCATATAATCTTTTACCTGATAATATAAAACCCCTAAATATCCCCAGACTTGCGCGTTTTCAGGTTCTTTTTGCAAGATTTCCAAATACATATCGCGAGCATCTGTTAACTGACCGCTATTGTGCTTTTCAAAAGCCTGAGTAAATTTTTCAGATTGCTGAACCATCAAAACCTCTTTACACTTCAATTCCAAAAATACTAAATAATTTATTTATATTGAAAACATTATATTGTAAAATTAAACCTGCAATTGAACTTACAATAACCATTATCGCAATAATTACAGCTGTATCTTTTCTGTCGTTGTTTTTATTCAGGAGCACCAGCAAACCCAGCCCGCCTGATGAAGAAAGTCCTGCAATCAAAGAACCGAAACTTATTGTATGTTTTAAAAATAAAACAGTAAGCATAACAGATATTGCACAATTTGGGATTAGCCCGACAATAGATACTAAAACAGGCTGCAACGGTGAATTCATCAAACAGTATTTTGCAAGATTTTCTTCTGTTCCGACAATAGATAAAACGTAACCCAAAATAATTGAAATTATTAAAATAAATACAAAAATATTTAATGTGTGTTTAAGCGGCCCCCACCAAAAAGCCTTAGTTTTAACATCGTCCGCAAACTTATGATGGCAGCATTCGTGAGAATGAGTTTCAACTTGCTCTGCCGGAATCGGGTCTTTTGCCTTATAAGTTACCAGAATATCTACAAGATAACCGACAATCACAGCTAAAATTATTTTTACCAGAATAATCGGCAAAATAAGGTAGATTTTTGAAGGATCAGAAAGCAAAACAGGTATTGCCTCATCAGAAGTTGCAAAATACACAGCAAGCAATGTTCCGCGGCTTAAAATTCTTCTTGTATAAAGTGTACTTGCTATTACAGAAAACCCGCACTGCGGAATTGAAGCAAATAAACTTCCAAAAAGCGGACCGATTTTTTTCATAAAAAACACGAACAAGTGTTTTTTCTTAGCAAAATATCTTTCTAAAATCTCAATTAATATAAAAATTACAAACAAAAACGGAACAAGGTTCAAACTATCAATCAAAGCTTCTTTTAAAAACTCCGGTAAAAACTCCATAGGTTCAATAATATGCTCCGGCAAAGATGTCATAAAATTAAAACCCTGATATAAAGCCTGAAAAATTCCGTTCATAACACCCCTCTATTTAACAATATAATTTTGTATAGCTGAGACAATCTGCATATTATAAAATACAAACAAACCTACAACAATACCTGATACTAATAATATTGCCGTAATAAGAGTATTATCCTTGCTATCCTGCTGGCGTTTTGTAAGTGTAATTAGCCCGAGCCCTGTTGTTGTAACAAGACCTGCTAACAGTGTCGGAAAACTTATTATACCTTTAATATATGCTAAAGCAAGAAAGACAGATGTTACACAGTTTGGAATTAATCCAAACACAGCACCTGCAATAACCTGATACTGCGAATCTATCATACAAAATTCAGCAAGCTTATCAACCCCGCCAAAGCCTGCAATTACACAATTTATAAATGCTAAAGACAGAAATGTAAACATAAACATATTAAATGTATGAGTTAAAGGATGCATCCACCAGTATGGAAGATTTTCTATCGTACTGATTCTATGATGGCAGCATGCCGGCTCATTCAAGTCGGTATTTATTGCGTTGATATTTTCTGTAATTTTAGTTTGGAAAATAAAAACTAAATCAACAAGATATGCAATCAATATACCTGCAATGATTTTAATAATTATAATCGGAATAATGACAATCGCCTTACTCATATCAAGAAATAATAACGGCAAAGCATCATCCGAACAGGAAATAAAAAACGCTAACAAAGTTCCGCGGCTAATCATTCTTCTTGAATAAAATGTACTTGCAATAACCTGATACCCGCATTCAGGAATTACTGAGATTACAGCCCCGAACAACGGTCCAAACCTTTTTATAAGTTTTATAAGCAAATGAATATGTTTCATAAAGAAACGTTCCAAAAGCTCAATTCCATAGTACAAAATATAAAGCCACGGAATAAAATTAATACTCGTAACAAGTGATTCTTTTATATAATCCGGCAAAAAATTACATTGATTAATCAAAAATTCCGGAATACCTAAAAGTTCCTGAATATGCTGTAATATCTCTTCCATAAACGCATCCTTATTTATTATAATATATAAATATTAGCATATATTAATCTGTTTTGTATCAGGCAATTGAATGAAATAACTTACTCATACAGTTCTTCAATATCAAATGTAAATTTTTCAACATCATCAAACTCAAAAATTTCTGCTAAATTCACCCCCAGAGCTCTTGAAATTTTAAATAAAGAATTTACTGTAATATCACGTTTTCCGGATTCAATCATTGCAATATGTGATCGTGAAATTCCTGATTCCAACGAAAGTGATTCCTGCGTAAACCCTTTTTCTGAACGTATTTTTCGTATGCTTTGGCCTAAGTATTTTCTAAAGTTGTTGCACATATTTATATTTTATGTTATGTTGCTATTGGCGACTGTCGCTCATGGCGACAAAGGAGGTTTATGAAAACAGGTTTTACATTAGCTGAAGTTTTAATCACCCTTGGTATAATAGGTATTGTTGCGGCAATGACAATACCAAACCTGATTAGCAGCTACCAAAAACATGTTATAGAAACCAGATTAAAAGAAGATTATTCTATCTTTACACAAGCTATGCGCAGAGCCCAAGATGACGAAGTTCCATTTGACGATAATATTGCACAAGATTTATCAGGAAATAAAAAATGGTTTGAAACTTTTGTATTACCATACATAAAAACTGCCAGAGTGTGTTATCAACAACCCGGCTGCTGGCACAAGCGCGGTGCGACAAAAAACCTTGCAGGAAAAACAATATATGCAAATAACAATGCTATTGGTATTGGAGCAGCACCCGTTACAACAAAACTAACTAATGGTTCAAATATAAATTTTGACTGGTATTCTCCGCCCTCAATGAAAAAATACTTCGGAATTGATGTTAAGAAAACTGCTATGATAATATTTATTGATGCTAACGGGGATAATCCGCCTAACGCTCTTGGTAAAGATATTTATGCAATAGGATTTATTCCGGATAAAGGATTTGTTCCTGCCGGTTACAATGAATCTAATGAGACAGTCAATAATAATTGTTCAAAAAATAATAACGAAATAAATGCCGGTTATTATTGTCTGATGAAAGTAAAAAATAACGGCTGGGAAATTCCAAATGATGTGTGGAAAATAAAAATTTAATCTATTTGCCAGTAACTTGATTTTGTCATATACTGAAACTGCTATGAAAAATACAAGACAAACAAATATAAACATCCACAGAGATGCCTGGGTTGAGATTAATATTTCAAATTTAGAACATAATATCAAACAGATTCGATCTAACATTCCAAAAGATATAAAACTTTTGGGAGTTGTAAAAGCTGATGCATACGGACACGGTGCAGTAATGCTTGCGCCGACACTTTTAGCAAGCGGAATAGATATGCTTGGAGTAGCTTCAATTGATGAAGGTGTTGATCTTCGACAGGCAGGAATAAATTGCGAAATCCTTGTGCTTGGCGCAGTTCCTATATGGGCTGTTGAAAGTGCTGTAAAAAACGACTTAAGTATTTCTATTTTTTCAAAAGGTCATATTCAGGCTTGCGAACAAGCATATATAAGAACAGGAATTAAACCAAAAGTTCACATAAAACTTGATACCGGAATGAATAGAATCGGTGTCAGCACACAAGATGCAATTGAATTTATAAAAGAAGTTCAAAAATCTGATTTTATAAATCTTCAAGGAATATTCACCCACCTTGCAGCAGCAGAAGAATCCGAAAAAGCTTTTGAACAAATAGAAAAATGGAATGACATTATAAATAATGTAAATACAGATGGATTACTTTTGCATATTTTAAATTCCGCAGGAACCGTTTGCTATGATGTACCGAATTCAAATATGCGCAGAGTCGGAATTTCTTTATATGGTTTGTATCCGGATTTTCCGCAGGACATTGAATTTAAAAAACCGAAACTTAAACAACTGATATCCTTAAAAGCGCGCGTAGTAAACATTCACACTGCACATGACGGTGAAGGAATCAGTTACTGCCACACATATCAGGCAAAAGGCGACAGAACAATTGCAACAATTCCTGCAGGATACGCAGATGGTATTCCAAGACTTTTATCAAATAAAATTAAAGCAAGTTTAAACGGAGTTGAAGTTCAACAGGTCGGAAATATTACAATGGATCAAATGATGTTTGATATAACAGGAGTTGATGCACAAATTGGTGATGTCATTACTTTACTTGATGAAAAACATCCAATTGATGAATGGGCAAAAATCCTTAAAACCATTAATTACGAATTGACTTGCCGGTTGAAAGTAAGATTACCAAGAGTTTATACAAGAGGGGAATAAATGGAACAGTTTGATTTAGGAATAATAGGCGGCGGACCGGCAGGGTATACCGCAGCATTACACGCAGCAGCAGGCGGAGAAAAAGTTGTACTTTTTGAAAAAGATAATATCGGCGGTGTTTGCCTTAACAAAGGCTGTATCCCGACAAAAAGTATCCTTCACGCATCAGAAACGTTTCACAAGCTTCAAACCTGCGAAGATTGCGGAATTAAAGTTGAAAACATACAACTTGATTATTCAAAAGTTCTTGAGCGTAAAAACAAAACTATTGAAAAATTAAGAAAAGGAATCGAACTTGCATTAAAAAATGCTAAAGTTACAGTTATTCATGAAGAAGCAAAAATCCTTGACTCTACAACAATTCAAACAGCCGAAAACACTTATTCCTGTAAAAAAATTATTTGTGCCGCAGGTTCATCTCCGCGCCTTGTAAAAGGTCTTGAATTTGACCACGAATTTTTGCTGTCATCTGATGATATCCTAAATCTTGAAATCCTGCCAAAAAGTATTCTTATAATAGGCTCAGGCGCTATAGGAATTGAATGGGCAAGAATTATGTCAAACTTCGGCGTCGAAACAACAGTTGTTGAACTTGCACAACACCTTTTGCCAATAGCTGATATTGAGGTTTCAAAAAGAATTGAGCGAATTTTTAAATCCCGCAAAATAAAATTCTATACTCAAACCTCTGTTGAAAAAATCGAAAATAAAACAATAACATTATCAGACGGCGAAACAATAACACCTGATAAAGTTCTTGTTGCAATAGGAAGAACTCCGAACAAATGCGAAAACATGCCTGATGTTACCTGTATAGGCGATATCACAGGAGAAATCCAACTTGCCCATTTTGCAATAAAAGAAGCAATACAAGAAGTTGAACAAATTCCGTTTAATAAAGACCTCACACCGTCTGTTGTTTACGGTTGTCCAGAAATTGCCTGGGTGGGGAAACGCGAACAGGATTTAGAAGAAGGAACTTACGAAAAATCACAGATTTTAATTTCGGCACTCGGCAAGTCTCATTGTGATAATGAAACAGAAGGGTTTATAAAAATCTTAAGTCAAAACGGTAAAATTGTTGGCGCGCATATTGTATCTGCTGAGGCTTCTTCACTAATACATCAAATTCTTATTGCAATGCAAAATAATATTTCAACAGAAAAATTAAAAGAAATTTGTTTTGCACACCCGACATACTCAGAAGGTATTTTTGAAGCACTTTTCAGGTAATTGATTTTCTCAAAAAATAAGGTAAAATCACATTATGACAAACAATCTTGTAGAAATAAAAAATTTAGAAGTCATATACGAATCAAAAAAAAATATTTTTGGTAATCCTCAGATAATTCATGCAGTAAACGGTGTTACACTTGATATAAAAAAAGGTGAAATTCTTGCAATAGCAGGCGAGTCCGGCTGCGGCAAATCAACGCTTGCAAAAGCTGTAATGAAACTTATTTCTTCTAAATCAGGCGAAATTCTGCTTGAAGATAAAAATATTCTTGAAATCACCGGACGGGAAGAACTGAAAGATTTCTACAAAAAAGTTCAAATGATTTTTCAAAACCCTTATTCAAGCCTGAATCCGAAAATGAAAATCGGACAAATTCTGCGCGAACCGCTTGAAATAAATACCAAACTTAAAAAAGAAGAAATTGATAAAATCGTTGAAGAAAAAATTTCAAAAACAGGACTTGATAAAAGCAGTCTAAACCTTTATCCACACGAATTTTCAGGCGGGCAAAGACAAAGAATAGCAATTGCGCGTTCTCTTATTCTGAATCCGGAATTTATAATCGCAGATGAACCGGTCAGCGCCCTTGATGTAAGTATTCAAGCCCAAATTATAAATCTTTTAAAACAATTAAAAGAAGATTATAACCTTACATTCTTATTTATTTCGCACGACTTGAGCGTAATTAAGTATCTCTCAGATAGAATTGCAATTATGTATCTTGGAGAAATTATAGAACTCGGAAATACAGATGAAATTTTCAAAGACCCCAAACATCCATATACAAAAGCCTTATTAAGTTCAGTTCCTGAATTAAACCCGCAAAATTCTAAAGAACATATTAAACTAACAGGCGAACTTCCATCTCCGGAAAATCTTCCGCAAGGCTGTAAATTCCATACAAGATGTCCTTTTGTTATGGATATATGTAAAAAAGAACACCCGCAAGAAACCGCTTTTTCCCCTACTCATAATTGTAAATGTTTTTTATATGGTTAGCAAAAAAATTTTTCAGATTTTTTATAATGCATATGATAAAACTTTCAATTAATACATCAAAGTCACAATTTCCGCTAAGAATAGCACGGGGCACTCCGCAAGAACGAATTCAAAAAGCAGTTTCTTATACTGACCGATTTTTTGAAAATATTATAGATTGCTTCCAAAACGGTGATGTAAGTCCTAAGAAATTTGAATCAGTATTAAAGAAAACCGCAGGTAGTAAAGTCGGAATAGAAATAGACCAAAGTTCAAATCGCGGAGGTATAACTTACAGAAACTATACCGAAAATGGTGAGCAAATCGGTTATGCAATCTTGCTTCCATACAATACATTCAGTCAAAAAATATCAAAAATGACCACTAAAACATTTATGCATGAAGTTTTCCATTTCTTTGACCATCTTTTAAACCCCAAATACAACAAAAGAATTCACAACCTTATAAATAGCGGATATAATACATATGATATCGGAGCTTTTTATAATAAAAATATCTATACAAAAGAAAATTTAACCTCAAAAACACTTAATGATTTCCTTGAAGGTCGTCCGGCACAAGAACAAATTGACTGCCTGCAATACTTTAGACACGGTCTTAAACTTGAACAAAATGCTTATACAAAAACCGCTAAATATCAGCAAATGATGGAAAATTATTATAAAGATTCAATAAACTACCACGAAACACCTTACAGATATGGTGAATATAATTTACCTAAAAAAATAAAACTTATAGAGAAAAAATTAGCACAAATATTAACTACTGAAAGAGCAAAAATTCAAAACTCTGTGATATAATCATTTTATGGATAAAAAAGTTATCACAACAAATAGAAAAGCTTTTCACGATTACACAATTTCTGAAAAATACACAGCAGGAATTGTGCTAACCGGTACTGAAATTAAATCAATAAGAAAAAATGCGATAAATCTTAAAGACAGCTTCTGCAAAATCGAAGATAATGAAATTTTCCTATACAACTGCCATATTTCACCATATGAACAGGGAAATAGATATAACCACAAAGCTGAACGCACAAGAAAACTTCTTTTAACTAAAAAAGAAATTCTTAAAATGCATTCAAAAATAAAAAAAGACGGATATACTATCGTTCCGCTTGAAGTCTTTATCCAAAAAGGATTTGCAAAAGTTGAAATCGGACTTGCAAAAGGTAAAAAGCTTCACGACAAACGCGATACTTTAGCCAAAAAAGACCAGCAGCGAGAAATGGATAGAGCAGCAAAATATTAAATTTAGAGACGCCGGAAAAATATTTCCGGCGTCTCAATTCTTATTTAATCCACTTAACTGCTTCTTTAAAATAATCACTATTATCCATAGCTTTAACTGCACAGGCAATCCCATTAGTACCATTACTTAGTTTAGGATTACAAAATTTATCTGTATCACTGTATGAAGTGCCTTTTGCTCCCATCGGAACAATTTCTTCATCATCATTCATATAGAAAGTAAATAAATCTATTCCCCACCTGTTAGGTTTTTGAGTTTTTCCGTTAATATCAACATGAATCCATAATGTAGGATTCGTACTGCTATACGGATTTTCAAGCAGAACAAGAGCTCCATCCATTAAAACAAACTGACCATCATCAAAGTAGTTATAAGGCACCGAATATTGTCCATCAAGAGTTTTATATGAAGTATCACCCCCATAAAAACACAAATTATCTTTTTTAATCCCAGTGCCACTAGTACCACACAAATGCGCATTCTTAAAATAAGTATAAAAGGTTTTATAAAAAGAATTTCCGGAGCCGTAAGTTCTTGTACCAAGACTTACATCATCATTTTTCATGAGTTTAATAGACTGTGCGATTTCTGAATATGCCTTAAGATACTGACTTTTTAATTTATTTGCCTGATTTTTTTGTATCAACCCGGGAATAGTAAGTGCAGCAACAACACCAATGATACCGAGGGTGATTAATACCTCTGCCAAGGTAAATGCTTTTTTAGGAGATAGCTGAAACGCGCTTAAATTAAGCTTTAAGCAAGTACCCCCCCCCCGTTTTTCTAATTTGTTAGTAAATTTCATATTTTATCTCCTTATTTAAATTTATTCCTTAATTATTATATATAATTTTTTAATTTTTGACAAACTTATTTATCCCGATGACCGGTTTTAAGTTTATGATCAATTACTGCAGTTTTTTCATTAGCCGCAAGCCTTCCTGCGACAAGCTGATATCCAAGAACAGCAGCAGAACCGATTCCTGCAATAACTTTTCCTGATTTCCCGATATTTTTAAGCGGATGACGGATTGTATTCCAAAGAGTTGGACCTTCTTTTGTAAACGCTTTTGGCAATGCTTTAAAAATCCAAGATCCGCCCAGCAAAGCCACACCTGTTAATGCTCCGTAGAATAAGCCTTTAAGTGCAGAATTTGCCATCTGATTAGCTGTTGTCATAAATTTCCAAAAATTTGCGACACTATTTCTTGCAGATTTTGGTTTTTTAGCTTCAATAGCAGCTTCTGCTTCCGCAGCTTCATCAGTTTTAGTTTCATTTGAGGTAAAGGAAACATCTTCTGCTATTTTTTCTAAAATTTCTTTTTTCTCTTTTTGATTTTTTACATAATCAGCTAAATTTTGATTCTTTTCAAGCACCACTTCCGGTTCTTGTTTAACCGGAGTATACCCCGGGCGGCTAATAACTGTCCCGTCATTTTTTATTGTATATGAACCCATATCTGTAGCAACAATACTATTTATATCAACTTCATCTTTTTCAGGATTATATGTTTTACTCCAGGTACAGTCATTTGTAAGCACATCCTTCAAACCCAAATTTTTTGGAGCGTCAGCGTTACCGGTTTGAGTTCCTGCGGCTCTGAATCCGATTTGGTTTACTAATCCTACTTTCATATACACACTCCTTACTGCTTGTTAGCTTTTTCGCCTGAAAAAAAGTCTATAAATTTTTCAAATATATTGTCTTTGTAGTTTTGTGAATTCTTATTGTTTTGATTATTATCTTTTTTGAAATCGATATCTACTATATCAACTACATTATCGATATCATCTGTTGAACTGATTACTGCCTCTTGAACTGTCTTTTTTGCCGAAGTATAGACATTATCAATTATATTATATGGGCTGTCAAACCCGATTCGTATTATATTGTAATCCATTTTATACCTATGAAACCATCAACACAGAATATTTTGCCACTATGTTATAAATCTTTACAATCCGAACAATGACAACTGAGGTTCGTCTCCCTCATTATTTACCATTTTCTTTCTTATTGCAAGGTTATTTGAAAAATCTTTCTGCATTTTTAACATTAATTCTTCAGAGCGCCTGATAACTGCAGACGGAAGCCCAGCCATTTTAGCAACCTGAATACCGTAACTTTTACTTGCTCCGCCTTGAACAATCTTACGCAAGAATTCAATTTCACCATTTTGCTCAGAAATTGTAATCCTAAAGTTTTTAATCTGCGGATATTTTTTTGTCATAACGTTAAGTTCATGGTAATGCGTTGCAAAAATACACCTTGCTTTTACTTTTGTCGCTATAAATTCAGCAACAGACCAGGCAATAGCAACCCCATCATATGTACTTGTACCACGCCCGATTTCATCAAGAAGAATAAAACTTCTATCTGTTGCAGAGTTTAAAATATAAGATGTTTCAATCATTTCAACCATAAATGTAGATTGACCAAGAGTCAAATCATCGCTTGCGCCAACCCTTGTAAATACCTTATCTGCAACTCCGATTTTAGCATGGTCTGCCGGAACCCACGAACCAATTTGAGCTAAGATTAAAATTAAAGCATTCTGACGCATATAAGTTGATTTACCTGCCATGTTAGGACCTGTTAATATCATAAATTGCGTTGAATCCATTGAATTACTTTTCAACTCTAAATCATTTGAGACGTATTCACCTAAAGGTAAAATCTTTTCCAGCACGGCATGTCTGCCGTTTTTAACTAAAAAGTCATCTGACTCATCAATTTCCGGTTTACAGTAATTATTCTCAATCGCAATATTTGCTAAAGAATTCAATACATCAGCACGCGCTATACAATCTGCAATCTCCCTGATTTTAAATACAAACTCTTTAGAGTACTCTCTAAAGTCAGAAAACATCTTATATTCAAGTTCTGTAGATTTAAATCTTGCAGATAAAACATCATCTTCATGCTTTTTAAGTTCATCGGTTATAAATCTTTCAGCACCTGTTAAAGTTTGTTTGCGAATATACCCTTGCGGAACCAGATTAAGATATGAATTCGTAACCTCGATATAATACCCAAAAACCTTATTATAACCTATTTTAAGACTCTTAATTCCTGTTCTTTCTTTTTCTTCTTCTTCAAAGTTTTTGAGCCATTGTTCTCCGCCTGTCAATAAATCTCTGAAATAATCAAGTTCTCCGCTTACACGTTCTTTTATAATCCCGCCTTCTTTAAGATGTATTGGCGGATTATCAGAAATTGTATTTTCAATCATTTGAACATATTCAGCTATTAATTCACGGTATTCTCTGATTGATGAAAACATATCATATGTAAGATTTTCGGTAATATCCAAAAGCCTTGGCAGCATACTCAAAGACAGCTTTAAATCCACAAAATCCTTAGGGCTTGCAGATCCGTTACTCATACGGGTTGACAGACGCTGAATATCATAAATTTGTTCTAAAGCATCACCTAAATCGTACCTAATTTGTTCTTTTTCTACAAGTTCAGTTACAGAATTTTGACGTGCCAAAATATCTTCAACATTTTTCAAAGGCTGACATATCCAATTTTTTAAAAGCCTTGCACCCATATTGGTTTTTGTTCTGTCTATTGCCCAAAGAAGCGAACCGTATTTATTTTTTTCACGTAATGTTTCAACAAGCTCAAGATTTTTTCTTGTCGAAGCATCTAAAATCATGTATTCGGAAAGCTCATAAGACTCAATTCTGTCAAATTTTGGCATGTTTTCTTTTTGCATTTCCCATACATAAGCAAGTAAAGCACCTGCAGCTCTGAATCCCAGTTTATACTTCGAAAAACCAAAACTTTCTAAACTTTGAGTTTTGAAAACTGTTTTTAGATTATTTTCAGCAAAAGAAAGTTCAAATACAGAAGACGGAATTTTAGAACAATTATACCGTTTTGTAATCTCATCAGGCAGATTTATAACCTCATCCGGCACAATCTGAAACGGTTTTATATCCTGCTTCAAACTCGGCGCAACAATTTCTGAAGGGGTTAACCTTGCGAGTTCAGCCATAATCAGATTTAAAGGCGCTTGAGTTGTTTTAAACTCACCTGTTGAAATATCTGTATATGAAAATCCGTATAAATCAGTCTTTTCATCTTTATAAATTGCACAAAGATAGTTATTAGAATTTTGCTGCAACAAGTTACTTTCAGTCAATGTTCCTGCTGTAACAACCCTGACAATCCCCCGTTTTACCACAGGACCTTCTGCAAATTTAGGATCTTCTAACTGTTCGCAAATCGCAACCTTGAAATTCTTATGAACAAGTTTTTCCAAATAGGCATCAGCCGCCTTAATCGGGATTCCTGCAAGAGGAATTCTGCCTAAACCGCCTCCGGCATCACGCCCTGTCAAAGTTAATTCTAATTCTTTTGACATAATTACAGCATCTTCGAAAAAGGTTTCGTAAAAGTCCCCCATTCTATACCATAATAAAATCCCCGGATTTTGTTTTTTTATCTCCAAATAATGCTTCATTGCAGGAGTTCTGCCTTCAGGCTCTACTTCCCAACTATTTACGTGATTGATTTCAGGTTTGCTCATATTATAATATTCATATAAAAACAAGAGGATTTCAACATGGGTTGTTTAAAAAACGTAACACGAGCAATATTTCTAACCGTTGTAGTCGTAGGTTTTATGGCATTTGGCGGTCAGGATTGGATAAAATCATGGTTTAAAAGTTATATTAATCCAAGTCATGACGTTATCTTGGAACGAGCTCAAAAAGTTGGTGACTTTTCAAAGATAAATAAAGAATTTGAAATAGAAAAAGCTGCAGGAATTCTTGGCTATAACGCAGTTCTTGCAGAACACAAAGCCTCAGGTCAAAAAATGGTCGTAGTAGATTCCGGTAAAAAAACAATCCTTACACAAGAAGACATAAAATCTCCCGATGCAGAAGAAAAAATTAAATCAGCAATAAATAAAATTAAATACCAATCAGCCGCAGTTGACGAATTCACCGTTACAGAAAAAGGTACTATGAAATCCTACGGCAAAGATATTCCATACGTTAAATTTAAAGCAAAACTCAAAAAACTTCCAATTGGCGAAATCTCAGGCATAATTTCAGTTGTCAAAGACGAAAAAGGAAACGATAAAATTCTAATTTCGGCAAACGAAAAAGACAGGTATTCTCAACTTATATCAAATGAATTTTTTAAAGAAATTAAATAAAAATA
>CASLVD010000030.1 GCA_949398305.1 uncultured Candidatus Melainabacteria bacterium | reverse complement strand
CATTTACCTTAGCAGAGGTATTAATCACCCTCGGCATAATTGGTGTTGTTGCGGCGATGACAATTCCGACTTTGATGCAAAAATGTTTTGAAATTCAAACAGTTGCACGATTTAAGGAAGTTAATTCAATATTATCTCAGGCTATTAAGTTAGCAGTTGAAGAAAACGGCGAAGTATCAAGTTGGGGTAATATTAATCAAATAAATGAAGCAAGTGCTCTTGCTATCGCTAAGAATTTAAAACCTCATTTAAAATTGGCGCATGATTGTGGAACTTATGATGATAAAAATATGTGCATCGCTCGAGTGTATACTTTGATGAACGGGAAAGTCGCAGGGGCAGGGTATGCTACGAACAAGAGCTATTACAAAGTTGTTTTAATGAATGGATCATCAATATTTTGGCGCGGTCGCTATGGAGGTGATTATCCTAAAAATGGAGAAGTCCCAATTATGGCATTTTTCTTTGATATAAACGGCAGTAAAGGTCCAAATATTGTGGGACATGACCTTTTTTCATTTGTATATTATGAAACATATGGTTTCTTACCTTATGGCTGGTTTAATCCAAGTGGTTGCATTTCTGAAAATAGTGATGGTTTTTCTTGTGCTTATTATGTTTTCAAAAATGGTAAGATGGATTATATTAGAAAAAAATAAAATAGAATGGTTAATTTAATTCTTTTATAGTAAAATATCATCATAGGGATATTTTAGGGAGAAATTAAAATGTTAAGAGGACCGTTTTTAGATAGAACCTGGATGGCGCAAAATTCTGATTATGATTCATCTGATATTGTAATGCTGGGGTTACCGTTTGATGGAACAGTTTCATACCGACCAGGGTCGCGTTTCGCGCCGGAACAGATTCGTCTTGCAAGCTGGGGATTGGAAGAGTATTCACCGGTTTTTGATAAAGAATTGGGCGATGTGAATTTTCATGATGCAGGAGATTTAGAATTTCCGCTCGGTAATACTTATAAAACCTTAGAACAAATTGAACAAAATGTTGAAGATATTTATAAAGACGGTAAAAGAGTTTTCGGTATTGGCGGAGAACATCTTGTGACATTACCTGAGGTTAAAGCGGTATCTAAATTTTATGATGATTTAGCGGTTGTGCATTTTGATGCCCATACGGATTTAAGAGAAGAATATATGGGTGAAGAAATGTCACACAGTGCTGTTATTCGTCATATTTCAAAATTTGTTAAACCTGAAAATATCAAGCAAATAGGAATTCGTTCAGGAATGAAAGAAGAATGGGAATTTATGGCAAAACATAATACTTTGTGTCATAAATATTCTGATTTAGACTCTTTGAAGGGTAAAAATGTATTTATTACAGTGGATTTAGATTGTCTTGATACATCAATAATGCCCGGGACAGGAACTCCAGAAGTCGGCGGAATGACTTTTGATGAACTTGTCGGCTGGTTTAAATACCTGAAAGATTTCAATATCGTTGGAGCTGATGTTGTTGAGCTTGCTCCTGATTATGATGCGACAGGGGCTTCTACTGCTGTTGCAACCAAAGTTATCAGAGAACTTTTAATGATTATGGATTAAGGGGTAAATATAGTGGAAAATCAAACTATGTCTGTCGAACAGCGTATTGAATTTTTAAAAAATGAGATAAACAAAAGTAATTATAAGTATTACGTTGAAGAAAATCCGTATTTAAGTGATATTGAATACGATGAAATGTTTGCTGAGTTAAAAAAACTTGAAGAACAGTACCCGCTTTTAAAAACTCCGGATTCACCTACCCAGCGTGTCGGGTCAATTAGTGAAAAGTTTTTCTCACATAAGCATAAATACAGACTTTATAGCCTTGATAATACCTATAACGCTGAAGAACTGACTATCTGGTATGAGAAAATATGCAAAGAATATGAACAAGAATTGGAACTTGTTTGTGAACTTAAGATTGACGGACTTGCAATTGCACTAACTTATGAACAAGGTTTGTTTACGCTTGGTGTTACCCGCGGTGACGGGGTTACCGGTGAAAATATTACGCAAAACCTGAAAACAGTTAAAGCTATACCATTAAAGCTTTTTGAACCTAAAACCCTTGAAGTACGCGGTGAAATCTATATGCCGAAATCTTCTTTTGATAAATTAAATGAAGATGCATTGGAAAAAGGTGAAAAGGTTTTTGCTAATCCTAGAAATGCTGCAAGCGGTTCTTTAAGACAATTGGATTCTACAATTACAGCAAAGCGTGATCTTTCTATGTTCACGTATACCGGAATCTTTGAAGATGACGCTGATAAACAGATTAAAACCCATTATGACGGTATGATGAAGCTTAAAGAACTGGGGTTTAAAATAAATCCGAATATTCGCCTTGTGAAAAATATTAAAGAAGCCATCGAATATTGTAATGAGTGGGAAACAAAACGCTTTGACCTTGATTATGCAACAGACGGTGTAGTCATTAAGATAAATAATATAGCGATTCAAAAAGATTTAGGCTATACTGCGCGTGCGCCAAAATGGGCGACAGCTTTTAAATTCCCGCCGGAAGAGGTTACTACAAAACTTCGTGAAATCGAATTGAATACCGGTAAAACCGGTATAATTACACCTGTTGCGGTATTAGACCCTGTGGCACTTGGCGGAAGTATCGTATCTCGAGCAAGTTTACATAACTTTGATGAGATTAAAAGACTTGATATCAGAATAGGTGACACTGTTTTAATCAAAAAAGCCGCAGAAATTATTCCAAAAGTTATTAAGGTTATGGATACTCCGGAGCACGAAACTTTGCCTGAATATCAATTACCTGATAAATGTCCGGCATGTGATGCACCACTGATTGAAAAAGAAGGTGAAGTTGGTTTATACTGTTCAAATCCTAACTGTGCACAGATTATGTGTGCAAAGATTGAATACTGGGCAAGTAAAGAAGCCATGGATATTGATAAGGTTGGACCGGCAGTTATTCAGCAGCTTTATGCTAAGAAATTTATCTCAAATGCTGTTGATTTATATAAGCTTACTATGCAGGATTTTATGCAGCTTGATTCTGTTAAAGAAAAATCAGCATCAAATATCTATAATTCAATTCAGGAAAGCAAAAACAGACCCCTGAACAGATTGCTTACCGCTATGGGTATCAGGCATGTGGGAAAAGAAACCGCAGAAATTCTTGCAGGAGAATTCCCGTCACTGGATTTACTAATATCAGCTCCGCTTGAAGAACTTGCAAAAATTGAAGGTATTGGTGATATTATTGCAAAATCGATTTTTGACTTTTTCCACGATGAAGAGAATCTTAAAATGATAGAAGAACTTAAAGAAATCGGTATAAATCCGCAAGCCAAAGCAAAACCGAAATCTGATAAATTAAGCGGAAAAACTTTTGTGCTGACAGGTACATTACAAAATATGACACGTGATGAGGCTTCTGCAATAATAAAATCTCACGGCGGAAAAACCTCCTCATCTGTATCAAAGAAAACCTCTTATGTTCTTGCAGGTGAAAATGCCGGATCAAAATTAGACAAAGCTTTAGATTTAGGTGTTATAATATTGACAGAAGATGATTTTCTTGAAATGATAAAGGAATAAAAAAGGACTTGGTA
Source organism: uncultured Candidatus Melainabacteria bacterium (assembly GCA_949398305.1). Classification (GTDB taxonomy): domain Bacteria; phylum Cyanobacteriota; class Vampirovibrionia; order Gastranaerophilales; family Gastranaerophilaceae; genus Zag111. The sequence continues at coordinate 17,392 of CASLVD010000030.1, read as the reverse complement.
TGAAAGTAATTCAAATTAACGGTATAAAAGGTTTAATCACAGCTGTATTTATAGGTGTATGTTTATTTGCGGGTTTTGTATTATTCCCGGGGTATACAGCGATGGCGTTGTGGAATAAATATCTGGTCTCAGGATTTATGTTTCCTACGTTAAACCTTTTGCAGGGTGTATTGTTATGGGCAATTGCTGCAATTACATTCTGTATAGTTTCTAAACAGGATCTTGCTGTTTCTTTAAAAAGTTCTCCGGATTTAACTGATGAAGAACTGAATTCTATTATCAAAAGTGCCAAGGCTAACGCTCAAATGAAAATGATGAGTAAAATTATGTCAAAATCAGATAAATTTGAACTTAACAAGGATGAAATTCAAACACCTTCAGTAATTGAAAAAGATGGATTTATGTCATCTCCTATTACAATTAATAAAAAAAATGAACAAAAAGATGACGAATCCGTTTCTAATATAAAGTAGTTTAGTATGGAGGTATTATATTTATGAAAAAGATTATTATTGCATCATTTTGTGCAGCATTATTAACTGTGCCGTTTGCATCATTGCCGGCCGGGGCTATCAATAATGTTGATGAGGCTTCTAAACGCGGATATGTCTCAGTTTCTTATACTGCAGAAAAAGAAGTTGCACCTGATACTGTTGAAATTTCAGTTGCAGTTAGAACTGATGATAAAAAATCTATGCAGGAAGCATCAAGAAAAAACAAAGAAATTTCTGATAAGGTTTATGCATACCTAAAAAGTATGATAAACCCTGCAAACGGTGATTATATCAAAACTTCTAACTATTCAGCTTCTCCAAGTTACAATTACAGCAGTGGAAAAAGATATTTAGATAAATACGTTGTTTCAAATAATATCATTGTTCACACAAAATCTATTGATAAAATTTCAACACTTATTGATAAATCAATTACATTAGGCGCAACTGATATTGACAGCTTAAACTTCAGTCTTTCAGAAAAAGATGCTCAATGTGCTGAACTTTTATCAAATGCCACAAAACAGGCAAGAAAAAGAGCTGAAATAGTTGCAGCAGCTTCAGGTTCAGCAATTACCGGAATCAAAAATATTGAAACATCTTGTTCTGTTAATCGTTCAGGCGGTAATTTTAATTATGCCCGTAATTCTTTAATGATGGCAAAAGCAAGTGGTGCAATGGAAGATGGTGCAATGCCGGAAGCAGCTCCAAATATTGAAGCCGGTGTTATTAGAATTTACTCGAATATCAATGCTAAATTTTATTTAAAATAATAAAATCGTAAAACAAAAAGGGGCGCGATTGAAAATCGCGCCCCTTTTTAATCGTGTTATTCTTTTAGATTTTTCTTTTTCCGTTGTTCAGCCAAGGTGCTGATTCAAGGTCATTAATGTTATATTTCAATAAATAATCACTGCCGTCTTGTTTATAGACATTTGTGTCTTTAGTCTTTTGGCTGACAGGTTTAGTCGCCTGTGTTTTTTGAGCAGGTTTTTTGTTATAATTTGCGTTTGCCGCTACTGCTGCAATTTGGGTTTGAAATAACATTAATGCTAAAATGATTGCTAATTTTTTCATTGTTGTATCTCCTGAATTACTAAGATATTAGTATTTTAACATAGAAATTACTTTTCCGCAATTGTCAAGTTTTTCTTTACCGCCAAGTGCGCAAAGTTCAATTAAAAATGCTGCCCCAACAAGGTTTCCGCCTGCTTTTCTGACTAAGTTACAAGCTGCTTTAGCAGTACCACCAGTTGCAAGTAAGTCGTCAACAACCAAAACATTTGCTCCCGGTTCTATAGCATCAGCGTGGATTTCGATTGTATCTGAACCGTATTCCAAATCGTATGATTCTTTAATCGTTTGTGCAGGAAGTTTATTTGGTTTTCTAATTGGAATAAATCCGCAGTTTAATTTATATGCCATTGGCATACCGAAAATAAATCCGCGGCTTTCAATCCCTGCGATGTAGTCAATTTTTACATCTTTATACTGATCGCAAAGATAGTCAACCATAACTTTCATTGTTTCAGCGTCTTTTAATCCTGTTGTGATGTCTCTGAAAATAATTCCTTCTTTAGGAAAATTTTCAACTGCACGGATTTTATTTTTTACATCTTCAATTGATAATGTTGTCATTTTTTATTCTCCTATTTATTATTTCGTTAGTAATAATTTTTTTAATTCTTCTTTTGCCTGCTTAATTTTTTCTTTTGCTTTCTGGATTGCGTGTTCGTGTTGAACAAGTCCGTGTGCTGTTTTACCCCAGTTCATATCTTTTTTCATAAACAAAATTTTTGTTCCGATAAACAGTACAAGCGGGAACCAGATTAGAAGAAGATAAACAGATGTATAAATTGACTGGATAAGCGCATCAATTCTTGGTACGTTATCGTATCTTCTCAAGCTGTAACGGCAAGCCATAACAAACCCGAATCCGATAATACATCCCATAATAACAGATGACATAAGAGTATGCGGCTGTGCACCTTTAACAATTATTTTTGCAATAAGAATACCGATTTCAATGATAAACCATGCAGGCATAATGAATTCTGAAATATATGCAATCATATCAAGTCTTACTCGCATAGACATTTTTTTAGATGTTAAAATATCCCAGAAATATTCTAAATATCTGCGAATAGTACCTTCAAGCCATCTTCTGCGCTGTTTATACAGAGGGAAAAGATACATAATACCTTCTTCATAAACGGCAGTATCCGCACAGAACCTTACATCCCATCCTTTGATATGAAGTCTTGTAGACATATCAAGGTCGTCTGTAATTGTATAATTATTCCAGCCGCCGATATCTTCTAAAGCTGTTCTTTTGATAAGTTCGCCGTTGCCGCGAAGCTCAACTGCACCTTTAACAGAATCTCTGCCGACCTGAAAATGGGTATCCATTGTCATTTCGTTGTTCTGGCATTTCGTAAGAAGATTTATGTCTTTATTTCTTACGATTTTTCTTGCCTGAACTGCGCCAACATCTTTTGGTTCAAGTTCGTAAACAAGATTAGTCAGGAAATTAGGCTCCATTGTTGCATCTGCATCAAATACTAATATAGCTTCCCCTTTTGCAATTTTTAAAGCGTCATTTAAAACTGCGGATTTTCCCGGAAATGCATCTTTGGGTCTGATAAAAGCTTTTACTTTATTTGGATATTGTTTTTCCAAATCCATCAACACTGATGCAGTTTTATCTGAGCTTCTGTCATCAATTGCTATAATTTCAAAATTCGGATAATCTAAATTTAAAACGGTATGAATAGTGTTTGCAATAACAGAATCCTCGTTATGTGCAGGAATCATAATACTTACAAACGGTTTATAATTCTCGTTTTTAACCGGCGGTGTTTTTAAATCTTTCCTTTTTTTTATTTTATATGCAATGTTTGTGAAAATTGCATAAACAGACATCAAAGAAACCAGCAGAGCTAATCCCCAGACTGTGTAGCTCTGGAAAATATAAATAAACGCTGTTAATCCCAAAACAATAATAAATAATAAAATACGCTCTTTCATTTTATCCTAATCTTTTTCACCTGCCAAATATTATACTTATATTTTAGCAAAAAAAGCGTAAAAGCACCAAAGTTTAAATATATTGATACATTTGTTTACGGCGATTGGAGTTTTTGTTTTGATTTACCCGAAGTTAAATCAATGATAGGAGCTGCAGGTATTATAAATCCGAATATATTTGTTTCGTCTTTTGAACTTTGGGCAATAACCGTTCCGTTATGGGCTTCTATGATTTTTTTAGAAAGATAAAGCCCAAGTCCGATACCTACTTTATTAAATTTTTCAGAATGCGTGACGTATTTTCTGAAGATTCTGTCCATAGCTTCAGGTTCAATGTAGTGGCTGTTGTTTTTGACTTTCAATATTATGTTATTTTCTTTTATAGATAAGCTTACGTTGATATCAGTTGACGGGAAAGCATAATTTATGGCATTTGATAAGAAATTTATAACAACGCGTTTGATTTCGATTCTGTCAGCGTTTATCATACAGGTTTGCATATTGGGTTCAAATTTTATCAGGGTTGAATTATCCTGAGCAAGTTTTGAGATTTCGTGTATGCTTTCTAAAACCAGTTTTGTAATATCAAACTGGCTGTAATTTAATGTGACTTCACCGCTTTCAAATTTGCAGGTAGAAAGTAATGTGTAGACCATATCATACATATAATTACAAGAGTCTAAAGTAAGTTTAAGCATTTCTTTCTGGTCGTTGTTAAATTCTCCAAGCTCACCGCTCAGAAGTAATTCTAAAGCCCTGACTTGTGCTATTGCAGGTGTTTTAAGATCATGACTGAGGGTTGCAATATAGGTTTCGCGCTGTTCCTGAATCCTTTTTTCAGTATCTATATCTCTTGCAAATGTTGTAATTGCATAGTATTCACCTTCACGATTTCGTAATGGAGATTTATTTATAGCATACCAGTATTTTTCACCGTTTTTTGCTTGAATTTGTCTTTCTGTGTTAAATTCTTTCCCGCTTTTTAAAATTTCTGAATTTTCTTTTAGTATATTTTCGTGCATAGACTTTATGTCGAATTTTATTTTTTCACCGGTTGAAGTTATATCTGTACCTTTTTCAAAAAGCTCTTTGGCTCTGGCATTACCTAGTATAAAATTCCCATTTTTATCTATAACATAAGCAAGCATTGGTGAATTATTAATAAGCGCGAATAATTTTGCATTAGATACTTCAAGAGATTTTCTAAGGTATATAGTTTCTGTAATGTTTCTGCTAAGAGTTAAAATCCCTACAACTTTGTCGTTATTTATTATCGGAGAAGAAACCGATTCATATATCTGTTCAACACCTTCCGGATTGTAAAATTTCTGTATATAAGTTTTTGGATTTCTCTCATCTATAACAAGATTCAAGTAAGTTTTTACAGTTGTATATTGCTCATAGTGTAAAAGTTCAAATGGGGTTTTACCTATGATTTCGTTATCTGATTCAAAGCCGAATAGGTTTAAAAATTCCTTAGAACACATTGCATAACGGAATTTTGTATCCATAAATGTTATGATATCAGGTGTTGTATTAAATATATTTTCAAGAAGAGTATCAATCTGAAAATCACATTTACGGCAATTTTTACAAGCGCTGTATTTCCCTTTTTTATTATGATTTAAAAAATGTTTTGCCAATGTTTTAACACAAGTCATATTTCATCTCCTGATATAAGTTTTCAAGTCCGATTTTCGATTGAAGTTTTTCAAGTATTGAATAAATAAAACGGTAAAGGTTAGCAACCGGCATATCAAAATATGTGGCGATTTCGCTTTTGCTAAAACCGTTTATCGTAAGAGTAATATATGTAGATTCATTGCTGGTCAAAGTCCCTGTGAATTCTGAATAAACTTTATTTGGAAGTTTGTTAATATAATTGAATAAAGAAAACTGCATTCTTTTATCAATTCCGCCATGACCGCTAAGTGTGTAGAAAATAATTTTTTGCAGGTTATCTTGTTTGAAATCTCTGATAAAATAACCGTCCGCGTGTGCAAAAAGTGTATTTATAATATTTATTTCACTTGTTTCAGGGGTCAGAATAATAATTTTGATATTTGGATTGATTTTTTTGATTGTTTTAGAGGCTTCTATTCCATTCATATTTGGAAGTAAAGCATCCATTATTATTAAATCTACGTCATTGTTGGTGATATATTTAATACAATCTTCCGCGTTATCAAAATCTGCACTAATGTACATGTTGTCTTTTTGGTGAATCATTTTTTTTAGTGTAAATCTTGAAAGAGTGTCATCTTCCACGATGACGATATTATAATCTTTGCTCATACTTTTATTCCAGCCTTTCTGTGTGTATATATATTAAACAATAATTTTGCTTGGAATAAAATTGCCGAGTATGGCAATATACAAAAATCCGGTTATCTTATATAAGATAACCGGATTAGAATTTTTATTGTTTTACAGGCATTTGAGGCTTTTGACGGTCAAATTTCTTTTTAAAATGTTTTCCTTGATGATTTCTAAACTGTCTGCAAGGGCATTTGTGATGCCTGTATACTCCTCTATCAAAATGTCCGTACATTGCAGGCGGCGGAAGCTGTCTGTGTATTCCCGGATATGGCATCATCATTGGAGGCGGACATTTAGGTCTTAGAATACTTGCACTTAATAAAATTGCAAGTGTTGCACCTACAAATACAGCACCTGCTGTTAGTGCAAAATCTGCTAATTTTTTAAGAAATTTTTCTTTGCAATCGCATGTTTTAATTTCATCTGTCATAATCAATCTCCTTTTTAGCTTACGTTTATATAACGAAAAGGAGTTAAAAAAGTTCATTATTGGATTATGCTTCTTCTGATTGACAGGTGAAATCAGGGTTTTGATTCATTTTTGAAACTATTTCATTAAATGTCATAAGTCCTGCTGTTGCACCGAATTCCGAAACGACTCCTGCTGAATTTATAGATGCTGCAATAAGTGATTTCTCAATATTTTTATCAAACATATATAAAGCCGCACAGAATGTAGACGCAAAAGCATCTCCTGCACCCAGAGTTGAGGTTACCGGTCCATCAAAACAAGGGCAGTAGTAATATTTTTTACCGTTATATGCGTAAGCTCCGTTTCCGCCGTCAGTGATTACTATTAGCTGGTAGTCTGAAACCTTAAGTTTTTTAAACATTGATTTTAAATCAGGATGAACCAGCTGGCATGAAAACTTCTCATCTTTAGTATCAGATCGAAGCTGAATACCTGTTGCCATAGATGCTTCTTCTTTATTTAATACAACAATCTGTGCTGATGCCAGAATTTTTTTAAGATAGTTAAATCCTTTTTTGATTCCTGTTGTTCCTGCGTTGAAACATACGTAAGTATCGTTTTCTTTTGCAAAATGTACAATTTCATCCAAAACTTTGTTGCTGTCACCGTTTAATGGTGCAATGTATAAAAATTTTGCATTTTTTATTGCATCAAAATCTATTTCGGATTTTTTAATATGAGCGTTAGCCCCGCGGTGAGCAAGAACTGTTCTGTCGCCTTCAAAACTTGTCAGAATAATAGAAAAACCTGTGGAATCATTTTTATCTTGAATAATTGAAGATAAATCGACATTTTTATTTTTAAAATACTCAAAAATACCTTTAGAATATATATCATCACCGACTTTAAAGATTGCACTTGTAGAAAATCCTAAATTTGCAAAGTTAGCGGCTGTATTTACACCGCCCCCTCCAACTTGAGAGGCAAAATCGGAAATCTCAATCTTAGATCCGTAAGGATAACTCATATATTCTGATTTTTTATCAGGTTTTCTTACTGAAACTATATTTGCATCATCGCATTCTACAAATACATCCATTGTCGCACTTCCGATTGTTATAATATCACTCATAAATATCTCCTAAACTGTTTTTTAGTACAATTCTATCATAATTAATATATAACTGTAAATATTTATTAAAATTTGGCAAAATTTAAAATTTTCTAACTTAAGATAAACAAGTTTAAATAATTAAGGAAATCATATGAAAATTACAAATCTCTCTTACATTACTCCCCTAAAAGTATATTCAAAACCCAAATTTGATAAAAATAATAATACACAGAATCCGATAGAGCAAACACCGTTGCCAAAGATGTTTGCATATCGGGATTTTAATATCTCATTTGCCGGCAGAACTCCGGAAGATTTTTATGCTCAGGATTTCAACATCGAAAATATGCCTAAAGCAATGAAGACTTATTTAAATTATGATAAAGAACAAAGGCAGCATATGCCGCCTGAACAAATGATGTATGAAGTTTTTAAACGTCTTGATGGAGCTGAAAATCTGCTTGATGTAAAAAATATTTATCCGCATGAAGTAGAACCTTTGTTTGATAATCTTCATTCCGCTAGTATTAAATCAAGAAAAGGCATATTGTCTGAAATAAAAGTTGCAAGAGATTTAAGTGATACTCCGCTTTTAAAAGACGGAAGCGATGATTTTGGGCTGTATTTGCTTAAAAAGATTTATAAAGAAGGTAAAACCTTAAAAGAAATCAGCAAAGATTTCTTAGAAAAAGATATTAGTGATGAATACAAAGGCTTTATAACAGCACCGATTGATTATTCAACAACATCTGCTTATGGTATAAAATTCCCTAACCATGCTTTCTGGCATTCATTTATTTCAACAAGAGATGATTATAAAGCATTTTTCATAACATTGCCGAAAAATACTGTTGATCCAAACAAAATTGCTGTATCAGGTTCCGGTTCTAAGTCACACGCAGGCTCAACTTCTAACAGAAAAGAAACCGAAACTGTTGAAAATGTTAGAAAACCAAGAAAATATACAATTAAAAAGTATCAAAAAGATCAACTTACCGGTGATATTAAAGAAACTAAAGGCGATGTTGAAGGAATTAAAAGAAAAGTTGTAAAACGTTTTAGGAAAGATGATCCGGAAGCTTCTTTTATTGTTAAATATTTAAGTCCGATTATGACTGTGGCAGCAGAACGTATTCATTTGTCAGAAGAAATGAGATATTTTACAGAAAGTGAACGTGAAAATGGTAAATCTGTTCACGGCTCTTCTATGTTTGAACGTTTCTGGAAAGCTAATCCGGAGCTGTTAAGCGATTATTCAAAAACAATTGTTGATACAATTGAAATGTTTGAAGAAAGATACGGCGCAGGTGGTATGATACCAATTAATAAAGATTTTGAGCCGATAACATCTAATACCGAAAATCAAAAAGCAATAGATTATGTAACATCTGATTTTATTGATCTTCTTAATTATTCAAAGGAAATTGAACCGGAAAGAAATCGAAGATATGAAAAACATGACAGGCTTCAAAAAGAATGGGAAAATCATTTCCAAGAACGTTACGGGAATCCTATAGAAGAACCGGAAATCCCAGCCGAAGAACAAGTAAAACCCGAGTTAACAGATTTGGCAGTTAAAGAAGCAATGGATAAGGCGGCAGCTAATAATCCCGGTGTAAAATTCTATGAGTTTTTCCTTGATGATGGAACAAAACTTTCTTTTGCTATAAATCTTCAAGAAGTCGCAGCGAATAAACTTAAATCAGAGTATGTAAATATGCCTAAATCGTTTGTGACAAGATATACCAAATTCTTCTTACAGCACCCGAAAGCAGATGAAAAACTTATGTTTTCATTGGCTTGCAGTGGAAAACAAATGAGTGAATGGGGTGACGTAATAAGCGATAAGGATTATACTGAAGAGGAATTAGCCGGGCTTAGTAAACAAATTACCAACGCTATGAGTGAACAATTATATTCAACTGATGAGTTGTTTGCAATAATGAATGAAATTTATGAAGATTTTGAAACTGAAAATCCTAAATTTATGTCACGGGTAAAACATGCTATTATGGAATATTCGACAAAATTAAGTGTTCCTGACAAAGATTATTTAAAAGAACTTATTAGTGAACGCTATAGACAGATGGAAGATGCCGGACTTATTTCTGATGATATATCAAATAAAGATAAACTTATGACATATTCTGCTGTTTACAAGCAAGCAATGGATGCTATTAATTCAATGAAAAGTCATAATATTGTGTATCTTAATCCCAGAAGTCTTGAAGCCGGTTTGTCGTTCTTAAGAATTAGTAATACTATAGAAGATTATCCGGTTGAAATGGATAAAATAATGCGTAAATACAGTGCCCCTCTTACAACAAATGAACGTAATAAAATTGTCAAAATATTTATGGACATAATGATTAATATGGAACCATCAGAAACAGAAAGTTTCAAGACACCGGAATTGTCAGGTTTTTATAAAGCCGGTATGGAAGCATTAAAGTTAAAAGAGAATAATTGTTTCAAAAAAGAATTTGCTAATCTTTTATTAGATGCAGTTGTAACTTCGGATAATACAACTTTAAGATATTTACTTGATCCTAATGCGGACAAAACCCTGCGCGATGCAATGGTGGAAATTGAAGTTTCTAAATTAATGCAAAGTTATATTAATATATTTAAAATGCTTGCCAGCATTAATGATGAACTTATGGATAAATATATAAGATTCTCAAATCCGGATTTATATAAACAGTTAATAAATTTCAGGCAAATGAATTTGTATAATCAATTATTTAATAAATAAAAAAAAGCGGGAATTATTTCCCGCTTTTTTATAACGCTCGACCGGTTATTGAACTTTAGCTTTATCTTCTTCGGTTACTCCTTTTATTGTTAAGTTTACACGACCTTTTTCGTCAATTTTGATAACTTTAACAATAACTTCTTGTCCGATAGATAGATGCGGTTCAATAGTTTCGATTCTTTCGTTGCAAACTTGTGAAATATGAACCATACCGTCTTTGCCGCCGCCTAATTCAACGAACGCGCCGATAGGGATAATTCTTACAACTTTGCCTTTAATCACCATTCCAACTTCAGGTTTGAATGTTAAATCTTTAATCATTTTGATTGCGATTTGAGCACCTTCCTGATCGTTAGATGTAATTGTTACAACGCCTGAATCCTGAATATCGATTTCTGCGCCTGAAGCATCAATGATTGCGCGGATTTGTTTTCCGCCAGGTCCGATAACTGTTCCGATATCTTCTGTCGGAATAGTCATTGTTGTGATGCTTGGAGCAAATGGTGACATTGGTCCAGGTTCTGTGATTGCTTCTCTCATTTTACCTAAGATGTGCAATCTGCCTTCTTTAGCTTGAGCTAAAGCTCTGCGTAATGTATCGTTTGCAATACCTTTAGCTTTCATATCCATTTGAAGGGCTGTAATACCGGTATCGTTACCTGTAACTTTGAAGTCCATATCACCAAGGAAGTCTTCAATACCTTGGATATCTGTTAATACAACAGGTTCTTTCCCGGCTTCTGTAATCATACCCATTGCAACACCGCCAATCATACATTTAACAGGAACACCGGCATTCATCAATGCCATAGATGAACCGCAGGTTGAAGCCATAGATGTAGAACCGTTAGATTCTAAAACATCAGAAGTTACTCTGATTGTATATCCGAAATCTTCTTGAGACGGAAGTGCAGGGATGTTAGCTCTTTCTGCTAAGTTACCGTGACCAACTTCACGTCTGCCTGGTCCTCTTAGAGGTTTTACTTCACCAACAGAGAAACCAGGGAAGATATATTTATGCATATATGTTTTTTCAGTTTCAGGATCAACTCCGTCAAGTTCTTGCTTCATTGCAGGACCGGCAAGTGTTGCAACTGACAATACCTGAGTTTGGCCTCTGGTAAATACAGCAGAACCGTGAGCACGAGGAATAACTCCAACTTCACACCAGATTGGACGAACTTCGTTTGGTTTTCTACCGTCTGCTCTAACACCTTCATCAAGAATCATTGTACGCATAATGTGTTTTTCTGCAGCTTTGAATTCTTCTGCTACAAAATCGATACCTGTTTCTTCAATAATTTGTTTAATATAGTGATCTTCAGGTAGTGCGTCAATTTTTTCTTTAACTAATTTTTTAGCTTCTTCCAATTTTTCTTGACGGAATGTTCTATCAAAATTGTGGTAAGCTTCAAAAATCATATCATGAGCTGTTTCATTGATAATATTTTTTAATTCGGTTGTATCGTAAGGGTTTACGAATACTTCTTTTTCAATGCCGCAAAGTTTAGCGAATTCAACTTGCGCATCACATTGTTTTCTGATTTCGCCTTGAGCAAATTCAACAGCAGCCATAATATCATCTTCTGTAACGAATTTACATCCAGCTTCAACCATGATTACTGAATCATGAGTACCTGCGATAACGATATCTAAATCTGATTCTTTAGCTTGTCTGTGAGTAGGGTTAGCAATCAAGTTGCCTTCTGCGTCTTTAGAAACTCTAACAGCACCGATTGGTCCTTCAAATGGAGCTCCTGAAAGCATTAAAGCACATGATGCACCTAACATTGCTAATGTATCCGGCTGGTTTTCCTGATCGTAGCTGAATAATTGAGCTACAATTTGAATATCATTTCTATATCCTTTAGGGAATAGTGGTCTGATTGGTCTGTCAATTAATCTTGATACAAGGATAGCTTTATCACTTGCTTTGCCTTCTGAACGGTTGTAACCGCCAGGAATTCTTCCGATTGATGACATTCTTTCTTCATAATCAATTAGTAATGGGAAAAAGTCGATACCAACTCTTGGCTCTTTTGATACAACACAGTGAACAAATAACATTGTATCACCGCATCTTACTGTAACAGAACCGTTTGTTGATTGAGCGTACTTCCCGGTTTCAATGGTTACGGTTTTCCCGCCGATTTCCAATTGAAAGCTTTTTGTTTCAGGTTTCATAAGTTTACCTTTTCTTTCTGCGCCATTCTTTGCGCCTTTTAGTTATACACTTCCGTTTACGTTTTTAATTATACCCCAAACAGGGGTAAATGTATCAAAAATTTTTTAATATAACTATACAAATTTATTGGTTAAGGCATTTTTGTATTATTATATAAATGAAGAAAGGCGTTTTTTCTTATCTTAAGGGAGTTAGGAAGAGGTAACTGTTAGTAAAAATGAAATATTCTTTATTAAGTAATATTATAGCCTGGGTTTTTCATGACCGTTCAGACCGTAAAATTTTCAGAAAATTCTGTTCCGGAATTGATGAACGTGTTTTGTGTGAAAAACGCAGGAAAATTATTTACAGCCGTTATCCTAATACAGTTGAAAAATTAAAAAAAGATGTAAAAACAAGACAATTAAAAGTTGTATTTTTATGTGCTGAAAATTCTAAGTGGTCTTACCAGTCTTTATATGAGGAATTAGATAAAAATCCGAATTTTGAACCGCAAATTTTAATAACACTTCTTAAACCGATGTTTCTGAAAAAGCATAGTTATGAATTTATCAATGTAAAACAGTTTCTTACTGAAAATTATGAATTTTTCAAATCTAAAGGGATGAATGTTGATTACGCATTTGATTTTGAAAAAAATAAATATATTGACTTAAAAGAATTCAAACCGGATATTATCTTTTACGAACAGCCTTGGGATATAGCAGACGTCCAAGCAATTTGGAAAACTTCAGAATTTGCTCTTTGCTGTCACTGTTCATACGGAACATCAATTACTACCGCTACATATGAATTTAATGCACCGTTTTACAGATATTTATATAAATATTTTTTGGATAATGAGTTTATTCGTGACAGTTATGTTAATGTATATGATTATAATTCCGAAAATGTACCGGTAACGGGTTCATTAAAACTGGATGCGTATCGCCTGCCGCTTGATACAAATAACATAAAATGGAAAACCGAAGGTAAAAAACGTGTAATCTGGGCTCCGCATCATTCATTTAGCAAAGATAGTATTTTAAAATACGGAACTTTTGATAGAAATTATAATTTCTTTTTAGATTTTGCAAAAAATCATCAGGAAATTGAATTTATTTTAAAGCCGCATCCAATTCTTAAACATCAGATTTTAGAGAAAAAATTGATGACAAAAGTTCAGATGGAGGATTATTTTAAACAGTGGGAAAATTTACCTAACGCGCAAATCATTGAAGGCGGTAATTATTTTGATATGTTTAGAACATCTGATATGCTAATTACTGACAGTTGTTCATTTTTGAGCGAATATTTGCCTCTTGGTAAACCTGTTATTCATCTTATAAGTAATAGTTCATCCGGTCTTAACGGGTTTGGAAATAAAATTACGCAGGGGTATTACAAAGCATTAAATCTTAATGATTTAAAACGTTATATTGATGAGGTTTTGATAAATAACAATGATACTTTGAAAGATTTAAGAATAAAAAGTTATCAGGAATGTTTCAATAATGAGGGGCAATCTTCTGCTGTTCGCATAGTAAATCATCTTGCAAATTTATTTAACATATAATAAATATCTATAAGGAGAATATAATGGATAAATTAAAGAACTACGGAATAATATTAGCATCAGGCACAGGAAGCAGATATAATACGGATATTCCTAAACAATTTGTTAAAATTGCAGGTAAAACTGTTATGGAACATACGATTGAAGTTTTTGAAGCCGCTGCTGATATTGATGAAATTATTCTTGTTATAAATCCTGATTATAGGCATATTGCAGAAGATTTATTGTTGAAAAACAATTATAAAAAGATTACAAAACTTTTAAATGGCGGAGATACAAGAAAAGAAAGTTCTTATATCGCGATAAGTTCAATTGAAGATGTTGAAGCGAATGTACTTATTCACGATTGTGCAAGACCGTTTTTATCTCAAAGAATTATCAATGATTGTGTGGAAGCTTTAAAAACTTATAATGCCGTTGATGTTGCGATACCGTCTGCAGATACAATTGTTAAGGTTAAAGATAAAGTTATTTACAGTATTCCAAACCGTGCAGAGCTTCAAAGAGGGCAGACTCCGCAATGTTTTAAATTATCATTGATAAAGAAAGCACACGAGTTATCTCGAAATGACGGTAATTTTACTGATGATTGCGGCTTGATTGTAAAATATGATCTGTCAGATGTTTATGTAGTTGACGGTGAAGGTGAAAATATTAAAATTACTTATCCTGAAGATATTTTTATGGCAGACAGATTGTTCCAGTTAAGAAGTGTTTTATGTCCAGATGAACAGTCTTTGAATGGAATTAAAGATAAAGTTATTGTGATTTTTGGCGGAACAAGCGGAATCGGTAAATGTATTGAAGATTTGGCACTGGAATGCGGAGCAAAAGTCTTTTCTGCGTCAACAAGAACAGGCTGTGATATAACATCTTTTGACAGCGTTTGTAAATTTTTAGAAAATGTAAATTCACAGTGCGGAAAGATTGATTATGTAATAAATTCTGCAGGAATTTTAAAAATGGGTAAACTTTTAGAAAGAGATATTGAGGATATTAAAAACGATATTAATGTAAATTATATAGGTTCTATAAATGTTGTTAAAGCAAGTATACCGTATTTGCAAAAAACAAAAGGGGCAGTCTTATTGTTTGCCTCAAGCTCATACACCAGAGGACGAGCACTTTACTCAACTTATTCATCTACAAAAGCAGGTATTGTTAACCTGTCTCAAGCTCTTGCGGAAGAACTTGCCGCTGATGATATCAGAATAAATGTAATAAATCCCGAACGAACAGCAACTCCGATGAGATTTAAAGCATTCGGTAAAGAGCCGGAAGGAAGCTTGCTTCAGCCTGAAGTCGTTGCAGAGGCTTCTTTAAAAACTCTGCTTACAAATTTAACAGGTCAGGTTATTGATGTCAGAAGAAAGGCAAAATAGTTTAAATGACAACACTGTATTCATTTGATATTTTTGATACTTTGATTACGCGAAAAACAGCAACTCCTGTTGGTATTTTTGCTTTGATACAGAATAAACTCCAAACGGATGAGTTTGCTGATTTCTCTGCAGATTTTAAGGAAAATTTTTATCAGTACAGAACTGATTCTGAATTCAGGCAAAGGCATTATACTAAACGTTTTTTTAATAATCAGGATATTACTTTTGATATAATTTATGATGATTTAAAAAGTAATTTTTGTTTAACAAATGAACAGTGTGAAAGATTAAAGCAATTAGAAATACAAACAGAATTAGAAAATATTATTCCGATATCGGAAAATATTCAAAAAGTAAAAGAATTAATTCAGGCGGGTAAACGTGTAGTATTTATTTCTGATATGTATTTGCCGGAAAAAATTATCAGGCAAATGTTAGTAAAATGTGATGTGAATCTTTCCGAGGTGAAAATTTACCTGTCTTCAACAGAAGGTGCGATGAAAAATTCGCGTGAGCTATTCAAAAAAGTTAAAGAAACTGAAAATGTTGAGTACAGAAATTGGGAACACCTTGGTGATAACTACATTTCGGATTATATTAATCCGAATTCACTAGGTATTAAGGCAAAATTATATACAAAACCTCAGTTGAAAATTTATGAAAAGAATTTGTTAAAAAATGCTTCTAAAGACTGTTTTATTCAGCTTGCAATCGGATGTGCCAAAAATATTAGGGTTAATAATAATTGTTCTGATAAATATTATTTAGGTGCATCATTAGCAGGACCAATATTTTATCCATATGTATCTTGGTTATTAAATCAGGCACAAAAAAGAAATATCGGCTGTTTATATTTTGTTGCGCGTGACGGATATGTATTAAAAGCTATTGCTGATATTTTAATTAAAGAGCGAAATCTTGATATTAAAACCGTTTATATTTATGGTTCTAAAAAAGCATGGCGTGTGCCTTCACTGGATTTGAATAATCAATTGCTTAAAGAACAGTTTGTTGAAACTTTAATGTGGGTGCATAAGAAGCTGGATAAATATCTCGGGCTTACTTATAAAGAGGTTTGTGAATGTATTCCTAAAGAGTTTCATAGTTTTAAAAAGGGGTTTTCTTCAGCAAAATCCGAGAGATTAAAGCAATTTATACTTTCAGATGGCAGATTACTTAAGCTGACAGTTGAAAGAAATGCTGAAAAACGTAAAAATGCAGTGGCTTATTTAAAACAAATGATCGAATTGGCGCAAGAACGGAAATTTGCATTCGTTGATATTGATGGCACAAGGTTTTCAATGAACTGTATGAGCGGTTTAATTCATGAGTTTTATGACGGGGAACTTACCGGTTTTTACTTCGCAAGTACACCAACTGTATTTGAGCCGGTTGGAATTCAATATAATCATTTTTATAGTTTTAAAGAAATTATGCTTGGGCATGTCTTGGAATTGTTGGTACGAGCTCCGCATGGCCAGACATTAGGTTATAAGTTGACAAATAAAGGATATGAACCTGAGTTAGAGGATTTACCTAAAAAAATCTTTGAAGATTGGGGTTTTGAAGATTATATGGATGGTGTTTTGGAATTTATCATACAGTTTAATAAATGGCATAATGAATATAAAGACAAATTGTGTTTTGAAAATTTAAACTTGTTTGAAAACTATGTAGAATTTTTGACTTCTAATGTCGACAAAGATACGGCAAATTTGTTAGGCTGTATTACGCATAATTTATATGGTAAAGAATCCGGAGAATTTGCATCAGCAATAACTTTTGGGCAGGCTGTAAAATATATTTTTACGAATAGTCTTGAAACAGAAAATATCTTGTATTCAAAGGCTCGTTCGCCTCGTTTAATTAGAAAGCTTATAGAATATAAAGAGGCTCATCCGGATTTAAGGAAAGAAATTTTTAACATTTTTATTCATAAGCGCAGAAGACAGGCATATATGCAAATTTTAGGTTTTCGTATAAGTTTTAGGCATCTTTTGTGGAAAGATGTGGTATAATTTAAATGTAATACAAATGGCTTCGTAGCTCAGCAGGATAGAGCAGTGGTTTCCTAAACCAAAGATCGCGCGTTCGAATCGCGCCGGGGCCATTTTAATTTGAGAAAAATTTTATCACGCGATGAGAACGC
>CASLVD010000029.1 GCA_949398305.1 uncultured Candidatus Melainabacteria bacterium | reverse complement strand
ATTTTATCGTCCCGCCGCTTAAAAATAATTTTATGTTGAAACTTTTCCTGTAATAAATGACATTAAGGCTGAAACTCCGGCTGCTGCGAGTCCTATAATTTTAGCTTTACCGCTTTTGCAGGCTTTTGCGATACCGTAAGCTATACCGCCTATTGTACCTGCACCTGCAAGTCGTCCGAGGTTATGTTTTGTTTTTTCTCCTGTTCCTACAGGAGCTCCGGTGATTGTTGAGATATTGTCTTCAGCTGAGCGTCTGTCGTACATTCCAAATGTTGCTGCCTGGATGAAACCTTGAGTTGCTGAGCCGTGGCTGTATTCACGTAAATCCTGAACTAGAGTTCTGCCGCCGTTCATCTGGGCATAAAGTGTATTTGCACGTGCCATAATTTCTTCTTTTGTGCCTTCACCGTATGCTACGCCGACTGTGTTAACATATCTTTTGTAAGCTTCTTCAATTTGATCCTGTTCATTTGCCATGATTTTGTCTTTTAGAACAGTTGCAGAATTTTTAATTGCTTCCATAGAAGCGTTAATTCTCATATCTGCGTTACGGTTCATTTTTTGTTGATCGATGTTATAATCTACATAGAATTTTTGATATTCTTTCATATTATCGAAATAGTTTTGGCTTGTTCCCATACCCATTCCCATCATAGGAGCAGGAGACATGAATCCTCCGCCAAAAATACTTCCCATACCCATTGGATATATGCTGTAACTCAAATCCAAATCGTCAAAATCTCCGTATGGACACGGATTGTATTGAAAATTCATCGGCATAATTGCGCCAACACCCATATTGTCAGTCATTTTAACCTCCAAACACTATTAACCTTTTAACCTACCTTACTTTTATAAACAATTTTTATTTAACTTAATTGCTTTATTTAGAAAATATGTTACATTTCTGTTACATTATTTAGTTGATGTTATTTTGGAAAATTTTGTTTAATATAGGTATGTATAGGTATAAAGGCAAACCGGTTTGAAAAAAATATTATCAGCTTTATTTTCGATTTTTGTAATTGCAGTGATTGTGATCGCAGGATATTTCAATCAGCAGTTTGTAATGCATCAGGCTGATAAAGTTAAGGGTATGTATTATGTTTATAAGGGCGATAAGGCTTATAAGCAGATGAAAATGCAAGATGCCATAAGGTATTATAACAAGGGGTTAAATCTTTATCCGCGTCATTACGGGGCGTGGTATAACCTTGGAAATATTTATGTAGCTTACGAGGATTATCATTCAGCTTTGTATGCATATTCAAATGCGTTCAAATACAACCCGAGAATGATGATTGCAAGAATGAATTACGGTATAGTCTCATCTGAAATGTTAGGTGATTTTGATTCTGCGTTAAAACAATATAACGAAGTTATTAAAACAAAACGTAAATTGATTTCGATTCCTTATGTATACAGTAACAAAGTCAGCTATAAAGAAAATAAAGCAATTGCTTATTATAATATAGGTGTAACCTATCGTTTAAAATCGCTTTATTCAAACAGTGATTGGGAAGCCCGCAGAAAGTATTTATCAAAAGCCATTGAAGCTTATGAAAAATCTGTTGCAATTTATCCTGACAGTTACGATTCACAATATAATTTAGGGGTTGCATATCATACAATCGGAGATTATGACAGGGCAGGTATCTGTTATTGTAAAGCAATCGGGCTTGCTCCGATGAATTACGAAGCTCATTATAATCTTGCATTACTGCTTAGAAAACGCAGGTTGTATAAAGAAGCTTACGATGAAATAGATAAAGCCACAACTTTGATTACTGCAGTAGATGGAAATTCTTATATTCAAGAATATGTTGCAACTGTTTTAAATGATATTACAAGAAATGTTTATCGCAATGAAGAATATAAGCAGTATTTAAAAGTTATTCTGGAAGAAGAAAAGCGTAAAACAGCACAGCATATGGCTAAAAATGATAAAGAAATTAAAGCAAAAGAAAATAAAAAAGATGAATTTGGTGAAACAATTACATCTTCAGGTATAAATTTTGTAAACGGTAAAATTGTAGCAACCGAAGAACTTGATAAAGCAATGCTTGATAATTTTGGTAAATGTCCGTCATTATCTCATTTTACATCTGATGTTACAGAAGAATAAGCACTTTAATATTTTTCAAAAATGAGTTAAAATATTAATAGGGTTTATATGAAAATTCAAGCAGTATCATCTGCAAAATACAATTTATACCGGCAGGAAATCCAATCAAGCAGTGATTGGAAAGATTGTTATTCTGATAATTTGTATTCTGCCGGCAACTCTTTAAACTGCATGCCTTGTTATTATCCGATATCTTTTACAGGAATTCAAAATTCTTCAAAATTAAGGATTTTATTTGGATATAGACTCCCTTGTATATATAGCGGAATTATTATGATTGACCCTAAAGTTTTAAGCCGCTGGATGAAAAACGGACTTTTTAAACGTTCAGCTCTGGAGGTTAGTAATACTTTGGAACATTATAAAGACAGCTTTATAGGTATGGAAGCAAAGGTTTTAGAATTGATAGCAGAACGGGCAAAAGTTCATCCTCAAATGAATATAAGAGAAATTTTGCAGGAAGTAAAACCTGTGTATACAAGGCGTTTACGCAAAAAACAAGCTCCTATATTCCATGAATTAACAGAAACTTCTTATGATCTGCCGCCGGAATACAGGCATAAATTTAAGCTGCTTATGGAAGATACAGAGAAAAATTAGACGAAAAACCTATTGTAATTCCTTTTTCATCTTATGAATTTAAGTATAAACTTGCAAAAATAAAAGAAGATATTGCAAACGGTTCTGATATAAAGTCCAAAAAAGTTATGAATAAGATTACGAAAGAGGCTAAGCGTTTTTCTAATACAACAAGTGCTAGTACTATTGAAAGACAAAAACAAGTTTTATGGTTTATTGATCATATCTTGAAAAAGTCTGTATTAAAAAATAATCAGCAGCTTAAAGATTTAATAGAAATATCAAAATCCAGATTAAACCGTGAAGAAATCATTGTACCTTTTACAAGAAAGGCTTTTTTATATGATTTATTGAAAATTTTGGATGATTTGCCAAATGAAAAATTGTACGAAAAAATGTATACAATAGCACAAAAGCTTCCGACATCACAGGAAAGTTTTTCAGCGTATGTATTGAAAATCGCGAATGAACAGCCGGATAAAATCGGTCACAGAATAGTTTGGCCGTCTTTAGCATCAGTTGAACATTTATTTCCGCGTTCATGCGGCGGGGAAGATATTTTGTCAAATTTTGCAGGAGCAACTACCCGCGAAAATTCAGATAGGAAAAGTATTGAATTTAGATTGCAATTAAAACGGCGTCCAAATACTCCAATGTATTGTCAATGGTATGTAGACCGGCTGATTGAACTATATCAGCAGGGGATTTTTGCACGTCATAATATAAGCCCTAAGTATATAACAGATTTTGCGGATACAATATATACTTTATCAAATCGCAAGATTAAATTAAACCTGTCAAAAATGAATGAGATACAGTGATATTACAAAATGTAAAAAGTTTTAAAGATATATATAGAAATTTCCGATAAATAGAATATCAGATAATTTTATAGGAAATTTACATGACAGCTGACGGTATCAACGGAAATATCGGTAAAAATACCAGAGTGGATTTGCAAACGTTTAAAGGCGGTTTACAGCGTGCAAATCTAAAAACTGATGCTGAAAAATCAATATTTGATACAATCGACACTGATAAAAACGGTGTTCTGACTCAAGATGAAATTAAAAGTTTCCAATCAAAAATCGATACATCAGGAGATAATGAAGTTTCCAAAAAAGAAGCCGATAATTATTTGAAGTCTAATAACCTTAAAAAAACTGTTGATAAAAAAGAATTATTAAAATTTCTGCAAGAATACAATAAAAATACCGAAGATATTGAAGATGTTTCGGTAACAGAAAATGCAAAAGGTAAGACTGTTCAAATTAAATATAAAGACGGTACGATTGAAACACTTAATCCGGATAAAACTTCCAAACTGACAAAGACCGGTGAAAATGAAGTTACAACAACAAAATTTTTAGATGAAAATAAAAAATTATTAAAAGAAAGCACCGTTACAAAAGACGGTGATATGAAAGAAATCGAATACGCACAAGATGGTGAAACTATTACTAAATTAGTTGAAACTAAAAACAACAATCAAAGTGTTTCAACCACATCTTTTAAAGATGGTAAACCAGAATCAAAAGAAGTTAAATCCGGTATCACATCAAGCTATTATTCATATGATGAAGCCGGTAATGAGGTTTTGAATTCAAAAGTTGAGAATGAAGGAATTCCGGCTAAAGAAAAAAGAACCGAATATAAATATAATAAAGACGGTACGGTAACTGAGAATATTACACAATACGGTAAAGCTTCAGCTATATTAACTAAAGACGGAAAACCTCTTGCGGTTCAAATTAAAGAAGGTGATAAATTAACAAACCGAACTTATTATGAAAAAGGTTATTCTGATACAACAACTGATGCAGAGGGTAATACAACAATTACGGATTCTACATTAGACGGACATAGATTAGCCCAAAAACGAACAGTCGGCGGCAAAGAACATATTGTAACATATGATGGAGCAGGCAATACAAAAATTGTTGTACAAAATGGTGAAACTTTATCCTCAATCGCTAAAAAATTCAAATGCAGTGAAAAGCAGCTCGTAGCCTTGAATTCGGGGGGGGGGTAGTTTTTCCGGTAAAAATTTAAAAGTCGGTACAGAAATCAAAATCCCCGGAGAATTGGACGCTGATGCACAGCCGCTTCAAGGACGTAAATCTGCCGATGAAGCTATTGCAGATTTCAGGCATGATCAGGCAGTCAGAGATCAAAAACGTGCGCAGGCTATGGCTCGTGATGCCCAATATAAAGCAATGGGGCTAACAAATCATAAAGGTCAGGGAACAAAAATTACCGGAAAATATAAAAACGGTCAAAGTGAAGAATTTGTTGTCATAGGTGAAGCCGGACGTAAAAGACATCTTGCTAAAGACAGCAAGGGAAATTTTGTTACAATTGCGCACGATGGCACAGTTTTGAAAGAGGAATATGTTACTGCAACTAATCTTTTTGATAAAGGTGAAAAAGTTGACGGTTCAATGAAAATCCGCCAAAAAAATGGTAAAACAGTAACTATTAATAAAAAGTTTGTGAAAGTCGGAACTCTTGAAAAAGGACGTTCAGCTGTTATTGATGAAAAAGGCAGATCTTATGTTATGGCGCAGGACGGTAGGATTCTTGATTCCAACTTTGTAGTAAGAGACAGGCAGGCTGATGTACTAAGAAAAGATGCAGGAGCTGCCCGTACTGCAACATTAAATATGATGAGTCAGCAAATTGATTCCGCTCAAGCCGCGTTTGATAAACAAATGGAAGATGACGGCTGGGCAGGTGATGTCGCAGACGGAATAAGTGTCCTCTGGGGTTCAAAAAACAGAGCCTCTAAAGTCCGAGAGGATTTAAAACAGTATAAAAAAGATATGGCTGAATTAAATGCAGCGGCAAAAAAAGGTGATGCTCAATTTAAAACAAAATTTAAACAAATGTTCGGGGTTGATTATAACCAAAATGCTGTTGCAAATTATTATGCTCACCCGACAAGTACCAATTACCAGAAGGCTTTCGGTACAAAAAATGATATCGGAACACGTGTTGCAAAATATAATGAATCACAGCAAACCGGTGCGGCTGTTGTTAAAACAACAACTAAAGTTGCCGCAGGTTTCGCAGTTGCCGCGGTAACAGGCGGTACAGGTTTGGTTGCATTAGGTGCAGCCGCAGTTGCAACAGGTGCTGCGTCCGTTGTTGTTGAGGAATCTGACAGGTTAAAAATCGGACAAGCTGTTACTCAGGGTAAATTTGAATTTAGAGAAGGTACAGATCACGCACAAATATTTAAAAATGCCGCCTGGGATGCCGGAGCTGTTCTTGTCGGCGGTGGTGTTGGTAAAGCCGCAAGTACTATAGTAAAAGGTTCAAAAGTTGTTACAGCCGGAGGTCAGACCGTTCAAGCTTTAACTAAAACTCAAAAATTAGGACGCGCCGCAATAAATGTTACCGGTGACTTAGCTTATGGTGCTGTTCAAGAAAAAGTTCAAACCGGAGATATTACAGTAAAAGGTACTGTTTTAAACGGAGCAACAGCTCTTGTCGGTCAAGCCGTACAATCAGGCGTTGCTGTAAAATTAGGTAATAAAGTTAAAGATGCTGTTGAAGGCGGTTTTAGTAAAGGAAAGGCTAAAATTACTGATACAGCACATAAATTTACTCATACTAAATCATCAGCACCGGCTCAGCAAGCTCCAAGCTTTAAAACAACAATGATAGATCCTCCGACTTCAAATGTAAACTATAAAGTTAACCCTGATGCAGATGCAACAGTAACTAAAATTATCAAAAATTATGAACCTGATCCTGTAACAACAATCGATAAAAGTATGTTCAAACTTTCAAATGATAATTCCCGGTCACTAGAAATGGATATACCGCAAATGCCTAAGTATACAACTGAAGATATGGTAAAAGTATTGGACGATTTAAATAAAGCGACTTCGCTTTCAGACCTGAAAGATTTTACAGATTTGCTGAAAAATCATGATAAACTGACTCCTGGACAACAAAATTTATTGCAAAAACACATAGATGCAAAACGCAGAAGTATTCTTGGAACACCATCTTCTTCAAGAGTAGCATCAACTGATGTTAGAGAAGTCGCAAATAGCAAAAGGTCAAGTGCATTACAAAATCATCAAACAATTGAATTAAACAGTAATGATAAAATTAGATTAGGTGATACTTATGAGCTGGATTTAAGAGATCCAAAAGTAAAAGCTAAGATAAACAGCTTAAAACCCGGACAATCATTACTTGTTGGTCGCAGCAGAATAGCAGATATTCAAATTGATAATAAATACGGTTCGGTATCAAGAACACATCTTGTAATAGAAAATATAAATGGTAAATTATATGCAACAGATTTAACCTCAACAAACGGAACAACTTTAAATAACAGTATGCTTAGAAATATCAGTGCCGTTAAGGGTGCTATGGTTCGCGAAAGTGTTGAAAAATATGTTGACATTGAAAAAGATGACCTTATGGAAAGTTAATTATTTTAACCTTTTACAGCACCTTCGTTTTCGCCTGAAATGAAGTATTTTTGCATTGCAAGGAAAAATATAATTATCGGAATTGTAGAAATTATAGAACCGGCAGCAATGAAACGCCAGTTTGATGAAAACATTCCCTGCAAATTGTTAACACCGACAGGCAAAGTGTACATTGCTTCTTTTGTAAGTACAATACTTGGCCACAGGAATTCTCCCCACGAACCTATAAATGTAAATATAGCAAGAACTGCAAGTGAAGGTTTTACCATAGGTAGAAGAACCTTGCAAAATACCTGAAATACATTACAACCGTCAATAATTGCGGCTTCTTCCATCTCTCTTGGAATCGCAAGAAAAGCCTGACGCATTAGAAATATTCCGAATGCACTTACTGCAAACGGCATTATAAGTCCGATAAATCCCAATGTATCATTTATACTGTCAACAAGATGAAGTTTTAAAGTGATTAGATACACAGGCAGCATTATCGCCTGAAAAGGCACCATAATTGTTGCAAGTATTGCAAAAAACGCTATTTTCTTACCCTTAAATTCCATTCTTGCAAGGGGATACCCTGCTAGTGATGATAAAATAAGGTTTAGTAAAACAGTTCCGCCGGCAACAATCATACTGTTTATAAAGTAACGCATTAAATCAACTTTATGCCAAACTCCGACATAGTTTGCAAAAGTAAAATCCTTCGGAATTATAGTCGGCGGGTATGCGAAAATATTTTCCCCTGCTCCTTTTAATGAAGTGGATAAAAGCCATATGAAAGGAAACAACGATAACAACGATACTAAAATAAGTATTGAATGAATCCAAATATTTTTTATAAATCGGTCATTCTGAACTTGATTCAGAATCTTTAATTTCCTCATAGCTGATACTTATTCCTTTCAAAACATAATATATTTATTAATGAAAATACCATAACTATAACAAGTAAAATTACTGCCATAGCAGAGGCATAACCAAGATCAAGATTTTCAAATGCTTTTTCATAAATATAATAAACAATAGTTTTAGTAGAATTTAACGGCCCGCCTTTTGTCATAACATAAATTTCAGCAAAAATTTTCATTGCGGAAATCGAACTGATTGTTGTGACAAGCGCGATTGTAGGCATAATATGCGGGATTGTAACGGTTAAATGTTTTCTGAAAAATCCTGCACCATCTATATCACAAGCTTCGTATAATTCTTTAGGCACGCTCATTAATGCCGCTAGATAAATCATCATATAATATCCGATACCTTTCCAGATAGTTACCAGGATTACCGAATAAATCGCATATTTGGGGTCTGTAAGCCAGCCTATAGATTTAATGTTAAAAACATTTAATATGTAGTTTAAGATTCCCTGTTCCGCGTATAACCACTTAAATGCAATTGCCGCAACGACAATTGAGACAATTACAGGCAGATATATAAGAATTTTATAAAGAGTTATTCCTTTGATTTTCTGGTTAATTAGTACAGCCAAAAATAACGGAAAAATTACAAGTACAGGAACAGCCAGAATTAAATACAGCAAAGTATTCCACATAACTTTATAAAAAATAGGATTATGAATAATTTCTATATAATTTTGCAGTCCGCTGAAATTTGCGTGGTAAATATTTGTTGAATAATCCTGAAAACTTAAAAATATTGTTTGGAAAAACGGAATGAAAAAGAAAATTAATAATACAATTCCAGCCGGTAATAAAAACAAATACGGTGCAGTTTTTCCATAATACTTAAACATATTTTGATTATCTCATTATCGGGTATTTGAGTCAAGAATTTTTTATTAGCTGTATATTATGTAGAAAATTTTTGAAAAATTTCCGGCATGTTTTTATTATTAATGTAATGTAAATTATTCTGTTTCTGTATATTTTCTTTTTGAATATTTTTTCTCAACATTCGATTTAAGATAGCCGGAAGTCCGAATCCCAGAAGCATACAGTTTGCCAACATTGAAGTCCAATAGATTATGATAACGGCTCTTTTGGATTTCTTTAAAGTTTTTCCTTCAAGTTTTTCGATATCTTTAAATGGTTTTAATAAAGAACCGTTCATAATTTTGGTTTTGAAAAATTTATCACTAATTCTGCCAAAAACATTATTCAGGATAAAATCTCCGCCAAAAAACATTGCTAACAAAGCTCCGTTTCTTATCGCACGATCTTTTCTTTCATTTTTATCTCTTGACTGAATTATTGTATTGGGATAATCTGATAGCCACATCATTGCGTAAATCGTTTTTGACATAAACATAGCATTAGTATAATTAAATAATTCTGCATGTTTTTTTAGTTTTCCGGATTTAATTCCTTTCATAATAAGCTTAGGAAATACAAGTGCAGGTATTACAGAAAGAACAACTGTTGCTGCAAATTTTTTCTTTTTAGAATTTTGATATTCTTTTTCATCTATATCGTCATCCTTGAGCTTATATCCGGCAGAAAATCCTTTACGATGAGTACGTCTTTCGGTAGTTTCAGTACAAATCCAAGGAGTCATACCCCACATTGCAGTTGTTGTTAAATAATCATTTCTAAAAACTTTTTCATGGGCTTTAATAAGTTTTTGTCTTAACTCTTCTTTATCGCTAAATCTGTTTAAAATATTTTCAAAATCTTTTTCAATATTTTTGTCTTTCATAGATAATTCTTTGGCTGTTTTTTTGATACCATCAACCATTTCTTTAGCTGTGCCTGATAGGTGTTTTTTTGAAACTTCTAAGATACGCTTTTCGCTATTTTTGAAATTTTTTACGATCCCGGTCGCTTTTAAAGCTCTTTTATTGAAAAATGGTAAGAAAATAAAAGGAGTCAAAAATGACATTGAAAAATACAAAGTTTGCATAATAGAACGTTCAATTGCTTCATCTTTATTATTAGACATGAAGTGTTAGATAGATACACTCGAAGAAAGAAGATAGTTCAACCATACTTGTATCTAAAACCTAGAAATTCTTAACTCTTACACCAATAAGCCCTCTTAATGAGGGCTTATTTTTATTAAAGTTGCACAAGTCTGTGTTTTAGTTTCACTATATTGTGTTTAAGTTTTGAAAATTGAATTACCCACAGATTACACATAGAAATTTAAACAATAAAAAAGAAGGTCTTAAAACCTTCTTCTTTATGGAGCGGGAGACGAGGCTCGAACTCGCGACATCCTCCTTGGCAAGGAGGCATTCTACCACTGAATTACCCCCGCATATCTGGGTTACCTCTTTATTGTACTTGCTGAAAAAAAAATATCAAGCACTTTTTTAATATTTTTTTATTTTTTTGTAAATTTTTATTTATAATTTCTGAAAACTTAGCATTATTTCTTATGTTTTTACTTTATAATGGCAAGAAATGTGTAGAAATTAGAAAGGATTTACCCCATGTCACTATTATCTAAAGTTTCTGGTGAAGCTGTTAAATTGCCTAATCGCTTTTTACAAGGCGGATTTCAAACAATGGGAGCGGTAACTCGTGAACCAAGAGCAAATTCGGTCTCTGAACTGATAAATTCTATTAAGGCTTATTCAAAAAATAATCCTGAAATTGCAGAATTCGCAAAACATTTAGATGAAATGAATCCTAAACACCTAGGTTTAGCACATGATGTTATTGATTTAGCAAAGACCACACAAATGTTGAATACGAATATTAATTTATTAGAAGTTCAAAAAGATGGTAAATCTATTATGGGGCGCATATTAAGTATGCTTCCGGAAACCAGTAAAAAGAATTCGGGTGCATTGGAGCTTGCTGAGACAGTAATTAATAATTCTGATGCTACTAATTCTAAATATTTTTTAACTCGTTTATTTAGTTATGATTTACCTGCAATGAGTGGTTTATCTGAGCATATGAAAGCTGTCAAAGAAGCTGTCCCGGTTATCGCAAAAGATACATTATCAGGCGGTTATACAATGGATTATAGCAAAAATAACGAATTTTTTAATTTCGTTCAACATTTATGCTCAAGTGATGGAAAACCTGAAAATTTTAAACTTTTAGGTAAAATTTTTGATATTATTGAAAATTCTTCTAAGAAGGTTCAACATTTTTGTAATTTGGATGCATTGAAAAAAGCTGATACGGCTAAAGTTAAGCAAAATTTGGAAGTATTACCGCAGGTTCTGAAAAATGCGGATGAAGCAGGAAAACCAATTGATGTAGTTGATTTCCTTGAACACAATATAAATTTAGATTAATGTCAAAAGACGGGGTTTTTATACCTCGTCTTTTATATCTGTATCCATTGATTTTATAGAAATTGCTACTTTTTCGCCGAACCCTTTTTTGACTGTATTTGTCAAATCGTTAGAAGAATTTACCCAGAAAATTGAAGAAGCCAGAATTTTAACTTCTCCTGTTAAGTCCGGAAGTTTCAGCATTACAGGGTCAGATCCGGAGTGCTGGCATAGCATTTGTTTAAGTAAGAATAATTCTTCATATTTCATTGGTTCTTTAAGTTCGATTGTAAAAATATTTGAATTATCGACAGGTTTTACTGTATCGATTAATATTATAGGCGGATCATCATCGCCACGGCGGCTGACTTTGCCTGATACAATAATCCTTTGTTCTTGCTGAAGATAATCATTATATTCTGCAATTTTTGAATTAAATGCAAGTGTATCTATTTTTCCTGACAAATCTTCGATTGTCACGAATCGAACAAATTTTGTCGGGTCATTCTTGGTTGGAATTTGTTTTATGCCTGTGACAAGTCCGCAGATTGTAACGATTTTTTCGTTTGCAATATCAGGAATTTCAGAGATTTTGTGTGTCATTAAGAACGGTAATTTATCTCTGATAGTTGAAAGCGGGTGACTTGTTACGTAGAATCCTAAGAATTCTTTTTCAAACAATTGAATTTGACGTGCATCATATTCTTCATCAGAACCGGCAAGCGTAAATTTAGCGTTATCAATTGCCGCGGTATCTCCAAGCATGTCAAATAAACTGCCCTGCCCTGATTCTTTTTGTTTAGCTTCTTTTGAAGCTGTAGCTGTGATATAGTCAAGGTTTTCCATCAATTGCTTACGGCTTTTTTCTATTGTTGAAAACGCGCCGGCTTTGATTAAGCCTTCAAGAGTTCTTTTGTTTGTACATTTAACATCAACTCTTTTGATATAATCGTATATTGATTTAAAGTCGCCGTTTTCTTCACGTTCTTTGATAATTTCTTCAATTACGCCTTCTCCGACTTGTTTGATTGATGCAAGGCCAAATCTGATATTTTCGCCATCGGGTGTGAATGTTGCAAGTGAATGGTTAATATCAGGCGGAAGAACTTTTATACCTTTTTTTAGAGCTTCTTCAATATAAAGCTGAGTTTTTTCAGAATCTCCGGCAACACTTGACAGAAGTGCTGAAAGGTATTCAATCGGATAGTGGCATTTCAGGTAAGCTGTCTGGTATGCAACAAATGCGTATGCCGCAGAGTGTGACCTGTTAAAACAGTATGATGCGAAACTTAGAATTTGGTTGAATAATGTTTCTGCGCCTTCTGCAGTCATTCCGTGTTTTGCGGAGCGTTCGATGAATAATCCTTTTTGTTTTTCCATTTCATCGACTTTTTTCTTACCCATCATACGGCGAACCATATCTGCTTGACCGAGTGAATAGTCAGCTAAGATTTGGAACACCTGCATAATTTGTTCCTGATAAACAATTGTACCGTAAGTATCTTTCAGTACAGGTTCTAAAAGCGGGTGAGCGTATGAAATTTCCTGACGTCCGTGTTTTCTTTCAACGAAGTCATCAACCATTCCTGAATCTAACGGACCCGGGCGGAACAGAGCAACTAAAGCGCCTAAGTCTTCAAATACGTCCGGTCTTAAACGTTTTACAAGGTTTTTCATCCCCTGAGATTCAAGCTGGAATACTCCGTCTGTATCACCGTTCATAAGCATTTGGTATGTAGGTTTGTCATCAAGTGGAATATCGTTGATTGCAAGTTCAATTCCCTGGCGGCGTTTAATCATATCAACGGTTTTATAAATTGTTGTAAGGTTTCGAAGCCCCAAAAAGTCCATTTTTAAAAGACTTAAAACTTCTGTTACTGCATGAGGCGGGTAACCTGTTTGAATAATTCCGTCTTTTGACGGTTGAACAGGAAGGATTTCATCAAGCGGTTTCGGCGCAATGATTACCCCTGCTGCGTGTGTACCGGTGTTATTTTTCAGTCCTTCAATACCTATAGCAAGATCAATAAGTTTTTTCATCCCGACTGTTTTGCCTTCTGTCGGATCAATCATTACCTGTTCATCTTTGTCGTATAAAGCTTTAAGTTCAGAGCCATCATATTCCATAGCTTTTTTTAGAGTTTTAGCTTTGTCGTTGATGCTCATTGCAAGTTCAATTGCAGGTTCAATCAGACCGGCAAGTCTGTTTGCTTCTGAAAACGGAACTTTAAGGATTCTGGCAACACCTTTGAATGCGGCTTTTGCGGCATAAGTACCAAATGTAATAATCTGGCAGACTTTATCTTCTCCGTATTTTTTAGTTACGTAGTCGATAACTTCACCGCGCCGTTCAATACAGAAGTCGATATCGATATCGGGCATGGTGAAACGTTCAGGATTTAAGAATCTTTCGAACAAGAGTTTGTGTTCAATCGGGTCAAGGTCTGTAATTTCAAGTGCGTACGCAACAACTGAACCAGCCGCTGAACCTCTGCCCGGTCCGACAGGTATTCCGTGAGTTTTGGCATAATGGATAAAGTCCCATGTAATTAAAAAATAAGCTGAAAACCCCATTTGCTGGATTACGCCGAGTTCATATTTTACACGTTCTTGAATGTCTTTTGACACTTCGCCGTAACGTTTTTTCAATCCTGTGTGTACAATGTATTCTAAATAAGTATCAATATTATATCCTGAAGGTACATCGTATTTAGGAAGCGGACTTTTACCAAGTTCAAGCATAACGTGGCATTTTTCAGCGATATCAACAGTATTTTTTATACATCTATCGAAAGTTTCAGAATCCATCCACTTAAATGAATCTCTTAGCTGTGAAACTGTTTTTACGTAAAATTCGTTATTTGGGAAATGGAAACGGTTAGGATCGTCTTTGTCGCTGTTTGTCTGCATACAAAGCAAAGTATCGTGCATATCAGCATCTTCAAGTCTCAAATAGTGAGAGTCGTTTGTGATAACCATTTCAATATCAAGTTCTTTAGCAAGACGAATAAGTTCAGGGTTTGTACGTTTTTGTTCTTCCATTCCGTGATCTTGAAGTTCTATGTAATAGTCTTCACCAAACAAATTTTTATATTTTTGTGCAATTGTTTTCGCACCTTCATAATCATTTTTTAACAGGCTTTGAAGAACTTCGCCTCCAAGACAGGCAGAACAGCATATCAAACCTTCGTGATACTGTTCCAGAAGTTCCCAGTTAATACGCGGTTTTACGTATCTGCCTTTGCACCAGGCAATTGATGTTAATTTTATAATATTTTGGTAGCCGGTGTTATTTTTTGCAATAAGAACTAAGTGATAACAAGGGTTATTATTTTTGTCGTGTTCTGTAATATCGCCGTCATGAACATAAAATTCGCACCCCATCAAAGGCTTTACACCTGAATCTCTTGCAAGTTCATAAAGTTCCATATCGCCATACATAACCCCGTGGTCAGTAATTGCGACTGCAGGAAAGTTGTTTTCCTTACAAAATGATAATAATTCCCCTATTCTTATTGCTCCGTCAAGTAGTGAATACTCTGTGTGCAAGTGGAGCGGTACGTATTTTTGTTCTACATCAGCCATAATAACAGTATGATATCATGATAATATTTTTCAAAAAAGAAAATATTAATTAAGATTAACTTATTTAAAAATAATAACAGACAATATTGCCATAAGAATAAGCGGAATATTGTAGTGTAAAAATGTTGGAACGCATGTATCCCAGATGTGGTTGTGCTGTCCGTCAGCATCCAACCCTGCTGTAGGTCCAAGAGTTGTGTCAGAAGCCGGAGAACCCGCATCGCCAAGTGCCGCAGCAGCTGCTAAAACAATTATTGTTGACGGAATACTAAAACCTAGTTTTATACAAACAGGAACATATAAAACTGCTAAAATCGGGATTGTACCAAAAGATGTTCCGATTCCCATTGTAATAAATAAACCTACAAAAAGCATTAAACTTGCGGCGATTATTTTGTTAGACATCATAAATGGTGTTATGTAATTTACAAGGGTGTCAATTCCGCCTGTAGCTTTCATTACAGCGGCGAATCCTGCGGCGACAAGCATTACAAATGCAACATAACCCATCAACCCGACCCCTTCATTTATAAGTTTATCCATTTTGCTATGGTCAATTGCTTTAAATCCGAAAATTACAGCTAAACCTATAAGTGCGCCAAGCGGCAAAGAATTTGTCCAAAGCTGCACAACAAGTGTTAAAACAGCCGCAGCAAGAGTAATATAATGATTTTTTGTAAGGTGTAAATCTTCTTTTTCTTCAGTTTGTTTTACTTCTAAATTCAAGTATTCACGCGGTTTTCTGTATGTTATAAAAATTGCTGTTAAAAAACCTATAAACATCGCTAAACCTAACAGCCATGTCGATTTCCAGATATCATTTTTTAAAACATTAACACCATTTTGTACAAGATTTTCTGCAATAAGCCCCTGAAAAATCAACCCAAACCCCGCAGGAATCATAATATAAGGAGCTTTTAAACCAAACGCAAGGCCGCATGCAACAGCGCGTCTGTCAAGTCTTAATTTATTCATCACAACAAGTAATGGCGGTATAAGTATAGGAATAAATGCGATATGTACCGGTATTAAGTTCTGAGAAAGTATTGCAATTCCTGTAAGGATAAATATTAATAAGAATTTTTTTGATTGAATAGTGTTTGCAATCCTTTTTGATAAAACAGGAGCTAAACCGGTATGAGTCATTGAAGCCGCGAATGCTCCGAGCAAAATATAACTCAATGCGGTTTCAGCGTTTCCGCCCATCCCTTTAATAAAAATATCCATTACATCAGAAAGCCCGATGTGCCCTGCAATACCCCCGACTACAGAGGATATAATAAGAGCAAGCAGAACATTTATTCTGCACAAACAAAGCGCACAAAGTAATATTACTGATATTATAATGGGATTTGTTATTAGTGAAATCATACTTACCAATCTATTTTTATCTCATAACAAGGGTAATTTTTGGAACAGCCTTCAAGACGCTGAATCTTAATTTCTACTTCATCTGTTACTTTGAACTGGTTTGAAAAATCTTCAATCTGCATTTTTTTACTGTCATTTGGAACAACATAATATTTATAAAAATCTTTATTTTCATCATTTATAATTATGAATTTATTGTTTTTACCGGAAGCTTTTAACTTCAATGTTCCTTTGTGAAGCTCTGAAACTTTAATGATTCTGTATCCTTTGAAAATCTCTGAAATCTCATCTAAAGATAGTTTTCTCGGAATAAATTTTACACCGTTAAAGATAATTTCATAAAATTCAAAGGTCTTAGGAAAATATGAATAAAGCTTTTTGCCGATTAAAAATTCCTGACTGCCTTCGCCAATCCATACATCTTCTTTTGGAACCTGTCCGTTTCCTGTTAAAAGATAGTATGATGTGTAACCGCCGTTACCTTCCGGAAACTGCATCTGGAGAATGATTTCTTCTTTTGAAGTGTCTTCATCATTATCTGAGTGTTTTCTCCATTCATGTTTATTCATATTGTATGTCCACAATTTTTGACCGATTCTCGGCATTTGTGAATCTATATTGAATTTGGATTTGTCAGGTGCAACAGATATGCTTAAGAAAAATAATGTTAATGCAATCATTGCAATTGCTGCCCATATATATCTTTTTTTTATAACCATATTTGCGCTCCTTTTTATAACTTAAACAATACCACAAACAGGTAATTTATGTAAAAACCGGAGCATTAATTTTTTCAAAAATTTTTCACCCGTATAGTTAATAGTATAAATTTATTTATAAGGTTTAATATAATTAATCTTTTTCATACTTCCAGCTATTCTTAATTCCAATGAGCCTCATTCGCAGGCTCTTTTTTTTATTGAAATTTTTTGTTATAATAAGTATGGAAAAGTTAGGGGAAATATGAAGCATTTTTTAGTATTTATTATTATTTTGATTATTGCAATTATAAGTTTGCAAAATAGTTATATGTTTTCGAAGACCAGAAAGGGTGAGCCTTACGGCTATTTTAAAACTGTGACATCACAGTATATTCCGCCTATCTTAGCAAATAATTTAAGAGAAACCGGTGTCAGGTATTCTGTTTATCAAATTCCAAATTTCGTTAAAGATTTTCTTGTAAACAATAAAGATTTTAATGCTGTTTATAATTCAAAATCTAAGTTTTCGGTTTTAATATTTTCACCGGAAAAGAAAGTTAAAGAAAATGTTTCAAATTTTCAGGCTTTTTATACAAAAGTAAAAGAACAGGTTAATATGTATCCGGATTCATTTAATCTTATTGTATATGGTGATAATCTGCCGGCGGATTACCGGCTGAAATATGATAAAGATGCTTATAATGAACTGCTAAAATATTGCGGCGCTTTTTGTTTAATTGATCCTGCAAGAGATATGATGTTTGTGTTTAATAAGATTACAAATACAGAAAAAGAATCGTTAGAAATACTATTTCAACAGTATAGTTTTATGATGAAATAATTATTTCTTATTGTAAATTCAACGGTGCGGATTCCTGTTTATAAAGCATGTTTATTTTATACTCTTTTAGTAAGTAACTTACACGGAGGGTTTATGAATAAATTTTGGAAAATAACGGGATATACAGCTTTATCAATTATTTTGTGCGTATATTTAGTATTCTTACTGGTGCTGCCGCATGTCGTTGATTTAAATAATTATAAACCTCAGCTTCAGCAGATTGTGAAAGATAATTCCGGTTTAATTGTTGATTTTGACAGTGTGAATTTGATTACAACTCCTATTTTGGAAGCCGGTATTAAAGCTAAAAATTTAAAAGTTAAACTTCCTGATGATTCTGTGCTTTTTAGTGCGGATTCAGTTAGAACAAAATTATTCTTGCCTGCATTGCTAAAAATGAGTGTAAGGATTTCTGCATTTGATGTTAATTCACCAAATCTAAATTTGGAGATTATGGACAGTCAAAAGTTTAAAGCCGCAAAAGTTTATGAAGATATAATTAATAAACAAAGAGAAGAACGCAGATTAAATCCTCCAAAACTTATGACAGAAGATGCTGACAGCCTGCCGTTTGATGTTTCTAAAATTAAAATTTTTGTACCTTCCGTGAAATTAAATAACTATAAAGTTGTTATTGATGATACAAAATCTTCTCATAAATTAACTTTAAAAGGTGAAAAGTTAAAGTTCGGGTATTTTAACGGAAAAGTTGCAAAATTAAAAACAGATGCGAAATTCTTAAACGATGAAGATACAAATATTACGGCAAATGTTGATATTAATACATTTATACCGGAGTTTACAAAAACTCAGGTAGAAGATGATGATGAAGCAGTTTTCGCGCTTCCTTTTGTAAATCCTGTTGAGGTTTATCGCGATTACAATTTAAAATCTGATATCAATGCAAAACTTAAAATAAGACAAAACAAGAAAAATCATAAAATTTTGGCAAAAGGATTTTTTAATATTGATAATACAACAGTGACTTTATCAGGATTAGAACTTCCGAAATCTTATTTTAAACTTGCCGCTAATGGTTACAGAACTGAAATTGATTCAAATTTATTTGTTACTGATAGTGAGTATTTAAATTTTGCCGGTAAGTTTAATTATGGTAAAAAACCTTCTGCCGAAGTTGCGTTGAAATCGACAAAGGTACATTTTTCTAATATTTTGACAATTTTAAAAGCTTATTTAGATACGATTCATGTAAAAAATGATATAGCTCAAATGAGTGCAAGCGGGTATTTATTTTCAAACTTCCGTTTTAAAACAGATTTTCAGGATATGGAATCTGACGGCAAGTTTATAATAAGAGACGGTAATATTTTTGATAAAAATATCGGGCTTTTATTTAACGATATCAATGCAAATTTGTTATTTGACGATAATATACTTGTCGTTAAAAATACTCATGTTTTAATAAATAAGCAGCCGCTTGATATTTCAGGTAAAATAGATGCAAATTCTACTGCCAATATAAATATTACGGCAAATAGAATTCCTCTTCCGGGATTATATTTGGCTTTTGCACCAAAAGAAGTTAAAAATGCGTATGATTTAAAATCAGGATTTTTAACTTTAAATACTAAAGTGAGAGGTGAAATAAAAGAGATCGCGGCTTTATGTAAAGCTGATTTAGAAGATTTTACATTAAATGACAGAGCCGGAAATTTTGTTATATCAAATAAACTTGCGCGTTTTGGTGTTTTAAATAATTCAGGCGATGTACGCGGAAGATTTAAAAATAGAGGATTTAGCGTAAGTATTCCTGCGACAAAGTCTGTAATTGCCGATGAACTTCTTATTGCAGATATAGATAATAAAAATGTAATTATCAGAGATTCGGATATAAAATTGAACAGAAATTCTATTTTGACATTTAACGGAAAACTTTCAAATTATATATCAAATCCTCAGTTTAAAGCTTATTTGAAAGGGGATTTAGCGGATTCTGATTTGAAAATATTAGCAGGTGATGCTGTTGCGCCTTTCCTTGATTCAAAGGGCGCAGTACCTGTGAAAGCAGAACTTGAAACAAAAGGAGATAAAGTTAAAGCTGTTGTACAGATGTTATCAAGTGCGAATTCTTATATTACGCCTGTCAGAATTGATGAAATTATAGGTAAACAGCTTCTTGTTCAGCTTCTGGTTGAAAAAACCGGTGATGTAGTTAAAGTTTATAAATCAGGATTGTATTTGAGAAAACCATATGCGCCGTTTAGAGATAATTTAGCTTTGAATCTGCTCAATGCAAGAGAAATTGTAAGAGTCAGGGCTATGATTTCTAATCTGAGTACTAATCCGTTTATAAATTTATTCAAAGTAACAGTAAAAGATGATTTAAACGGTTCAATATGTGTATTCCCTCAGTCAAAATTTATTTTTGGCGGAAAACTTCATCTTTTCGGGCATCTTGATGCTTTAAAAATTGACGGGAATTTTTATTTGAGGAATTTGAGGATTCCTGAATTAATGACAACTGTCAGAGATATTAACGCTCATCTTGGAACACGTGATGTAAGGGTTGATGTTCGCGATGCTATTTCAAACGGTTCTGATTTTAATATAAATATATTATCAAATTGGAATCTTTTATCACATTCACGTTTGGCAGATGTCAGGGTAAATTCAAGACTTATTGATGTAGATAAACTTATGCAGGTATCAGATGCCGCAATGAAAGCTTTGCCTGCCGGAAACTCTGCCTCATCTGCGCCTGCTGATATTCCTGTTGAAATCCTTAGAGGAAGTATTAATCTTCGCAGAATTCTTACAGGAAATATCGTTGCGAATAATACAACAGGAAGAATTTCATTATTTAGAAATATTTTTTATCTGAATAATTTAAGAACTTCTACGATGGGCGGTAATGTTATCGGAGATGTTTCAATGAATCTTGTTTCAACCGAACTTAATGCAAAATTAAGCGGAAGAAATTTTGATGTTGAAAAGATTTTGCTTGATGTAATGGATATGAAAGATACTTTGTCAGGTAATTTAAATTTCCTTGCTGATATCTCGTTAAAAGGTGTCACAATGGAAGAACAAATGCAGACACTGAAAGGTTATGCTGACTTTAATATAAAAGACGGTCAATTAGGACCATTTGGCAAATTTGAAAATTTCCTTATGGCTGAAAATATCAGAGAAAACGCGTTTTTCTCTTCAACAATCGGTTCTGTTATTACAAATATTGTGACAATTGATACTTCTCATTTTAATTCTTTATTCGGTCATTTAACATTTAAAGACGGTTTTGCGGAAGTTTCTCCTATAAAATCACAGGGAGATGTTATGTCTATGTATATCGCAGGTAAAGTCGGACTTGTTGATAACAGTGCAGATTTGAAATTGCGCGGTAAGCTTGCCTCCGCGTTTTCTGATCATTTAGGACCGCTTGCTAATATCAATCCGGTTAACTTAATAAAAAATACTCCGGGATTAAATGTTGTTGCGGCTAAAACTTTTATGATTTTCTGTGAAGCAGTATCAGAAGAAGAAATGAAAGCAATTCCGGAACTTCACGAAAATAAATCTGATGATTATGCAACTAAATTCCAGATTGTACTTCGCGGAGATACAAGAAAACCTTTGAAAATGATTAAATCTTTCAAATGGCTTGCATTGAATTCAGAAATAGAAAGTGCTCAAAATTTTGTTGATACAATCCCGGTGCCGCAGGCAGGTGAAGAAAATTTATCAGTGGAAGAACTTATTCAACTGCGTGCAGAACAAGCGGCTGCAGCTTCTCAGCCTCCTGTAGAGGACGTAAAAGAAGACAAATCTATAATTGAGAAATTTAAAGATAAGTTCAAAAAAGAAAATAAATAATTTAAGGCGCCGGAGCTATTGC
>CASLVD010000028.1 GCA_949398305.1 uncultured Candidatus Melainabacteria bacterium | reverse complement strand
TCGGCGCGGATTTTTAATCCGCGCCGATAGTTTATTATATAGTATTGTGTTAACTAAAATAAAATATCTACATCTTTAAGGAATGAATCCTTTTTTTGCATTGCTTTAGCTTCCTTGTTCGCAATTGATACTGCTTCATCCCAAATTTTCATGTCACTTGCAGCTTCTTTTGTGATTTTGAATAATTTTTTTGTATAATCATTTGTTGCATCATAAATTCTTTGTTTATGAGCTGAGATATTAAGCATTTTTTTGAATTTTGAAACAATTTGTGAATCTGTCATATTCATTAATCTATCGAACTCAACACCAAAGATATTGGCGCTGATTTCGTTTCCTGTTTTTGAGTTGATATTATATGCATTAATTCCGTTAGCTATGTCTTCCATATAGAATGTGTCGTTTGGATATTTAGATGTTTTTTGTTCGAATTGTTCTGCGATTTTTGCCCAACGAGCTTTATTCATTGTGACTTTGCGGATATCCATTCTTGCTGTAAAGTTTACATTGTTGTTAATGTCGTTCATTTTTTCTCCTTTTATATTGGTTATATGTTCTAATGTTGGTGAAAATATAAATTGCTATTAAATTAATAAATATTAAGTATTATTATATTCGATTGCAAAAATTATTCGTGTTTTGTACAATGGTTTTGAAAAACAGGGGTATTTTATGACAGAAGTACAAAAACGTATTTTAATTGTTGATGATGATGATGAAATCAGAGAGCTTTTAGAGTTTGATATTGCAAGCAGCGGATATTTTGTAGACACTGCCGTTAACGGGCTTGAAGGTTTGAATAAGGCTTTGAATAATACTTATGATTTGATTTTGCTTGATGTTATGATGCCTAAAATGAACGGGTTTGAGGTTTGTAAAAATATACGTCAGGCAAAACTTGCAGTTCCTGTTTTGATGCTTACAGCTAAAGGTACAATTGATGATAAGACAACAGGTTTTGACTGCGGGGCAGATGATTATCTTGTAAAACCTTTTGATATTCAGGAAGTATTGCTCAGAATACGTGTTCTGTTGCGCAGAAATGTTGTTAATTT
Organism: uncultured Candidatus Melainabacteria bacterium; assembly: GCA_949398305.1. Classification (GTDB taxonomy): domain Bacteria; phylum Cyanobacteriota; class Vampirovibrionia; order Gastranaerophilales; family Gastranaerophilaceae; genus Zag111. The sequence continues at coordinate 21,199 of CASLVD010000028.1, read as the reverse complement.
TGAAGAATCGCCCCTTTCTAATGAAGTTTTAAAATGCGGTGATATTGAAATATTCCCGGAATCTTTAGAAGCTGTTATTGTAAATCAGCGTGTAAAATTAACTCCGACTGAGTTTGAAATTTTATATTGTCTTATGCAGCATTTTAATAGTCCTGTTACGCTTGCGACTTTATTAGATGAAGTTTGGGGATATGACAGCAATGAAGATGTACGTATGCTAAGGGTTCATGTCGGCGGATTACGAAATAAAATTGAAATAAATGCGAAGCTGCCAAAATATTTACATACAGTAACCAATGTAGGATATAAGCTGACTCCGTTTGCACAAGAGTAGTTATGAAAAAGTATAGTTACGGATTGAAAAAATTAAAAATTATTGAACAAATTGCGATAGTATTTTTTATTGCAGTTGTAATTCCGATGTCAATCAGCGGACTGATTATCAATAATATTAACCAAAAATCCGTTCGTCATCAGTTGAGAGAATCGGCTATACTTGTTGCAAGTATTGTATCAGATGAAGTTGATTTCTTTTTCAAAACAAATGAAACCACGTTAGCTCAGATTGCAGATACTCTGGAATATTTACCCTCAAAGACTTTAAAAGAAAAATTTATAAAAGATATTGCAAAAAAATACCCGAACTGTGAGGATATTGTTATAGTCAGAAGCCCTGATGAGCTTGAAAAACTTACTGACGATGCGCATATTAATGAAAAGCCGATTTTATCAACCCAGATGAAAGACGGTTCTTTTCTTGTAATAATTTTTAACGCAAATAATTGGGATGTTCAACTGTTTAAATCTCTTGAAAATGATAACAGGCAGGTTTATATTATCGATAATCAAAAACGTTTGATATCATCTCATAATTTTACACCCGAAGTTTATAAAGAGACAATAGACTTGCTTCCGGATGAAAAAATTGAAGATGCTCCGGTTATTTTCGGTGATGAAAAAAATACCCCGATAGTTTATCTTCACAGGACAAACCCGGATTTAACCATTGTCGTAAACACTACAGAAAATATAACTAAATACGCTATTATTGATAATAGGGTTAAAATTATTCTATCAGTTTTAAGTGCAATTTTATCAATGATGTTGTTGATTGGTTTTTATATTTATTATCTTTATATCAACATAAGACAGTTATTTAAAGCGGTAATAGCCTTATCAAAGGGTAATTATCAACGTCAGATAAGACTTTTGACAACTTCTTTTACGCCTTATGAAATTGTTTTCCTTGCAAATGAATTTAACAATATGGCATCAGAAATCCACAAATCTTATATTGAATTGAAACGAAAAAATATTGAATTAAAAGAATTAAACGAATTTCGTTCAAATTTATTAGATACTGTAAGCCACGAATTGCGGACACCTTTAACAAGTATTCAGGGTTATACATCACGTTTAATGCGGCAAGATATTGTTATTGATGAAGAAACAAAACAAAAATCTTTAAGAATTATCAAAGAACAATCTGAAAAATTAAAACGCTTAATTGATGATTTACTTACAATTCCTGATATTGAAGGAATGAGGCTTCGCACAATTAATACAACTGTCTGGCTTGATAAGGTACTTGAGCAGTCAGAGTTGCTTTTAAGAAAACGTGACGGGCATGAGATTGTTGTCCAAATGAGTGATGATTTTTCGCCTGTAATTGCAGATAAGGGAAGGCTGGAACAGGTTTTTGTTAATTTATACGAAAATGCCATAAAATATTCATATCCTGATTCACCTATAATTGTTACTGTAGAACAACATGATAATAAAGCTGTTATTGAAGTTAAAAATAATTGCGATATTATTCCTGAAAAGAAATTAAAAACACTTTTTGATAAATTTGTCAGACTTGATGATGAGATGACAAGAACAACTCGCGGTACAGGGCTCGGGCTTTTTATTGTAAAAGGTTTGGTGGAAGCAATGGATGGTACAATTGAATTATCTTCTGATGAAGATTTCGGGTTCTGTGCAACAATAACTTTAAATATTGCAGATGTTGAGGAATAAGTTATGGAATTTATGAAACTTGCAATAAAACAAGCCAAAAATGCTGATGGCGATATACCTGTAGGAGCGGTTATAGTTAAAGACGGTAAGATTATTGCAAGTGCTTTTAATACGCGTGAAAAAGATAATGATATAACTTCTCACGCTGAAATTATTGCAATCAGAAAAGCTGAGCAAATTTTGGGTAATTGGCGTCTTGACGGGTGTGAGCTTTATGTAACTTTAGAACCCTGCCCGATGTGCGGCTGGGCAATTTTACAATCAAGAATAAAGTCTGTTTATTTTGGAAGTTATGACACAAATTATGGCGCATTCTCATCAAAAATCGATTTACGAACACTGGTGACAGGTTCAAAACTCAATGTCTACGGCGGGATTATGGAAGATGAATGTGACACGCTTTTAAATAAGTTTTTTAAAAATATTCGCTAAGGGTAAATATTAGTGGGGTAAATTCAAATAATTCCTGGTATTATTGGAGTTGCCGGACTAAAAGGCCTTAATATCGTTGGACGAGATGTTTTTAGTTTTTCATTGTCTAATGAAGGTATTTTACATCCAAGCGGCTGGAAAGATTCCGCGTTATTTCCCTACTGGTATCCTTTAAATCGTAATCCAAATTATTGGAAAAATTATAAATTTTCTCCCTCAAAAGTTGAATATAATTATACCGGAAGAGTAATGGAGGAAGGTTGAAAAATAACTAATTAATAAACATTGTATTATTTGTAAAAATATTATATAATAACAGCGGAAAGTTGAGGGTTTCTGCGATGTATGATTATAGTATGGAAAATGCAGAACGCGAACAATTAAAAAATGAATTAAACAAATTTAATTGGGGCGCGTTTGGATTTGGTTGGATATGGGCAATTTTTAACGGAGCGTGGAATGATTATTTCCCGACACTTTTAATTATGATTGCAGCTGCTGTAATTAGTAAAATCCCTTTAATTGGTCCTGTATTTCGGTTAATTTGTCCGGGGATTGCAATATATGTTGGTACAAAGGGTAATGAATGGGCTTATAATGGCACTAAAAAATGGAGTAGTATAGAAAAATTTCAAGAAGTACAAAAGAAATGGGCAATTGCTTTTGTTGTTTATTTTGTTTTTTGTTTTGTGATTGGTGTATGTTTTGCTGTATATATGATTAAATTCAATAAACCTGAACAAAAGGTATGCAGGTCTCATATTGAAGATATTGTTAATGCCCCGGATTTCGCAAAATTTAATTCCGGAAAAGATATTGCACAGTATTTGGTTGAAACCGAGCCGCAAAAATATTCTTTATATGGTGATGATAAAGATAGTGTTATGGTAGGAAACAAATATGGTTATCTTCTAAAATTTTTCAAATATGGTGAATGTTCACTTGATAAATACAATTGTTATGTGACCTTTAGCTCGGTTATTTATCATAAAAAATACGAGCCTGCCGAAAAAGAAGGACAAATTATTATTCCTGTTTATAAAGTATTTTTCGATATAAAAGGAAAAACTAAATTTGTTGAAATAAAAAAAGATACAAAATAATTAGAGCGGCGCGGAATTTATTCCGCGCCATCACTTTCTTCGACCCATTTTTTTGCATCAAATTTCAAGTCTGTAAGTTTCATATTTAATGACTCCACATATGGTTTGAATTTAACAAGAAGTTGTGTTTTTCGAAGCATTAGTTCTTGTGCAACAACAGGAGTTTTGCAGGCTATAACCATAATAGACCCTTTCATCATAGAATAAGGTTTTGAGTTTTGGGCAAATTTTTCACCTGCAACTTTTTTCCAGAATTTACACAAATTTGTCCGCGTGATAGCTTTTCTTATTGCAGCGTGTTTCATCATTTCTGCAATGATTTCGTCCACGTTTTGAAATTTTGTGTATAAAATTTTCTTCATAAGTTTTGTTTCGGTTATTTTTTGTGATAAAATCAAAAAATGGTTGTTGAACAGTTTGATAGTATCATAAAGAATTCTAAAAATATATTATTAGTATCGCATATAAATCCAGATGGAGACACTTTAGGTTCTATGTGCGGTTTATATTCGTTAATAAAGGATAACTATAAGAAAAAATGCGATATGGCAGCGGTTTCGGATGTTCCTGTAACTTATAAGTTTCTGCCTTATTCTGATGAAATTAAATTTATTGATGAGTATGATTTTTCTCGTGAATATGATGTGGTTGTAAATCTTGATGTCGCAGCATTAGACAGGTGCGGTGATGCAAAGATTTTGTTTAATAAAGCAAAAAATACAGTAAATATTGATCATCACGAAACGAACCCGAATTACGCACGGATAAATATCGTTAAACCTGACGCTTCAGCAACCGCAGAGGTTTTAGTTGAGCTTGCGCTAAAATTTGGGTGGAAAATTTCAACAGAATCCGCAATCTGTCTTTATACCGGAATTATGACAGATACAGGCTGTTTTAGATTTTCAAATACAACACAAAAAACAATGGAATATGCCGGTAAATTAATTTCATATGGTGCAAAACCTTCTGATATTTACCAAAAATGTTATGAATCAAATTCAAAGGACTTAGTTTTATTTCAAAGCTATTGTGTAAATAAAGCCGAATTTTTAAATGGTGACAAAATCGCTTATACAATTGTTTATAAAAAAGATTTAGAAAAATTCTATAATAATGGCGAAGACTTTACCGATGGCTTGACTGAAAAGCTGCGGGCAATAAGAACTACAGAAATCGCATTTGTTGTTAAAGAATTAAATTCAACAACTTCTAAAATTTCGATGAGAAGTAAAACAAAAGATATAGCACAGGTATGCTCAGCTTTCGGAGGCGGCGGACATAAACTTGCGGCTGGTGCTGTAATTAAAGCTGCACCAGTAAAGGCAGTTAATTTGGTATTAGAAGAAATCAAGAACAAGAACTTATGTTAAAAAAACTTGTAAAAAATAAATTTATATTAGCACTTGTTAAGCTTGTTAAATCCATTATAAAAAATGATTTTTACGGTATGGCAGCAGAAATGGGTTTTATGCTTGTTGTTGGTATATTCCCGTTTATGTTGTTTTTGATGGCAATTTTCGGATGGATGGGCAACCGTTCATATTTGGATTCAATTTTGCGGGTTTTAGCTAATATAATGCCGAATCAAGCTATGAATCTTTTAAAATCCGTACTTGAAGAAACTATGATTTTTAATCACGGTCAGCTTCTTGCAATTATTGGTATTATAACTACAATTGTTCTTTCTACAAATGGAGTTGCAGTTGTTTTGAAAGGCTTAAACAGGGCTTACAAGGTAGAAGAAACCCGTAGCTTTATTTATACAAGAATACTTTCATTCTTGATGGTTTTTGTAAATATTCTGGTACTGTTTTTAACAATTAACATTATCATCTTCGGTAAAGTTATCATAATGTTTCTGGTCGCGCATTTTGGTATGTCAAAAGGATGGGCGATTACTATTTTAACTCTTCGTTGGCCGGTTGCGTTTTTAGCATTATATTTAATGGCATTTTTAAGTTATTATATCTTGCCTGATTTACGCGGAAATGAAGCTTTTAAACGAAAAAGTGCACTGCCGGGTACTGTATTTTTTACAACTTTTTGGCTGCTTGGCTCGTGGGGTTTTTCTATTTATGTGAACAACTTAAGTACGTATAACCTTGTATACGGTACAATTGGTGCGTTTTTTATCCTTATGATTTGGCTTTATTATACATCAATTCTTCTTTTGATTGGCGGAGAGATAAATTCTCAGGTTTATAATCGTTTGTCTCATCAAGCAAGTGAAATTCGTGAAGATATTGCTAATTTGCGTCTTGCAAATAATAACAGGCGATTGCGTTAGGTTGCATTTACCCCTGTTTTTGATATGATAAATGTATGAAAGATATGTTAGATAAAATTTTACAAATAGAAAAGAAGTACAAGGAACTGGGCGAAACTTTGTCAGATCCGGAAGTGATTCAGGATTATAACAAGTTTAGAGATTTGTCTAAACAAAGAAAATCAATGGAAGAAACTGTTAATCTTTATTACGAATGGAAGTCTACAACAGAAGCCATTGAAGATGCAAAATTAATGCTTCACGAAGAAAAAGATGAAGAAATGCGTTCATTTTTAAAAGCCGAAATGGAAGAAAATGAGGCAAAAATTCCTGAATTTGAAGAAAGAATGAAGGTTCTTTTGTTACCTCGCGACCCGATGGATGATAAAGACATTATGCTTGAAATCCGTGGCAGTGCAGGCGGTGATGAAGCTAATATTTTCGCAGGTGACTTGATGCGTATGTATTTAAGATACGCTGATAAAATGGGTTGGCAGACTCAAATTTTAAGTAAAACAGATTGCGAAGCAGGCGGTGTGTCTGAAGTTATTATTTCAATGAAGGGTGATAGTATTTATTCCCGTTTGAAATACGAATCAGGTGTACACAGAGTTCAGAGAGTTCCGGCTACAGAATCTCAAGGACGTGTTCATACATCAACTGCAACAGTTGCAGTTATGCCGCAGGTTGATGATGTTGAAGTTAATTTGAATATGAACGATGTTGAAATTACTACAGCACGTTCAGGCGGTGCGGGCGGTCAAAACGTTAACAAAGTTGAAACAGCTGCCAGAGTATTTCACAAACCTACAGGAATCATGATTTTCTGTACGGAGGAACGTTCACAGCTTCAAAACAAAGAGCGTGCGCTTGAAATTTTGAAAGCTAAACTTTACGATATGGAAGTTCAGAAACAAACTAAGGAAATCACAGACTTAAGACGTTCTCAAGTTGGTTCAGGTGACAGGTCAGAACGTATCAGAACATATAACTTCCCGCAAGGAAGATTGACTGACCACAGATTAAATCATAACTTGAATGTATGGACTGTTATTGACGGTGAGTTGGATGAGCTTATCGATTTATTGGTTGAATATGACCAAAAGTTGAAGTTAGAAAAATTGGCAGAAGTAGGATAGAGGCAAATTAGTGACAGAAAGACGTTGTGTTAGCTGCTGGCAGATAAAAGACAGAAAAGATTTAATCAAAATTACAGCTGACCATAAGTGTGATAATGTCATTATAAACCCGGATTCTGTTACATTTGGCAGATCTGTATATCTTTGCTATAATAATGCTTGTATAGAGAAGGCTTTTAAGAAAGATAAGCTTGCAAAACATCTGAAACACTCTATACCAAACGAATTGAAAGGACAGTTACTAGATGAGTTACGAAACAGTTAGAATAAGTGAATTAGCAAAAGAACTCGGGCTTCCAAGCAAAGAAGTCGTAGAAAAGTTTGCAAAAATAGGGATTACCGGAAAAACTCATTCCAGTACAGTCACTGTTGACCAAATTAGCAGGCTGAAAGATTTTATCGCAAACGGCAGTGTTAAACCTGTGCAAAAACCTAAAGCTTTTGTTGTTAAAAAAGCAAAACCTGAACCGGCAGCAGTAGTTGAAGAAAAGAAAGAAACCTCTGCAGAAGTTAAAAAGCCTGTTGTTGAACGTGTTTCAAGAATCGAAAAAGTAGAACGTCCGAAAGTTGAAGTAGTAAAACCTGCAAGCCGTCTTGAAATCGTAAGGCGTGCTCCTAAAAAGCCTGTAGGTGAAGATTCAAGACCATCAAGACCTTATAATCGTGAAGATAAAAAATTTCCTCCGCGCGGTGATAAACCGACAGGAGACAGAAAATTTAACAGAGGTGATAAACCAGCACCAAGCGGTGAAAACAAAGATTTTGCAAATAAAAAACCACTGCAGCGCCGCATAATTTCTCAAGATATTTATGATAATAAATCACCTGCACCAAGTTCTAAACGCAGAGTTGATACAAAGAAAAAAGAAAAAGACTTCAACTCTAAAAAAGAGGAACAAGAAAGAATTTCTTTAGAAAAAGCAGCAGCACAACACCATAAAAAGAAAGTTCAAAAAGTTGAAGCAGTCGAAGAAGTTACAAAAATTGTTGTAAATCAGGCAATGACAATTTCTGAATTGTCTGAAAAAATTAAAAAAACTCCTGCTGAAATTGTTAAGTTCTTAATGCTAAACGGAGTTATGGCGACAGTTAACCAGCTTATTGATGTTGATGTTATCAAAAAAGTATGCGCAGAGTACGATTTAGAAGTTCTTGAAGAAGATTTAGATGCTTATATTGAACAAGAACTTGAAAAAGAAGAAAAAGCAAAAGCACTTTCTGAAATAGATAAAAAATTATTAAAAAGACGTGCTCCTGTTATAAGTATCATGGGTCACGTTGACCACGGTAAAACCACATTACTTGACAGTATCCGTGCTTCAAAACATAAAATTGTAGCAACAGAAGTCGGCGGTATTACGCAGTCTATCGGTGCTTACACAGTTTATCTCGGTGATAACAACGATAAAAAAATCGTATTTTTGGATACGCCGGGTCACGAAGCATTTACTGAAATGCGTGCTCGCGGTGCGAAAGCAACTGATATTGCAATTCTTGTTGTAGCGGCTGATGACGGTATTATGCCTCAGACAATAGAAGCTATTAACCACGCAAAAGCGGCTGAAATTCCGATTATCGTTGCAGTTAACAAAATTGATAAACCTGGTGCTAATCCTGATAAAGTTTTACAGCAGTTAACAGAACACGGCCTTGTTCCGGAAGATTGGGGCGGAGATACTATTACTGTTAAAGTTTCAGCTCTTCAAGGAACAGGTATTGATGAATTATTGGAATACATCTTGCTTGTAGCTGATGTTCAAGACTTGAAGGCTAATCCAAAAGCTGAAGCTTCTGGTGTTGTTATTGAAGCTAACCTTGATAAAGGTAAAGGTCCTGTTGCAACATTATTGGTTCAAAACGGAACACTTCGTGCAGGTAACTGTATTGTAGTTGGTACAGCTTGCGGCAGAGTTCGTGCATTATTATCAGATAGTGGTGAAAGAATTCAAAAAGCAGAACCGTCAACTCCTGTTGAGGTTTTAGGTTTGTCAGAAGTACCGCAGGCAGGTGATTACTTCGAAGTTGTTAAAAACGAAAAAGAAATGAAATCAATTATCGCAGACAGAAAAGAAAAAGAACGTGATAAGAGATTAGAAGCAATGCTTCCGGCTCATATTAGAAAAGAAGCGGTTGCAGGTGATGATGCTATTCCTCAATTGAATTTAATCATCAAGGCAAATACTCACGGTTCTGCTGAAGCTGTAGCACAAGCTATTGCAGGTGTTGAATCAAAAGAAATTACAACAAAAATTATCCACGTTGGTGTAGGTAATATCTCAGAAGCCGATGTTATGCTTGCAGCTGCATCAAATGCTTTGATTCTTGGATTTACCGTAAAAGAAGACTCTAATGCGTTAGCTTCTGCTGAACGTGAAGGTGTAACAATTAAAAAATATGATATTATTTATCAGTTGTTAGAAGATATTGAAAAAACATTATTATCACTTCTTGAACCGGAAATTAAAGAAGTTGAACTTGGTAAAGCTGAAGTTCGTCAGGTATTCACAATTGGCAAAACCAATAAAATTGCCGGATGTTATGTTCTTGAAGGTAAAATTGTTCGTTCTAAAGATGCGGTTCTTATCAGAAATGGTGAAGAAATCTTCCGTGGTGCAATTGATCAGTTGAAACGTTTCAAAGACGATGTTAAAGAAGTTGCGCAAGGTTTTGAGTGCGGTATTTCGTTCAGTAAATTCAATGATATTCAAGAAGGCGATATAATTGAAGTTTCTACAACTGAAGAAGTTGAAAGAAAATCATTATAAGGAGAATAATTGAATGATAACAAGAGTACAATACTCTGTGAATACAAGAAATAATGTAACATTTGGTAATGCGGCAAGCAAAGGTTTTACTAAAGGAAAAGCTGTAATGAAAGCAGCCATACCGGTAAATGATAAAACCGGATTTTGGACAAGATTAAAAGATATGTTTTTTGAAGTTTTTCCGGGTTTGGATGCTCAATTTAGAAAACAAATGAGTAAAATGAATCAGGTAGATAGATTAATATAATAAAAGCCGGCTTATAATGCCGGCTTTTTTGTTCTTATTTCTTTGGTTTCCAGGCTTTTTTAACTTCTTCTTTTGACATGTGCAGGTATTTCATATTTTTATATCGTTGAATCCAAAATCCACAGCTGGCGCCATTATGCCAGCTGCTAGATTCTATATTACAATATTCTGCTTTATCAGCTGAATCTCTCCATCCCCAATTAAATCCCGGTAAAAATTCTCTTTTTGGTAAATCAATAAAAGAAAAATAGTGAATATCAACTCCAATTCTATTCGGAGGTGAAGTTCCATTCAAATCAACTGTAAAGTGAGGACTTCCATTTCCAAAGCAGATGGATTCACCTGAAAGGAGTCTTACGGCAGGTCCTATATAGCTACAAATTGCTGTAGGTGTGCCATCTAAAAAAGAATATTTATAGCCTGATAAAAAACAATTTTTCTCAGGTTCACCTGTCGGGCAGTCTGATACTATTTTTAAATAAGGTTTTAAGTAAGAATAAGCTGAGCCTTCCGTGTTAGGTGTACTTCCTGATTTATATTTGTCAAAGCGCCAATTTGATGAATCCCCGTATTCTTCTTCTGCCATAAGTATAGCTTGTTTAAGCAGGGCATGAAATTTTATCCAGCGATTTAGTAATTCTTTTTCTTGTGTTCTTTGTATTAATCCCGGTATCGTCATTGCCGCAACAACACCGATTATGCCGAGTGTTATCAAGACTTCTGCCAGTGTAAAAGCTTTGTTTTGCATTTTGTTCCTTTACGTTTAATGAATATGTATCATAATTTATGAATATAATTCATGATATTACACATATTTTCATAATTTGTCAACAAATTTTATAATCATAAATATGGATATACGTGATGAAATAAAAATAATGCTTGCTTCAAAAAGGATGACGATGACAGAGCTTGCAAAAAAAATGACAGAAGTTTCAGGAAAAAATTATTCGCAAAGTTTGCTTTCGCACAAGCTTAAGGATGAATCCTTAAGATATTCTGAGATGAAGCTTATCTGTAAAATCCTGGGTTACAGAATATATATTGACTTTGATGAAATCCGATTGGGTCGTTAAAATTTTTGATTTTATGTTATAATCCTTATATCAAGGAGAAAATTATGTCATTACGAAATGAAAGAGTAAGAAAAGAATTAATGCGCGATATCTCTGAAATTTTAAGAAAAGAAATCAGAGGCTTGGAAGGTGTTGTTTCTATTGTTGATGTAGAAGTTTCACATGATAATTCATATGCTAAAGTTATATATAGTGTTTTAGGATCAGATGAACAGATTGAAAAATCCAAAGAAGTTATTGAAAAAAGTACATCTAAAATTCGTTATGAAGTTGGTAAAAGACTTCGTTTACGCTTAACTCCGGAACTTCGTTTTGTATATTCAAACGGACTTGAAGAAGGTTCAAGAGTAACTGAATTAATAAATAAAATTTCCCGCGGCGAGATTTAGAAAATAAAGGGGAATAACGAATGGCATATGAAAAAGAAAAAAATATCCCCTTTGGATTTTTAAATATTTATAAGCCTAAAGGTATGACATCCCATGATGTTGTAGCTAAGGTGCGTAAAATTCTGCATATTAAACAAGTTGGACATACCGGAACTTTAGATCCGTTTGCGACAGGTGTTTTGCCTATAGCTATTGGTAAGGCAACGAAACTTATTGAATATCTTGATGATGATAAAGAATATATTGCAACTGTTCAGTTTGGTAAAACCACCGATACTTACGATTTAGAAGGTGAAGTTACAGAAACTTTTGATAAAAAAGTTACAGAAGTTGAGGTGGTTGAAGCATTAAAGTCTTTTGAGGGTGAAATTTCTCAAATCCCGCCGATTTATTCTGCAATAAAGGTTAATGGTAAAAAGTTATATGATTATGCAAGAGCAGGGCAACAGGTAGAAATTAAGTCACGTCAGGTAAAGATTTTTAAAATCGAACTTATTGATTTTGATTATGAAAATCAGGCTGCAAAGATTGTTGTGGCATGTTCTGTAGGAACTTATATCCGCTCAATTGCTTATGATTTGGGAATTCAGTTAGGATGCGGAGGTTATTTAACAGCGCTTGAGCGAACAAAAGCAGGAAAATTTGATGTTCAGGATGCAGTTGAATTAGACAAGTTGCCTAATATGGAAATTGTTATTCAAAATTTAATATATCCGACAGAAGTTTTAGATTTTCCTTGTTATAACATGGATGATATTGAGAGAAATCGGGTATTAAACGGTATGTATATTTATAATAATAAATTTACTCCTGAAGATATTGTATTTTTGATTTATAGTGGTAAAATATATGCTATAGGTATGGTAAAAGATAACAAAATATTTGTTAAAAAGGTATTTGAGGTATTATGAAAAAGATTGTTTTATTATTAGGGGTTTTATTTGCAACAGTTTCAGCGGCTCAGGCAGCATGTGAATACAGCTGTGTTGAACCCTATAATATGAATAATAAATTTAAAACATTTATGAGTTCAGTTTCCGGATTTAATGCTTTAACCGAAAATAAAGCTGAATCTCTGTTTGAAAAAGAAGTTTTAAAAGTCGTATCAGCTGATGATTTGAAAATTAATATGGATTCATACAGCCCGAAAGATTTAAGAAACGGTATTTTTAAATCGCTTCATGTAAAAGGTAAAAATGTTGTAATTAATGATATTTATTTATCAGATATTGAATTGCAGACTCTTTGCGATTTTAACTATATTAAATATGCGGATAAAGAGATTTCGTTTGTTGAAGATATGCCGATGTCTTTTAAGTTTGAAATGTCACAAAATGCAATTAACAAAACTATGCAGCACCCAAAATATCAAAGAGTTATAAATGATTTTAATAAATTAATGGCTTCATACGGAGCAGGTGTAAAGGTTTCATCAACAAAAGTTGCGATTAAAGCTAATAAATTTTATTATATATTAGGTTTTGAATTTCCGTTTATAAGACAGGAACAAAAAATTGTTTTTGAATCAGATTTGAATACCAAAAACGGAAAAATTAATTTAACTAATACCAAATTAGTTTCCGGTCATATGGCATTAGATTTGAAAAAAATAGATTTCATTATGAATTATTTGAATCCTTTAGATTTTTCTGTTAGGATTTTAGATAAAGTAAACGCAAATGTTAATGTTAAAAACATTTCAATCAAAAATAATGTAGTTTATGCTGACGGTATTATGGTACTTCCAAAAGACTAAAAGGAACGTTTCAGATGAATAAAAATCAAAAAATTCTTTTACTTTTTATCGGTTTTTGTATGCTGGTTGTAGTTGGACTGGTTGGTTTTAATGTATTTATGCCAAAACCTGAAATCAAGCCTGACGAGGTTCAGGTGCTGCAGCGTTCTGTGCAGGAAGAAACTATTGATCATAAGGTGCCTGAAGTTAAAGAAAATACAAAAGAATTTGTAAATGTTTATTTTATCGGAAAAAATGAACATAATGAAGAAGTTTATAAAGCAGTAAAACGCCATTATAATAAAGATGTAGACGGTTCAAAAATTAAATTTGCGGTAACCTCTTTAATTCGCGGTCCGAAAGGAGAAGAAAAACAGTTCGGAGTGTATACTGAAATCCCTTCAGGTGCTGAAGTTATCAGTATTTCAGAACAAAAAGATAAAGTTATAGTAAATCTAAATTCTGCTTTTGTAACAGGCGGAGGCACAGAAAGCCTGTATAAAAGACTTTATCAGTTAATTAAGACTGTGAAATTAAATTCGTCATTACCTGTATATTTATATATAGACGGGCAAAGAGCTGATGTTGTCGGCGGAGAAGGTATTATGTTATCACAGCCGTTGAGTAATTCTTCATTAGAAAATTAGTTTAGTAAGTATGGAAGTAAAAAAAGATTTAGAATACTATTTAAATTTGGATTGGACGCTAATCGAGGGGCAAGACCTGGATTTTGACGGCAATCCATATTTTTATATCGAAATCAAAGAAATTCCGAGTTTTACATTTTGTGCAAAAACACTGGCACGTGCAAGAGAAAATTATAAAAAACAATTAAAGCTCTCTTTGCAGGTAATGCTTGAGTGCGGAGAACATATAATTGAACCCGGTGAAGAGCAAGATGAACCTGATTGGGAAAGTTTGTGCCCATAGGGGGTAAATATTGCTACCAATTGTTTCCGAGTTATCTCAATGGTATTCAAGAAAATAAAGTCGGTAAAACTTCGTAAAGAACTTATATACTTATAAACCTATAGACTTATTAACTTTATTATTTTCTCAACTTGTGTTTTTAGATTTTCGTAATCAGAATCATTTGTGACTACATAATCCCAGTCTTTGATATCATCAAGTCCGGTTTCAGTTATATCACTTTCTCCGACAAGTTCACCGCGTCCTGCTCGGGTTTCGCGAGAGGCGTCTATTCTGATTGAAATTGCTCCTGCATTTTTAAAAATTTCATATTCGTGCGGCACACGAACATCTGTTACTATAATATTTCCTTCTTGTTCTAATATTTTTTTCAGCCAATAATCAGGATCTTGTTCTCGTCCCCAATTGCCTAATTCAATTAACCCTGCACGGTATTGTGATTTGTTTGCTTCAATTTCTTCATATGTCAGATTATGTTTTTGACCGTAAGTCAGCTTTATAATATCACCCATTGCACAGCGCTTGTAATCAGGCATTTCTGCCAGCATGATTTTTGCGGCGGTGTCTTTGCCCGAGTATTGTTTACCTGAAAATATTATAATCTTATTTGCCATATCGACCTCTTTTTGTTTTATTGTATCATAAAGACTTAACATTTTTTATTATAAACTTGAAATTTTACTATGTCGGTAATAAGATTAAGAAACGAGTGTAGATAGTACAATATTGGATTTATGTTATGGCTTTAAATTTTCAAGAACTGGTTTTTAATTTACAAAAGTTTTGGTCAGATTACGGTTGTATAATTCAACAGCCTTATGATATAGAAAAAGGGGCTTCAACAATGAACCCTGCAACATTTTTACGTTCTTTAGGTCCTGAACCTTGGAATACTGCAATGATTGAACCTTGCAGAAGGCCAACCGATGCAAGATATGGTGAAAACCCTAACCGTTTGGGACATTATTTCCAATTTCAGGTTATCTTAAAACCATCACCTGACAATGCTCAGGAACTTTATTTGAAAAGTTTGGAAGCTATGGGAATTGATTTAAAAGAACATGATGTTCGTTTTGTTGAAGATAACTGGGAATCTCCTACATTAGGCGCAGCTGGTGTCGGCTGGGAAGTTTGGCTTGACGGGATGGAAATTACTCAATTTACTTACTTCCAGCAAGTCGGCGGGGTTGAAATTAAACCTGTAGCACTGGAATTAACTTACGGTTTAGAACGTATTGCAATGTATCTTCAAAACAAAGAATCCGTATATGATATTATGTGGAATGATACATTAAAATACGGTGATATTTATCTTCAAAATGAAATAGAACAATCAAAATATAATTTTGAAGTTTCAAATACAGATTCATTGTTTGAAATGTTTGATCTTTACCAGAAAGAAGTTGATAACTGTCTGCAAGCAAAATTAGTATTGCCTGCATATGATTATGTTTTGAAATGTTCACATACATTTAACCTTCTTGATGCGCACGGTGTAATCAGTAAAGATGAAAGAAATAATTTTATCGGCAGAGTCAGAACAATGGCTTCTGCTGTCGCAAGATTATATGTAGAACAGCGTGAGGCTATGGGCTTCCCGCTTATTAAGAAATAAGGAAAATAGATGGCTGAAAAATTTAACAGAGCAACTTTTACACGGAGTTTTTTAAGACACATAACAAAAATTAAGGCTCCGGATGAGATGTTAGCAGAAGCAAGTGAACAAGGGTTGGAAAAAACTCTTGGAGTTTGGGATTTAATAATCCTTGGTGTAGGTGCAATTATTGGTTCAGGTATTTTTGCTGTTGTTGGTATAGCAGCTGCCGGAAGTGCTGACGGCTCTTCAGTCGGAGCAGGTCCTGCGTTAATTGTTTCTATGATTATTGCGGCAATTGCGTGTATTTTTTCAGCTTTATGCTATTCAGAATTTGCGACAATGATCCCTGTTGCCGGTGGTGCTTATACTTATACCTTTGCAACATTGGGAGAATTTGCAGCTTGGATGGTTGGATGGGTTTTAATGCTTGAATATGCAATCGGATTTATTGCGGTTGCTTGTGCTTGGTCTAATCATTTTGTTCAATTTATGGCAGGTTTTGATAAAGTTTTACCGGCATGGCTTGCTCATCCGCCGGCTTGGCTTACAAACGATGTATTTACTGTTGGCAAATTGGCAGCAGAGAATCCTGATTTGTATGTTCCAAGACTTTTAGGTGTTCCTGTTTGTATAAACTTACCGGCTATTTTAATTGTTCTTTTAATCACTGCAATTTTGGTTAAAGGTACTAAAGACTCTGCTAAAATGGCAGGTTTGATGGTATTTATAAAATTAGCGGTAATCGGATTATTCATTGTTGCAGGTGCATTTTTTGTAAGACCTGAAAATTGGACTCCTTTTGCTCCTCATGGTGTTGAAGGTATTTTTGCCGGTGCATTTTTAATATTCTTTGCATATATAGGATTCGATGCTTTAGCTACAGCTGCTGAAGAATGTAAAAATCCTCAAAAAGACTTGCCGATTGGTATTATCGGATCACTTTTAATAACTACAATTGTTTATGTTTTAGTTGCACTTGTTTTAACAGGTATGCAAAACACATCAGGTGCTGTGCCGTTAGAGTTTTTGAAAGCTCCTATGGCATATTGTATGACTATGGCTAAACAAAACTGGGCAGCAGGATTGATTTCTGTAGGTTCATTGGCCGGTTTAACTTCTGTACTTTTAGTATTAGAAATGGCGGCTACAAGAATTTTATATGCAATGAGCCGTGACCATTTTATTTCAAAAAGATTCCAGAAATTGCATGAAAAATATAAAACTCCTGCTCTTTTAACCTGGACTGTAGGTATTTTAGCAGTTGTCGGAATTTTAACATTAAATCTTGATGTGGCTGCTGAACTTTGTAATTACGGTACATTTACATCATTTATAATTGTTTGTGTAGCGGTGCTTATTTTGCGTCACACAGATCCTAAGCGTGAAAGACCATTCAGAGTTCCGTTTTCACCTGTAACACCTGCTTTAGGTATTCTTTGCTGCGGCGGTTTGATGGTTTATAAATCAATGCAGGCAGGAAGTTCTGCGCTTTTATTCCCTGTATGGTTGGGAGTTGGTGCGATAATTTATTTATTGTACGGATTTATCAAAAACAGAAATAATGAAAACAAAGTCCATAGAGAAATGGTACAAAGTTTTGAGAATCAGGAAGAAATGTAATAGATGGATATTAAACAAATTTGCCGAAATATATTTAAGAAAAGAAGTATGGATGATCTTATTGCAACAAGCAAAAGATCTGAATTAAAGAAAACATTAAACGTATTTGACCTTATTGTAATTGGCATTGGTGCGGTTGTAGGTACAGGTATTTTTACAATTATCGGTACTGCAATTACAGGAAGCTCGGAAAGTGCCGGCGCAGGTCCTGCTATTGTCATTTCAATGGTATTGGCGGCTGTAGCATGTGTGTTTTCAGCTCTTTGTTATTCAGAAATCGCAGCTATGATTCCTGTTGCGGGTAGTGCTTATACATATACTTATGCAACAATGGGTGAATTTATGGCTTGGATGGTAGGATGGATTTTGATGCTCGAGTATGCAATCGGAAACATTACGGTTGCAAGTGCCTGGACAGGATATTTCATTCAATTCTTAAAAGGTTTTAAACATATTTTACCTGATTTTGTGGTGAATTTTCCGTTATGGCTAAGATATGATTACAAAACTATGACAGCGTTGTGTAATTCTCAAGGATGGGATATTCACGATAAAATCCCTTATTTATTTGGTCATATCCCTGTTGCTGTGAATCTTCCGGCTGTAGCGATTGTACTTTTATTAACTGTGCTTCTTGTTCGTGGTGTAAAAGAATCAACAAGAGTTGCAACAATAATGGTTGGTGTAAATATGTTTATGATTTTATCATTCATTGTTGTAGGTGCATTTTACGTTAAACCTGAACACTGGACACCGTTTTTCCCGACTGATCCTTCAGGTGTTATTATGGGCGCATTTTTAATATTCTTTGCATATATCGGGTTTGATGCAATTTCAACAACTGCAGAAGAAACTGAAAATCCGCAAAGAGATTTACCTATTGCAATTTTGGGTACACTTGTTATTTGTACGATTTTATATGTGTGTGTGGCTCTTGTTTTAACAGGAATTGTTCCGATTGAGAGAATTGATATTCAAGCACCTATTGCACATGCTATGAGTTATATCGGTAAAGATTGGTTTGCAGGTTTAATTTCTGTTGGTGCGCTTTGTGCGTTAACTTCTGTTCTTCTGATTTATCAGTTAGGTACAACAAGAATTTTATATGCAATCAGTCGTGACAGATTTTTACCTCGTTCTTGGAGAGCTATTCACAAAAAATTCAAGACTCCTCATGTAATGACTTGGATATCAGGCCTTGTGGTAATTGTTTGCGGGCTGTTTATGGATTTAAATATATCTGCGGCACTTTGTAACTTTGGTACATTTACATCGTTTGTGATTATCTGCCTTGCAGTACTAATCTTGCGTAAAACTGAACCAAACAGACAAAGACCGTTCAAAGTTCCGTTCTGTCCTTGGTTTCCGCTTGCAGGTATTTTAATTTGCGGTGTGTTAATTATATTTTCACTAAAGACACTCAAAACATCTTCTGTGTACTTCCTGTTATGGCTGCTTGTTGGAGTGTTAATTTACGCACTTTACGGTTATCGTCAAAAACGTATTGAAGAACGCGGAAGAATTATTAAAAAAGGAAAATAAAAAATTATACTTATTTCTATAAAGGAGAAGATTATGAAATTTGATCAAATATTTGAAAAACGGGGGGGGGGGTAACCGTTTAAGGCTGTCTTTACAAGACTTTGCACGTTCTGTATTCTCTCTATTATCTGCCAAGACCGGAGCATTTACGCTGGCAGAAGTATTAATTACACTTGGTATAATCGGGCTGGTTGCAGCGATGACTATTCCAAATTTACTTACTAATTTTAAAAAACGTGAAACGGTTACAAAGGTTAAAGCTGCTTACAGTATATTTTCTCAAGCTGTAAAAATGTCTACTGAAGAAAATGGTGAAATTTCAGGTTGGGATGTCTCTAATGCAACGGTAGTTGTGGAAAAGTATTTTTTACCTTATATGACCGGTGTAACAAAAGTAAAAGGTTCGTTAGCTAAATATCCTATGCGAACTCTTTCATCTCAAGGTAATATCGAAAGTAATTGTTATTTAGATTGGTCGAGGAATATTACATCGCAACCGATTTATGTTATGCAAAACGGTATGTATTTTACTTATTCTAATTCAAATGATGGTTATCCTACGATTGTAGTTGATATAAACGGCTCTGGCAAACCAAATATAATGGGGATTGATGGGTTTGCATTTTGGCTTGATAAGGAATCATCTTCTGTTGTACCGGCAGGAAGTAAACTTTCCCGTGACAAACTTATAAATGGTAATTCTGTAAGATTATGTCGCCGGGATAGTATTTGGCAATATTACCGAGGCGGATATTGTGCTGCGTTAATGCAAAAGGATGGCTGGACAATTAGTAAAGATTATCCTTGGGGCAAAGGTGGTTTGACTGAAAAGTAATTTCTGTCAAATTCTGTGAAATCTTTTATTATTCCGGATACACAAGGAATTGATTCATAAAGTTCCGGCGGTTCTTCTGAACATATTGCAACAATTTTGCCGATTCCTGCAGCGCGGGCTGATTCTATTCCTGATAACGCATCTTCTACAACAATACATTCTTCAGGTTTTAAACCAAGATTTTTTGCTGCGATTTCATAAATATCAGGTGCAGGCTTACCCGGGATTATTCCGTCTGCGTACACGATTTTTTCTGTATCAAACCATTTTTCAAGGTGAAAACTTTCAATAAAAAAGTCAACATTTGTTTTATCTGACATAGTTGCAATTGTTCGTGGAATATTATTTTCTTTCAAGTAGTCGAGAAACTCAACAACCCCTTTTGCTAAGTGAAAATTCTCAGGATCATCAAGACACATTTTACGGTACAGAGCTTCTTTTTCTTGTCCGTATTTTTCAACCATTTCAGGAGTTGGTTGTTTACCTATGGCGTATTTTATTATTTGTTCGTTTGTTCTTCCGAACATATATTTTACCATTTCTTCATCAGTAAACTCAGTCCCGCGAATTATTTTAGAATACTCACGCCAGGTTTGTTTGTGAAGATGTGAATCCCAAAATAATGTTCCGTTAAAATCAAAAATTATTCCTTTATATGTTGATGTCATTTTGTCCCCTCACCCTACCCCTCTCCCGCCCGGGGCGAGGGAATTAAATTTTAATTTCTTTCCAGTAATTTATTATATAGGTCAAGATAAGTTTTTGCTTGTTTTTCTTTTCCCATTTGTTTGTATGTATATGCTAAATTATAATAAAACATAGGTTCGTCATTTTTTAAATCGACAGCTCTAAAGAAATTATATTTAGCACTTCCGTATTGTTTTAATTTAAGATAAGCACAGCCCATATTATAATAGCCGTAGGCAAAATTATCTTTATATTTTACGGCTTTTTTAAATTCGGCAAGCGCCATATTCGGTCTGTCCTGAATCAGGTAAATATACCCTAAATTATAGTGAGCTTTATAGTATTTCGGGTCTTTTTCAATTGATTTTTTGAACATATAAACAGCTTCATCAATCCTGTCTTTATCTTGCAAAATATTGCCGATAATAAGCCAATCTTCTGCTGTTCTGTATTCTTCGCCTTTACTTTTTAAAAGTTTAAGAGCTTCATCAATTTCGTTTTGAGCGTATAGAATTTTTGCCTGCTCAGATGTCGCGTCAACTTCAACAATTTGTTCCTGCTGTTTTTGCCAAGGAAGCGCAGCAAAGCTTTCTACTGAACAAAACATAACCAAAAATGTTAATAATAAAATAAGTCTTTTCATAGTTAAATTATAGGATAAATAAATAAAAAATTCCACAGAACAAAAAAAATCCTGCTAAAAGGAGTAATAGCAGGACTCAGTTCAGTAAAAGAGACATCAATTAATAATATTATTATTATGTTTTTAAATTCGTCAAATTAATATAAAAAAGCGGCGGGACGATTTTAT
>CASLVD010000027.1 GCA_949398305.1 uncultured Candidatus Melainabacteria bacterium | reverse complement strand
CCAATGATTTTGATAATTCCTGAATAGACGGTAATTTATCTCCAACTTCATAATCTGTTGCAATCATTCGTTTTATATAATTTTGAGTTTTTTCATAATGATAAAATGCAGTATCTTTTGCAGGTGCAAAAATTGATGTTTCAGGTTTTTGAGAAGAAATTTCAACACCCGGGATTTTTACAACAGTTGTTCCGTAACGTCCGCGGCGGGCAAGCAAAACACCGCGGTCAATTAAAACTTTTAAAGCGTCATGAACAGTCTTAATACTTGCTTTTAAAGCTTTTGCTAAAGTTGCATGGGCAGGAATTCTATCACCTATTTTAAGGTTATTTGTAATATAATTTTCTAAATCCTTAACAACCATATCAACAAGCGTTTCTGACTGTTTCGCGATACCTGATTCAACTTCAAAATCAAGAGTTAAAACTGACCAGCCGCTATCTTTTGCGTTTTTAAATCTGTGACAGATAATATTTTTTGTTGCAAGAGTCTCTAAAGCTAATCTTGTTGTATTTACGGAAAAACCGATAATTGTTGCAACTGTACGGGAAGAAGGTAATTGTGAGCCTACCTTAAAACCATCTGTTTGAATATATCTTTTAACAGCTTCTACCGCTAAATCTCTTTTTGAAGTAAGCTTTCGAACCGTAGAAGCATTTTGATTATAATCACTCACAAGAGTTCCGATACATTGTTTAGACTCAACATATCCTAAATCTTCAATATATCGAAAAGCATTTTGCATAGTTCCGATACTGACTCCAAGCAGGTACGCAAATTCTGACTTTGAAGGCAAAATATTGCGAACAGCAATTTTTCCGGAAGATAAATCTGCTTTAATCCAATCCGCAAGCCATTTTCCTATAACAATAGCCTTTGATTCATCAGAATTTTTCAAATCAGGTAACTCAAATGTAATATCTGATATCTTAATCTTTATTAAATCCGATTTTTTCGGAAACATAAAATTTTCTTTTGAATTCATATATAATCCCTACCTGCTTTTTCATTTTAATAATATACTATGTGTAAAAAAACATCAAGAGATTTTTTTGCTATAATTTGCACATTTGTTACAAAAAGATATATAATTTTATTATGGTAAAGCAAAAATATATTGCATTAGTAGACTGTGATTCGTTTTTTGTATCGTGTGAGCAGAAACGCAATATTACATTGAAAGGACAACCTGTTTGCGTACTTTCAAACAATGACGGATGTGTAATTTCGCGTTCTAAAGAAGCTAAACAAATGGGAGTGAGAATGGGCGAGCCTTATTTTATGGCAAAAAAAGAACATCCGAAAGCAATATATATTACAGCAGATCACGAATACTACTCATATGTTTCCAATCAGGTAATGTCTATATTAAAGGATTTCAGCCCTTATGTTCAAATATATTCGGTAGATGAAGCTTTTGTTGATTTGACCGGTTTAACAAAACTTTATAAAAAAAATTACAGAGAACTTGCAATTTACCTTCGTGAAAAAATTTTGCAAGAAGCTGATATACCGGTATCTATCGGGGTAAGTTCTACCAAAACTCTTTCAAAACTTGCATCAGATAAATCTAAAAAATCATCTTCAGGAGTTTATTTAATAGGTAAACGAAAAATTCATAAAGAACTTAAAAATACAAAAATAGAAGAAATCTGGGGAATTGGCAGGCGTTTAACAAATAATTTGAAACGTTACGGAATTTTAACCGCAGAAGAACTTATTCAAAAAACAGATAAATGGCTTGATTCTACAATCGGAATTCACGGAATAGAAATGCGCCACGAGCTTTTGGGTGAAATGGTTTCAGAAGTTACAAACGCGGAAAAGCCGCCAAAATCTATTCAAAACACACGAGCTTTCGGAATTTTTACATCTGATTTCAATTTTATAAAAAATGAACTAAACAGACATATTCATACATCTTGCCGCAAGCTCCGTTCATATAACACAAAATGTTCAGCAATCGGAGTTATGCTTCGAACTAAAGATTTCAGAGTGTTTCACACTAAAAAAGAGCTCTTAGCTCCTGTTGATTTTGAACTGGAGATTTCAAATATTGCAATAAAACTGCTTGAGGAAATCTTTGACCCGAATATTTTGTACCGAAGCACAGGTGTTTTCTTAGAAAAGATAGGTGAAGCAGGCTCAGAACAGCTTTCACTCTACCTTGACACCGAAGAAACAGAAAAGAAAGCAAAACTTGTAAAATGTTTTGACAAACTGGAATCAAAATTTGGTAAAAATATTATAAAAACCGGTTTTACCAACAAATAAAAACACGCAAAAAATATTTTGTCGGGATTTAATACAAAAAAAGAGGAAGATTATGCGCATAAATAAAATTGAACAGAACTTTACAGCAAATACAAATGAACCTAAAAAGCACGATTTCTTAAACCAATTTCACGAAAGAGCAAAGAATTCTGCGGATATGACAGACACAGTAGTTGTACCCAGAACAATATTCAAAGGCTACTTAGGTTTTATGGCAGGTACAGCCTTATTAACATTAGGTAACGTGTTTAATAAATATGCAAAATTTTCCAAAACATTAAATTTCGCCGGAGCTTTAACTTCTCTGTACGGCACATACTCCTTTGTCAGACCATACATAATAAAAGACTGCAAAGGTGTTGAAACTACCAAACAATAATAACAATTGTAAAATATTAATATATAAAAACTTTCGAGAATAAAAACATTTTCGAAAGTTTTTATATTTAGTATTTTTAGCCAGTCAAGGACTGACATAAGATTATTTATTAATATAATCTCAAAATTATTGTAAAGGAGAAAGTAATTATGAAATATCTGGTAGAACCGATTCGAGATAAAAAACAAATAAAAGCAGTTGAAAACTATCTGGCACAAAAAAGTATTAGAAATAAAGTGTTATTTTGCCTTGGAATAAACTCCGGATTACGTGTATCAGATATATTATCTTTAAATATAAGTGATGTCAGAAATAAAACACATATTGAACTTTGCGAGAAAAAAACAGGAAAAATAAAAAAATTTCCAATAAACAAAAAACTAGAAAAACTGTTAAATGAATTCACTATGAACAAACCGGACAATAGTCCTTTATTTGAATCTCAAAAGCAGCATAGATTAGACCGTTCACAAGTTTACAGAGTATTAAATGAAGCTTGTTCAGCAGCTGGAATTGATGCAAATATCGGTACACACACAATGCGAAAAACATTTGGCTATCATCATTACAAACAATTTAAAGACATAGCAATGCTCCAGATGATATTCAACCATTCTTCACCAAACATTACATTAAGATACATTGGCATAGATCAAGATGAAATTGATAAATCTTACAATGCTTTTGAATTGTAGATTATGCTTCTTTAGAAAATTTAATTCCTGCTTCTTTTAATTTTTCAATAACAATATTAAAATTACTCAAATTACTCACTTGCCGAAAAAATCGCACCATTGTAAAAAGACACATGGTGTGATTACTAAAGACAGATGGTTTGATTATTTCGGGCAACACGCTTAGAAAAATTTTGTATAATGCCTAAATTAATTTTTAAAAATAAACCGACTTAAATTCGAATGAAATTTCTTTTGGAAGTAATTTAATCAACTTTAAATCTTCTTTTTCAATATGCCCGATGACCATTACATTATATCCGAATGAATATATCTCATCCAAATAATTTATTGATAAAAAACCACCGTACCAAATAATATCGCCCTTTTCCCAACCTTTTTGCATTTCATCAATTGTGTATTTTCCTTGTTGATATTGGGTGGAATAATCAACTCCTGAATCAGTGAATTTTAAAGTCAAAGGTAATCTTGAATAAAAGTCTTGTGCAGCAATTGTATTATTCAAAGTTGCACGAATTATTACATTATCAGTTTTTATACAGATCACTTTTGTCATTATAGTCCTTGCAATATTAATGTTTAGGTATAACGAATACTATTCACATATTACAAAATATTATAAATAGGCAATGTTATCAATCATGATTGATTTTAAAACATTCTTATTGTTTAATATTTATAATATGTTAGCGTATGACGAATATTTTTATATATACAATAATTTATGGATAGACTTGAAACTAAAATTAAAAAATTAAAAAAAGAAAAAAATGCAATAATACTTGCTCATTGTTATCAAAACATAGAAATTGATTCTGTAGCTGATTTTGTTGGTGACTCTTTGTACCTAAGCCAAAAAGCAAAAGACACAAATGCAGATATAATTGTTTTTGCAGGGGTATCTTTTATGGCAGAAACCGCAAAGCTATTATCACCAACAAAAAAAGTTCTTCTTCCAAGAACAGAATCCGGCTGTTTTATGGCAAATATGATTGATGTTAAATCGTTAAGAGAATTTAAAGCAAAACATCCCGATATTCCAACCGTTTGCTACATAAATTCTACAGCTGCGATTAAAGCCGAATGTGATATTTGTTGTACAAGTTCTAATGCAGTTGATATCGTAAAAAAACTAAATGTTCCTAAAGTTTTATTTCTGCCTGATACATATTTAGGTAAGTGGGTGGAAAAGAAACTTGAAAATGTAGAAGTCATAACCTATAACGGTTTTTGCCCGACACATTTGAGAATTTTGCCTGAAGATATGGATTTCGCAAGAAAAACATACCCAACTGCAAAAATTCTTGCACATCCGGAGTGTCATACTAAAGTTTCCGAAAAAGCTGATTTTGTTGGCTCGACAAAAGAAATTATGGAATGCGTTAAACATTCCGTTGATAAAGAATTTGTTATTGCAACGGAAAAAGGGGTATTGGATAGATTGCAAAGAGATTATCCCGATAAAATTTTCCATTTAATTAAAGAAACCATTGTTTGTCAAAATATGAAATGGCATACGTTAGAAGATATTTATTATTCTTTGAAAAACGAAACCTATGAAATAACATTAGATGAAACCACAGCACAAAAGGCTACAAGATGCATAGAAAGAATGTTTGAATAAATTCTTGTTTATGAACAACCGCTACAGCAGTTTGAATTGTCAAATTTCTCTTTATTTTTAATACAATTTAAACATTTATCCTGCATTTTGCCGTTTTTAGAATAGTAATTATAACTTCTGACCCACTTTGGCTCTTTGCAGGAACAATTTTCCATAAATGTCAGAAAATTAACAAACTTATCTAAAACATCATCCGGCATGGAATATTCAATTTGTCTTGCAGATGTTTCGATTTTTTCAGTATCTACAAGCAAAACTTTTTCTAAAAAATTCTCGATAGTATGATGTCTTTTTAGTTTTTCTTCGGCTTTCTCTATACCTTTTTTAGTTATTGTAATTATTCCATAGGGAACATAGTTTATAAATTTCCTCTCGGCTAAAGTTTTAACAGCATCAGAAGTTGCAGGACCACCGATATTAAGATAATTAGACACATCTTTAACTCGTGCTGCTGTGTTTACTTTTACAATTTCATAAATTGCAAGCAAATACTTTTCAAGACTTTCTGTTAATTCTGAATCCATGTTCCTTTTTGCCATTTTCCACCTTTTTATAATATTTTTAGGTACAACGAATATTTTTCAGTTATAATATTACAAAACAAAAATAAAAACAAGCAAATTAAGAAGAATAGAGGAATATGAAAAGAATTTTATGTTTTGGCGATAGCAACACTTGGGGTTATATTCCGGGAAGTGGCAAAAGGTATAGTGAAAATATAAGGTGGACAAGTTTACTTCAAGATTTATTAGGCAAGGATTTTGAAATCATCGAACAAGGATGCTGTAACAGGACTTGTTTTGCAGATAGTCCTGACGGAATCGAGCAAACAGGGTATAAAATTTTACCGAAATATTTGAATAAAGATTTTGATTTAATAATACTGTCATTAGGGATTAACGACATTCAAAAAATTTTTAACCCAAGTTTAGATGAAATTAAAACAGGACTTGAACAGTTAATAAACATAGTAAAATCGGCTTGCCCCAAAACAAAAATACTTATAATTTCACCTGCAAGACTTTCAAGTTATGTTGAAACAGAATATTTTAAAAATCAGTTTGATGAAGTTGCAATAGAAAAATCAAAACATCTTGCAAAAATTTATGAGGGAACTGCAAAAGATAATGATTGTCTGTTTTTCGACTGGGATAGAATTGCAAAAGTTTCAGAAGTTGATGGACTTCACTTTTCCTCCGAAACACATAAGAAAATTGCTTATGCACTATATGATTTTCTATTATCTAATGATTTTTGAAAATCTACCATAGAAATATAGCCGTTATTGGCTTTAGATTTAAAATTTAATTGTTGTTTTTTGATTTCTTGTTGTTGAGCAACTTGAGAATCATCATTTTTCTTGAATGGGTTTAAATTAAATCCTTTATTGTGTTTTGTCATCCAAATGTTTAATTTAGGAAGTAAAACCCCAAGCATTATCGCACTGTATGCAATGCCTGAAATTTGAGCAATATTTAAGTTTCTGAGGTTTTTCTTTACATTACCGCCCTGTGCAATAATTTCTTTTTGAGATTTTAAAGATACGTTCTTTAACCAATGAGTAATACCTGAGCCTTTTTTGCTTATATTAAATAAATTCTTTTGTTTTGGATCGAGTGCTTGAGCCACACCCTTAGATACAAAACCACCCAAAACAAGCCAGTTTAAAAATCCTAAATAATCTCTGACGTTGGTTTCTCTAAGTTCGGTTGAATCTTTTGATGCAAAAATTCTTCCTAAAATCAATGTTCCGTATATTGTTTTAATAGCATTACCGCCTGTTGCAGGACCGTCAAATTCAAGTTTTCTTACTAAATCAGCAGGCTTTTTTAATCCCATTACACTTGATAACATCAAAAGAAATACTCCGGCTGAAAGCATTTTTTTAGCAAGTAAACCCTTTTCTTTGCCTTTATTCTTTTTATCTGCAACATTATTTTCGTAACCGTTTTCACCTACAAAATTATCAATTCCTGTTCTCTTTTTGGTTAATTGTCTGTTTATATATTGGTTAGAAAGAGCAAGAAGCATTGAAGCCGGGATTGCAAAAGCAATTTTTGAGTTATTTAAGAATTTTAATTTTTTAATAATATCAGAATGATTTGCACCTTCTTTAAAGAAAACATTTTTACCCATATCAATCGTATCTCTTAATACGTGGGTTAGGTTTGCACCAAATTCTTTATCGCCTGATTTTAAAATAATGTTATTATCAGCACCTAAGAGTTTAACAATATCATCTTGAACATTTGTCAGAGTTTTCTTAATTGTCTTTTTATCCGAATTTTCAGTTATAAGTTTTGTCAGAGTTTCTTTTATGGTTTTGGTTTTTTCTTTGTCGATAGAATTAAATTTTTTATATTCACTTCCCACAAGACCTGTCATAGAATCTAATACTCCATCAACAAAACCGCTTGGGGTCTTATCTGTTTTAGAAAAAATTTCATTGAATGTGTCAAGACCTTTGTTTGTAACCCAACTTGAATTATTTGCAGTAATTGACGGTTTATGAAATTTATTGAATAATTTTGCACCGAGCATCGCAAAAACAATCGCTGAAAATTCTGCAATAAAAGTGCCTGTGTACTCTCTAAATCCCATTTCGATTCCGGCTTGTTTTCCTCTATATTTTGTTTCAACAATTGTTCTTGGAGTATCCATAGCAAAAATATCCACAAAAGATGCGTTTAACATATCATTATTGTTTAATGTATAAAGGGCATTTGATAACGGTGATAGATTTAAAGCACCAAAAGTCGGGGTTTTGTATTCTTGATTTTTATTTTGAATGTTGTTTATTTTCATTTTGTCATATCCTTTTTTTCATAACTAAATAAGTTCTTGCTTTGAAATCTAAAACAAGAACTTACACTAATATATATACGTTGCTAAAAGCACTTTTAAGTTCTTGTAAACTTAAAAGAACAGCAACAAACATTTTCATTATTTATTGAGTTGTTAATGCTATAAAAATTTTTCGGCAATAAATTTTTCATACTTTTATAAAACCCCAAAAGAAATTTTTTGTCAATAGAAAGTTGAACAATTTATTTTTTGTGATTAAATAATAGATACATGTTTAGGTATAACGAATATTTATTATGTAACGCAAGAAAAGAGGAAGAATGAAAATTTTAGTTGGACTATCGGGCGGAGTCGATTCATCAGTTGCGGCACTTTTGCTAAAACAACAGGGGCATGAAGTAATTGGGGCAACTATGAAAATATGGGGCAAAGACGGAATTGCTGCAAAATCGGGTCATAAAAATGCTTGCTACGGTCCTGACGAAATTGAAGATATTGAAGAAGCAAGAAAAATTGCTGATAAAATCGGAATTCCTTATTACGTTTTTGATTGTGTTGAACAATATGAAAAAATCGTATTGGAAAACTTTAAATCAGAATACTTAAAAGGAAGAACCCCTAATCCTTGTGTATTTTGTAATGCTTATGTAAAATTTGGAGCATTACCACTTGTAGCTCGTGAAAATGGAATCGAATTTGATAAATTTGCAACAGGACATTATGCAAGAATAGAAAATATTGAAGATAAATATCTTTTAAAAAGAGGTATTATGCCGAAGAAAGACCAGTCATATTTCTTGTATAGATTAACCCAAGAACAACTAAAAAACATCCTTTTGCCATTAGGAAATTACACAAAAGACGAAATCAGAAGAATAGCAAAAGAAAATGGCTTAGAGGTAGCAGACAAACCCGATAGTCAAGATTTTTATGACGGTGACTATAACGAACTTCTAAATATAGAAGAAAAAATTGGTAATATTGTCGATACTAAGGGCAATATTTTAGGAACGCACAAAGGTATTTGGAATTACACGATAGGTCAAAGAAAAGGACTTGGTGTATCATCCACCGAGCCTTTGTATGTTTTATCTTTAAACAAAGATAAAAATGAAGTAGTAGTTGGGGCATTAGATAAAACTTTTAAAAAATCACTAACTGCAATCAATCTGAATTGGATTGTTGATAAAATTCCATCAGAAGTGCAAGTAAAAATTCGCTCGACACAAGAACCGCAAAAAGCTATATTAAAAAGACTTGATGATGAAGTAAAAATAGATTTTGTTGAATATCAAAAATCAATTGCAATAGGTCAATCTGTTGTTTTTTATGATAATGATATAGTTTTAGGCGGTGGAATAATTGATAGTGCAAGCTAAAATACATCTATCGGAAAGTTGATTTTAATGAAAAAACTTGCAATATTAACAAATAACATAAATCAGACTGTACTCGAAATTACAAATTATTTAAAAGACAAAACTTATATTGTTTGGTTATCAGAAAACAATAATCTTTTAAAAACAGCGAATGATTTTGGAGTTGAATTTAAAATATATCAAGAAGAATATTTAAAAGATTTTGATTTAATTGCATCAGCTGATTTTGAGTGCCAAACCGATTATAAAATTTTAAAAGTCCATAAATCTTTATTGCCACTATTTGAAGGCTCAAATCCGATTAATGAGGCAATTCAAGCCGGTGTAAATGTAGTCGGAGTGAGTGTTTATTCAATAAATCCTTATGAAATTATTGCACAATATCCGATTTTTATTGAAAAGCCATATAATTACCATAAAATTGCATTTGAATTACAAATTATAGAACAAATTCTGTATCCGTTAGTAATTGAAAAAGTTTTAAATAATGAAAAATTTAATACTAAAACCTTGATGCAACAAAATTCTTGTGGTGGAAATTGTGGTGGTTGTGGTGGCTGTCATTAAGTTTTTATTCTAAAGCCGTAATCATTAGATATTGTTCTTCCAATTGATTTGATTTTATTTTCTATACAAAATCGACATTTGTCAGGGTTTTCATTAATACAAATTTTATTCGGGTAAATTTCATATTTCTTGCGATATTCTTTTGTTGTTACATTTGGCATTACAACATTAGCACCTGATTTTAAAGCTATAATTCTACCATTGGGGTTTAGTGTTTCCATAGCGGTTGTTGCAGGAATATTTATATCGGGCAACATTATTCTTATTATTGCCATAACTTTAAGTGCAAGTTCAAAACTTCCCTGTTTAGAATTATTTAGAGGAGTTTGTGGGTGTGGTATAAACGGCCCGACTCCTATCATATCAAAATTATTTTCTTTAAAAAATAAAATATCATCAGCAATCGATTCAATCGTTTGGTTTGGAAGTCCTATTAAACACCCTGAGCCCACTTCAAAACCAAGTTTCCTTAAATCCGACAGACATCTCAATCTGTTTTCAAAACTCATATTTGGATGGAGTTCTTTGTATAAGTTTCTGTCAGTTGTTTCAATCCTTATTAAATACCTGTCAGCACCGGCATTTCTAAATGCCTTATAATCCTCGAAACTTCTCTCGCCAATGCTTAAAGTCAAAGTAACATCGAGCTTTTTAATCTCTTTAATCAAAGGAACAAGAATTTCTTGTGTATAAAAAGAATCCTCGCCTGATTGTAAAACTAAAGTTTTATATCCAAGAGAAACTGCGTTCTTTGCGTATTTTAAAATTTCGTTACTGCTAATTCTGTATCTTTTTAAATCCTTATTCTCGTATCTTAAGCCGCAATATTTACAAGTGCATTTGCAAATATTTGAAAATTCAATCAAGCCTCTCAAATGCACTTTATCGCCTACATATTTCTGCCGGATTTTATCAGCATAAGAAAAAAGCCAATCATTTTGGCTTTCATCTTTTAACAGGTTAATTATTTCTGATTTTGAAAACATAATTTATACCAAACTCATGTTTAATTCTTCAAGTGTCTTTTTATCTTCAGTCGCATTTGAGCCTAATGTTGTGAGATAATTTCCGACTAAAATCGAATTTATGCCCGCTATAAGACCCCGTTTTTGATTAAATTTAGATAATCTTGAACATCTGCCACCTGCGTAGCGAAGCATGGCTTTTGGTAATATTATTCTAAAAATACAAATTGTTTTTAAGATTTCTTCTTCATCAATTTTGTCTTTGTAATTCTCTAAAGGAGTACCTTTAATTGGATCTAAAAAGTTGATTGGAACAGTCTTTGGATTAAGCTCTCTAAGGCTTAATGCCATATCAATCCTATCGGCTCTACCTTCACCCATTCCGATTATTACACCACAACAGCTTTCAATTCCTGCTTTTTGCACCATTTTAACAGTATTTACTCTATCTTCAAAATTGTGAGTTGTACAAATTTTTTCGTGGTAATCTTTTGATGTATTTATATTGTGGTTGTATCTTTCAACTCCTGCATTTTTAATTTGCTTTATTTGATCTTCAGACAATAATCCTAAAGAAGCACAACAATGAATACCCTCAATTGATGCCACTTCTTTTATCATTTCTAAAATTTTATTAAAATCATTGTCAGTTGGTTTTCTGCCTGATGTTACAATGCAAAATCTTGTTGCACCGTTTTCTTTTGCACTTAGTGCAGCTTGTTTTACTGTTTCAACATCTAAAAGCGGATGGCAATCAATTTCAGCATGGTTGTGTTTACTTTGAGCACAGTATTTGCAGTTCTCTGAACACGCTCCTGTTTTAGCACTAATTATTGAACAAGCCTCAACCTCATTGTTGAAATTTTCGGCAGTAATTTTATTTGCAATCTCTAAAAGTTCAGCAAGAGGTCTATCATATAACTTTATAAAATCATCTTTTGTGTAATTATTAAAATTATCCATAATCTACTCCTTTATATATTTTATGGTATAGCGAATAAATTTATAATAGCACAAAAATATTTTTTTATGTGTTATTATAATGTGGCATTTATGTTTAAGTGAAATTACTATGAAAATAACCCCTCTATTAAATTTAACAACATTAAATTACCAAACCAAAAACAAGATTAAGGACAACAAAAGCACAATCTTTTTAGGACAGATTGATAAAGACGTTTTTATTCCTTCAAAGCCAAAGAGCAAATCATTATATGATTATTTTAAAAACAATAATCTTGTAGTAAGACAAGTTTCTGATAATATCTATGCAGGTGAAACCCTTGCCACAAAACCCGAAAGTGTATTTGAAGAACTTTCTTATTCAGGAATAGAAACAATAATTGATTTAAGAAGTTTAGAAGAAGATACATTTGAATATAAAGAAAAATGTGCAGCAAACGGTATAGAATATGTATCAGTTCCTTTGACAAAAGTATTAGATGACAGAAAAGATGGCATTTTCGATTATCAAAAAGGCACAGTAAGAGATGATTTTGTTAATGATTTAGCAACATTATTAAAATATACAAGAAAAGGAAATCTTTATCTTGGATGTCAATATGGTGTAGATAGAACGAATTTTGCACTTTGCTGTGATTATATTTTTAATTATGATTTAGAGCATACTCCGCCTGTAATTTATCCGACTAATTACGCAAAAAGAAATACAATAAAAAATAAAAATCTTGATTTAATAAGGAAAATAATTAAAAAACTGACACCCGAACAGCGAGAGAAACTTCATCTGCCGGATAATTTTGAAGAAACGATATTAAAGAAAAGAATCAAGGATATTATTGATATTAATAGGCAAAGTTTCCCTATGGATATATTTAAACTAATTCGCAAAAATACTGGTCATTCCATCATGAAATAATAATTTTGTCATCTTTTTAAAATAATGCCCTTATTGATTTAAGGGCATTATAGTACCTTAATTAACCTTTGTTTTGCAGTTTTTTAAAATGTTTTGAATGTAGTTAGAATAATCTTCAGCTTGAATGTTGGCTTTACCTAAAACTGAGAGTAGAATTTTTACTCCGGCAAGTTTCATCGTTTTGCTTTTAATTAAAATTCTTGTGAGTCTCGCTTTTTCTAAATCTCCGAGACTGTAATATCTCGATTTATCCTCTTTAATTTCAGGATTTAAAATGCCTTCTTTTTCATAAGCAAAGAGTGTTTTTGATTTAATGTTTAAGGCTTTTTCAATTGATGCCATTGGTAAAAGTGCAATCGTAATGTCAATTTTTCTCTCTTTTTGTTTAGTTGTCATCGGTTATCCTTTCATTAAACTGTGCCTCAAAATTATTTAATTCATCGTTTACAAATTCCCAATGATAGCCATAGGACATCCCGTTTTGTCTTTTGCAAGCGGCTTTGATGATATTCATTCTATGGTTTGCCGTCAAGCGAGCTTTATCTGTCACAACAGGTGGTTGATAATTTAGTGGTACGAGTGCCGTTGATTTCGTTTCGCATTCTCTAAGTTTTTGTTGTATTTCAGGTTCTAAACTTGAAAACAATATTTCATAAGATGTTCCGCCATTAACCTTAACTTCTCTTGAAATGTATTTGCTTTCAGGCTTATTAATCTCAATTCGTAAAGAACGGGTACTTTTTAAACCCTTAGCCTGTGCGATTTCTTTAATATTAATATAGTCATTCTTCATAGCACAAACACCATAAATCGAAGTCGGAAGCATTGGAACACCACTTCCGAGCATTGTGTCTGTTTTGTATCAATAAAATAAAAAAATAAATCCCGGCAAATCGGGATAATTTTCAAAACGGTCACTGCCCAAAATAATCAAACCATTTGTCAAACTCGCACAACACCCTAAAAAGCAGGTGACTTATGTTCAAAAAGTAGCTTGCCCAAAATAATCACACCATCTGTCCTGACCAGAAAAAGACCGTTTTGACCGTTTTGAATGACACATGGTTTGATTATTTCCTACCCCTCAAACTCGCTCACAAAGCCGATTGCCCGAAAAAATCGCACCATCTGTCATAATCGAAACGACTCAAAAAAATACAATAAAAAAGACACCCGAACTGGTGTCTTTTTTTAATGGTGCCGCAACTCGGAATTGAACCAAGGACACAGGGATTTTCAGTCCCTTGCTCTACCAACTGAGCTATTGCGGCTAGTATCCTGTTTTGCATAACCATGTTGGCTACGTTTTTTATTATATGTGCTCAATATTTAAAGTCAAGAGCTTTCATTTATCAAAACAGAATAGACTTAAACTATGATGACTGACCGGTCAAATATAGTGTAACGTTACGACCTTCCAGTTGAGGTTTCTTTTCTACCTGAATCGGATCATTTTCCAAGTCAGCAAGGAACCTGTTTGCAAGTTCAAATGCCAAATTTGAATGTTGCATCTCACGGCCTCTTAACATTACAACTATTTTTACCTTATTACCTTGAGAAATAAATTTACGAACGCTTTTTAATCTAACTTCGTAATCATGTACGTCAATTTTATAGCGGACTTTCACTTCTTTTACTTCAACAACATGTTGTTTTTTCTTGGCTTCTTTAGCTTTTTTAGCCATTTCATATTTATATTTGCCGTAATCAAGAATTTTTGCAACCGGCGGAGCCTGATTTGGGCTAATCAATACTAAATCTAAACCGGCATCTTCTGCCATACTAAGTGCTTTTGATGTTGGAACGACACCGTGATTTGTTCCCTTATCGTCAATTAATCTTACTTCTTTTGAACGGATACGTTCGTTCATTATTGTTTTGTCCTTATCCCTTTGGGATCTAGTATCGTTAGCTATTTTTTTATCTCCTATGTTAAAGTTATACTACGTGTTCACTATAACATAAAAATAAAAATAAAGCTATAGTGTAACATTAAACCATTATTAAGTTTTGTTACAAGGCAGATAACAGCTATATATATAGTTTTGAGTGTATATGCAAATACAAATTAAAATTTTAATTAAAGTTTTAGATAAAATCTTCCGATAACTAATTTGTCAAGATTAAGGATATTTACCCGGAAATAATTAAATAAGGAGCATTTAAGTATGGAAAAATCACAGACTGAAGCAATTGTTGCATCTATGGAAGTGTCAAGAGCGGAAATGATGGAAATTGATATCACACAACCGCTGCAAACATTATTTGATGAGTGTTTGAATTTTATTTCTGTGAACGACTTTAACATTTAAAGCAAACCCGAAAAGACAAATTTAAGAGTAAGATAAATCACATATCTTACTCTTTTTGTTTTACTATACAGAAATTTACAATTAGTCTGTTGTGTATATACAGGAAAACAAAGTTGTAATAAAATAGTGGCTAAAAGGGAGCAAACATGAAAAATACATTAGTCACTCTTGCAAAAATATCTATAATTACTTGTTTATTGGGCGGATGTGCATTTGCAGATTTTAAAGAACATTTTGATTTAGGGCAAAGCTATATGTCACAATATCAATATTCAGGAGCAATTACTGAATTTAAAAGCGCTTTAAGAATAAATTACCTTGATAATTCTGCACGTGTAGGTATAATTAATGCTTATATTTCAAGAGGGGCTGAATATGCAACTAAAGATAAAGCTTATGAAAAAGCGGCAAATGATTTTAGAAGTGCATTATTTTATTTAATGTATTACCCGTCAACAGAAACTCAAATTCAGAATTCTCATTCTTCAATTATAAGTAATCAAAAAAATCTTAGCAATTGCCTTAATATAAGTAAATTTGACATGTCACCGGAAGGCAGATTTAATTACGCTAAAAAACTACGTGCAGAGGGGAATTTTCCTGCGGCAGCTTATGAATTTATGCAGGCATTAGGAAGCAAAAGCTTGCAAAAAGACAGCTTTGAACAAGTTGCAAGTATTATGAAAATTTTAGGCAACGAACCTAAAGCCGCTGAATATTATAAAAAAGCTACAGCTGTTGCGCCTAACGATTTAAATATAAGACTTGCATATGCAAAGATTTTGGATAATCTGGGTTCTTCAGATGAAGCATTAAACGAATATAGCTTTGTACTTGCAAGAACTACAGCTGATAATAAAGATTTATTATACACACTTGAAAGAACTTTTAAGAAAAAGCTTACAGCCTCACCAAATAATGCAAATTTAAACGCAAATATGGGAGCAATTTTACAAAAAGAAGGCAGACTGGATGAAGCTTTATCGTATTACAAGCAAGCTGAAACACTTGATCCTTCTAATATTAATACAAGAATTAATACCGGAACTTTATATCAGCAAAAAGGCGATTACAGAACAGCTATTAAAGCATATGAATCCGTTCTGATACTTTATCCTGACAATGTAAATGCAAACCTTTATAGAGCACAATGCTATGATAAACTTGGGGATTCAAAAATTGCTCAGGAAGGGTTCAAAAAAGTCATGGCACTTGACCCGAACAACGACTACCTAAAAGCACAAATGGTAGAAAATGCTAAAAAGACAATGACCCCTGAACAATTTGTGGATTACGTAAATTCTAATATGGCAAATATGAATCCTGCAGATGTATTGTATGATTACGCTATTGAATTACACAAAAACGGTAAAATCGATAATGCAATTTATATGTATAATGCAGCTATAAAAACTAACAGCAAGAATCCTGAGATTTTTGTAAACCTTGCGTTAGCTCAAGCTCAGGGAAATGATTTTGACGGAGCACTTACAACATTAAAATCTGCACAGACAAAATTCCCGTCAGAATCTTCTATTGCTTCTGCCGTTAAAAACATTTCTTCAATGAAAACAGATAATCAATTAACAAAGGCAGCTGAAGCTTACCACAATAAAGATTACCGTAATGCGATTGAATATTATTTATCAATCAAGCCTGCAACAGTTGATACAATGATTGGCGCTGCAACATCTTATCAGGAGCTTGGCGACAGAGCTAATGCTATCACATATTATAAAAAAGCACTTGAACTAAAACCTGTAGATTCTGATATTGCATACTACATTGCATGCCTGTACGGTGAAAACGAAGATTATGCAAACGCAAAAGAATACTTACAAAAATCACTTGCTTTTAATAAAAACAACAAACAAGCAGCAGAATATCTAAAATCTATAGACGAATCAGACAGGGCAAATCTACTTAACGATGCTATTGCTTTATATGAAGCAAATAATTTAGATGAAAGCCTTGTAAAATTTAACGAATTGTTATCAAAAGATTCACAAAATTCATACGCATTGTATTATCGTGGTATGATTTATGATACAAAAGAAAAACGCAATGAAGCAATTGCAGATCTTAAAAAAGCTTACAGCCTGAATAATGAATTTACTATTTGTAATTATTTAATAGCTTCTGACTATGATGCAATGGGTAAATACAAAGATGCATATACATATTACACAGCATACGCAAATTCAGAGGTTCAGGATGATGAATACAAGCAATATGCTAAAGCCCGCGCCGAAGAATTAAAGGAATATGCAAAATAGAGTTCAAAACTTAATACAAAGCAAAGTTTCACTTGCCCCGATGGCAGGTATAACTGATTATGTCTTGCGTTCACTTGTGAGAAAATACGCACCTGACGCACTTTTAACAACAGAGATGATAAGTTCTGAGTTTTTGGCTCAAAATGTTCGAACAGAAATCACTAAACTTGATGAAACACACCACCCGATAGTTTATCAAATAAACGGTCACAAACCTCACCTAATGAGAGGCGCTTCACAATATCTAACTCAATTTGCAGATATGCTTGATATAAATATGGGATGTCCTGTTAATAAAGTTGTAAAAGGGCAGGACGGAGCAGCCTTAATGCGTAACCCGTCACTTGCTGCAGACCTTGTAAAAGCGGTTAAAGAAGGTACTGATAAACCCGTAAGTGTAAAATTTCGTCTTGGATACACTGCAGATGAAATGAATTTTGTAGAATTTGGACAGCAAATGCAAGAAGCCGGAGCAGAATTTATAACAATTCACGGCAGAACCCGCTCACAGTTTTATGCAGGAAAAGCTGATTGGGAAAAAATACGTCTGCTGAAAGAAAATGTAGATGTGCCGGTTTTTGCAAACGGTGATGTAACTTCAATTGACAGCGCAGTTGAATGTCTTGAACAAAGTAAAGCTGACGGGATTGCAATAGGGCGCGGAATTCTTGGTGACCCGACACTAATAGGACGCGTTGCACATTATCTTAAAACCGGAGAAAAACTCCCTGAACCATCTTTGGATGAAAAACTTGATATGATGAAATGGCATCTTGATGAAGAAATCAAATTACGTGGAGAAGCTGTAGCAATAAAGTTTTTTAGAAAATTTTACCCTTACTATATTGCAGGAATCAGAAATGCTTCAAAAATCCGCGGAGTTATGGTAGTTGAAGACGATTATAATAAAATCTTAGAATATATTGAGTACATAAGAAAAGAAAACTCAGTTCATTGTGTATAATTAGTTTGGAATTTGTACAACAAATACATTCACGCTATACATTTACCACTGTTGATAAAAATAAAAAAACTGTTATAATAACTCTTATGAAAAGATTATTAATATTATTAGCTGCAATATTTATTATAAATATTCCGGTACAAGCCGAAGAATTTGAAGTTAATACACTCGAAATGCGCGACTATGATGAAATTGTTCTTCCTGTAGGTTCATTTATTCCGGTTATGACCACTCAGGAAATTTCAACAGAAACCTGTCCTGAGGGTTACAAACTAAAATTCATTGCAACAAGTGATCTTTTTATGTATGAGACAAACATAATTCCAAGGAATACAGAATTCTTCGGATATATAGAAAAAATCAATGAGCCTGTAATCGGCACAAATGCATCTATGAAAATAAAAATTACAAAAATTTTAATGCCTGACGGATTTGAAATTCCAACAAAAGGTTATATTTATACTTCAAATGATAACTTAATAGGCGGAGAGCTTACACCACCATCAGAATGGGTAAAAATGCCGCATTATCAAAGTAAATTTCAGGGGATTTCCTGGAATCACAGAGCAGCAACCCTTCAAATCCGCCCCGGCGGAAAAAGATGTATGGGTGTTCATACAAAAATTCCGGCAGGTGACCAGCAAATAATCATACTGACAGCTCCAACAGGTATTACCCACACTATAACCGAGTAAACAAATTGACAAAATTAATATATGGAGTAGAATATAGTTATATTATGTCTTAGGGAGCAATTTAATGAAAAAATTATTTATATTGTCTGTAATATTACTTTCTGCTAACTGTGTATTTGCAGCCGCAAATTACACCTTACAGCAAAATCCGGAATCTCAAAATTACCAGCTTCCGACAACCTTAAAAGGTAGAGTTGTAACAGTTCCGGCAGGTGAAACATTTAAAGCAGTTGTTACTTCTCCCGTCAGTTCTGAAACCGCTGTTACGGGTCAAACTGTAACCCTTGCACTTGGTTCGGATTTATACTATAACGGCAATAAAATCGCGCCAGCAGGGAGCTCTGTTCACGGAACGGTAATTGAAACCTCAAAAGCGAAACACGGAAGTTTAAACGGCAAATTAACTTTAAGGTTTACCCAAATAATTACACCGATGGGACAAACCATACCGATTTCAGCAGTCATAAAAACAGACGATAATACAGGAACGCTCATCGGCGGAACTGCACTTGATACAACAAAAGAATATGCAAAAGATATAGCAGTCGGCGCAAGCGCAGGAGCTTTAGCAGGTGTTGTAATTTCTCCGCTTGCCGGAGGAAGTATCGGACGCGGTACAGCTTTAGCAACAGCAGTCGGTTCCGGCGGCGGACTTGTTAAATCAATCTGGGATAAAGGCAACGATGTTGTTATCCCTGTAAATACAGTTATCGATCTTATACTTACACAACCGATAACTGTGAACCCGGTTAATAATGAAGATAAGTCATTCGGGCAATAATATTATCCATACTTTAAAATAAAATCATTAACAAATAAGAGATAAAAAATATTTGTTGTTAGGGAAGAAAATGTCAATATTAGGTAGATACACAAACAGTACAAACAGTTTAGAGCAAGAATCAGGGATCTCAAAACATCTTGAATACAGAATGCCCGCAGTAACAAGAGAGGATAGAGAAGCTATTCCTCTTAAAAAAGCCATGACAATTTCTGCAATTTTACACCCTGCAGCTATCTTTGTTTTTTGGCTTGTAATAACAATACTTGCAATTTTTGGTATTCATTTAAGCTTATTTGAAAAACCAAAACCTAAAGTTAATGACATTGAATTTGTACTTGTAGATAAAGAAGAAAAACCAAAAGATCCTAATACAAGATTCAGAGCAGACAGGAATTCAAGAACCGGCGGTATCAATGATCCTAAAAAACCGGTCTCTATGCCATCAGCTAAGCCTGCAGCAAAACCTGCGCCATCATCTCCTGCTCCTGCTCCGGCACCTAAAAAACAATCTATTGTAAATAAGATTACACAAAGTGTTGCACCGCAAAAAACACCTGTAAAAACACAGCCTAAAGCGACAACACCTCAGAAAAATGTAACACCGTCACCAACGGTAGAACAGGCAATTCCAAAGCCTCAAGCGGCTAAGCCACAACCGCCGACAGCAAGACCGTCTGTAAAACCGCCAATGACACCAAAAGCTGTACAAAAACCAACCAATTCACCGTTTAAAGTTCCTGTTCCTCCGGGAGGAACAAAAGCCGGTCAATATGCAACAGGCCCAATAAGCGGTTCAGGTTCTTCAAATAATGGCGGAACAAAAGGAAGCGGAACATATTCTCCAAATCCTTCACTTGCACCTGTAGGTTC
This sequence comes from uncultured Candidatus Melainabacteria bacterium, assembly GCA_949398305.1. GTDB lineage: Bacteria > Cyanobacteriota > Vampirovibrionia > Gastranaerophilales > Gastranaerophilaceae > Zag111. The sequence goes on along the minus strand of CASLVD010000027.1, from coordinate 1,977 downwards.
AGGTTCCGGAAATAAACTGGCTTCAGGCTCTGGCTCAGGCAGAACCGGGTCCGGTACGGGAACAGGCTCAGGATACGGCAAAGGTTCCGGCTCCGGCGGCGGAAATCCTGGTGGAGGCGGAGGACGTCCGGGAATTGATGCAATTCGTGAACCGGATTTCGGACCATACATGAGAGAACTTCAAAGAAGAATCAAAATGAACTGGGATCCGCCAAAAGGAAACGAAAGTAAACGTGTTGTTCTTTTATTCAAAATTGCTAAAGACGGAAGATTATTATCTTGTTCGGTATTTAAATCTTCAGGATTACCAAACGCAGACAAGGCTGCACTTAACGCGGTTCACTTAGCCGCTCCGTTCAGACCGCTTCCGCCGGAATTCAAAGGACAAAGCATAGATATCCAATTCACATTTGACTATAATGTATTTGGAGCAACAAGATATTAGGGAAAAGTTATTACAAGAAATGAGGATAAAAAACTATGGAATTATTATTAGAGTCAATTAAAATGGACTGGCCGGTATTGTTACCAATCTTTGCATGTTCAATTTTGGTACTGGGCGTTGTAATCAACAAATGGTCTTTCTATCAAAAAAACCAGCGTGATATTACAATCTACATGAGAGAATTAAACAAAAACTTATCAAAAAATGACTTATCTGCAGCACAAAATACAGCTGTTCGCTGCGGCGGTGTTATCGGTGAAGTTATTGAAGAAGCTGTCAGAATTTTCTCTGAACAAAGAAACGGATTTTCACGTTCATTTGATATTTCAGCAGCATTAGCTACAAGAAAACTTGAAAGCCACTTAACAATCTTAGGTACAATCGGCGGTGTTGCACCATTCTTAGGCTTGTTCGGTACTGTTGTCAGAATTCTTTTGACATTCAACATCTTAGCTGATTCAGGAAATCAGGCAGCAACAGTTGCTTCAGGTATCGGTTCAGCGTTGATTGCTACAGCTTTCGGTCTTGGTGTTGCGATTGTTGCGGTTATTTTCTTTAACTCTTTCCAATCAATTGTTAAACACTACGAAGACGACTTCCAGCTTATCAAATTATTATTCCTAAGCTTTGTAGATGCTGAAAACGAAAACCAAACTAAATATTCATCATCAAAAGTTAACTTATAACAGGTAAAGAAAATGGCTTTTTCAACAAATAAAAAACAAAAAATGTTCAACGAAATCAATATTACTCCGTTAACAGATATCTTTCTGGTTCTGTTAATCATAATGATGGTTGTTGCACCTTCATTCCAATCAATGGATAATGCCGTTGAAGTTCCGGAGGTTAACAACGGGGTAAACATTGAGGATTCAAAGGTTACTGTTTCAATTACAAAAGACGGTGCTATGTATGTAAACGGTGCAAGTATTCAGCCATCACAGCTGACTGACTCACTTATTGCCGCAAAAGGCGATATTGAAGCTCCTGAAGTAATTGTTAAAGCAGATAAAGCAATTAAAAGTGCAACTATTATGGATGTAATGAATGCTGCACAAAATGCAGAGTACAAAAAACTTGTAGTTGCCGGAGAACCTTTAAATAAAAAAGAACAAAAAGAACTTGAAAAAAATAAAAATGTAGAAATTCCACAGGACGGAGAATAATGAGAGAAACATTTAACGAAATCAATATCACACCATTAACAGATATCTTTCTGGTTTTGCTGATTATTATGATGGTAATCGCACCTTTACTGGATCAGCAAGGTATAAGTCTTACTGTTCCGGAAAATGTTGAGCAAAGTCAGATTGATAAAGATCCTCAAATCTTGACAGTTGTTGTTTCTCAAAATGACAAATACTTCATCCATAATGAAGAAATTTCTCCTGATATGCTCGGTACAATCTTAAGCCAGGAAATTAAAAACTATCCTGACGGGCTTTTAATTCAGGCTGATGGGGATTCAACCCACGGTGCAGTTGCAAAACTTATGGATAAAGCAAGATATGCAGGAGTAAAAGCTATATCAC
>CASLVD010000026.1 GCA_949398305.1 uncultured Candidatus Melainabacteria bacterium | reverse complement strand
TGGCAGCAGCAATTAATCCGTTTGTCAATAAACTGCAAAAATATATTAAAAACCGTTCAGCAGCAGCATCTATTGTTGTTTTAACATCTATTACTGCATTAATTGCATTAATTCTCCCGATAATTGTAATGTGCTATAAGGAAATTGAATTATTTATATCAATCATGCCGCAAAAAGCAGCTAATTTATATAACTTTATTACCCATACAAAACTTTATGGAAAAACAATTTCCGAAATGATTCCGTTTGAAAACCTTGCAAATGCTTCTACAAATATTGCACAAAATGTTTTCAATCAATCTATTAATATAACAATGACAGCTGCTCAAGCTATATTTATAACACTTGCACTGACAATGTTTATATATTACATACTTGTAGATAAAAAATATTTAAGAGACAAATTTTTAGAATTTTTCCCGCCGGATTTAAAAGAAAAAGCTGGGATAATATTATATAATATAACCTCAAAAGTCGGTAATTATGTCAGAGCACAGGTTGTATCTATGATAACCGTTGGTGTTATGGTAACAATTGAAGTCGCAATTTTAGGAATTGAATACCCTGTACTTTTAGGTTTAATCGCAGGTATTTGTGATATTATCCCGGTACTTGGCCCGACAATTGCTATAGCCGTAATCGTTGCTATTGCATTCCCGCTCGGCTGGGTAAAAATTGTTCTTGCAATTATACTATTCCTTGCAGTTCAACAAATATCAAACTATATGATTCGTCCGTTCTTATTCGGAAAATTTATGAAATTGCACCCGATAAACATTATGGTAGCAATATTTGTAGCAGAAGAATTCTTGGGTGTGTGGGGGGTAATACTTTCCCCTGCAATTGCTGCTACAATTTGTGTTTTAATTGACGAATTGTATCTTACACCTATCAACGAAAAAGAAACAGGTACAAATATTGAGTAACGAAAGAATTGAAACATATTTATATAACAGGCAGATAAAAAAAGACTGTGATTTTAATATGTGGTTCTTTTTCCCCGGACCTGAATCTTTTGCAATGTCATCTTTAGGGTATTTATGGCTGTACAGAGCTTTAGATTTAACAGAAGACATTGATATTGAAAGGATTTACTCAGATACAAAAACTACACGTCTAATGCGTGATAGAATCAACCTCATTGGTTCTTCTTTTACCTTTGATATGGATTTTTTGCATATCTTAAAATTTCTTGAATGGAATAAATACGAGTTCAAGGCAAAAGACAGAAAAGAATCCGATCCGTTAATTTTTGCAGGCGGCCCTGTTGTTACAGCAAACCCTGAACCCTACCAAGAAATATTTGATTTCTTCATAATCGGCGATGGCGAAGAGGTAAACATAGAAGTCATAAATACCTGCAAAATCATGAAAGATAAACAAAAATCTGAAATACTAAAAGAATTATCAAAACTTGAAGGGGTTTACGTTCCTTCATTAGGCCAGAATTCAATAAAAAAACTGACAAAAAAACTTACTGAATGCATTTACACACCAATTATAAGTAATAAAGCATTTTTCCCTAATACTTTTATACTGGAAGTAGAAAGAGGATGTGCAAACAGATGCGGATTTTGCCTTGCATCATACATGAATCTACCGATTCGCTTTGTTGAATACGAAGAAATAATTGAATCAATTGAACTCGGTTTAAAGCATACAAACAAAATTGCACTTCTTGGCGCTCAAATTACCGCGCATCCGCGATTTAAAGATATATGTAAGTATATCGAAAACAAAATTGATAACGGCGAAAATATTGAAATGAGCGTATCATCATTACGTGTAGATTCATTCGTACCGGAGATTGTAAACACATTAACAAAAGCCGGGCAAAAGAACCTAACTCTTGCAATTGAGGCCGGAAGTGAGCGACTTCGCAGGGTTATAAATAAAAACCTTACAGAAGAACAAATTTTTACTGCCGTAAAAACAGCAAAAGATTGCGGACTTAAAGGATTAAAATTCTACGGAATGATTGGACTTCCGACCGAAACCCAAGACGATATTGAAGAAATTGTAAATCTTTCAAAAAGGCTTAAAGAAAAATTCAAAGGGTTTGATTTTTCATTCGGGTTTTCGACATTTGTTCCAAAAGCAAACACTCCGTTCCAATGGTTTGGCAGGGAAGATGAAAAATCACTTGAACAAAAAACAAATTATCTAAAAAAAGAATTACATAAACTCGGGATACAAATCAGTGTATCAAGCGCGAAATGGGACTATTATCAGGCTCTGCTTTCACGCGGCGGCAGTAATTTAACAGATTATTTAATTGAAGTGTACAAACTGGGCGGAAAACTCGGGGCATTCAAAAAAGCCGCAAAAAATCTTGACATAAACACAGATTATTTCGCTATAGAAAATTACTCCTACGACAAAAAACTTCCGTGGGATTTTATTGAACTCCGCCCGGGTAAAGAGTTTTTAATATCAGAATGTACAAACCTTACAGGGGTACATAATCCGAGTAAACAAGACTTGACCACTCATCAAAGTAACTAATTTGAGTTGCACTGCCTGTTCTGATAAATATTTTTGGCAATTTATCAGCAGGAATTTCAAGTGCCGCACATATTGCAGCCTGAATAACTTCAGGATGTGTAACTATAATAATTCTATTACCGATATTTTTAGCAACAAGTTCATCTATAACTTTTTTAACACGTGAGATAAATTCAACAGAACTTTCGGCTTCTGCAACAGTTGTCTTATCGGGTTCTGTTAAAATTTTTGTAAATCCGTCAGGATATTTTTCCATAATCTGGGTATATGTCAGCCCGTTCCACTTACCGCAGGCTCTGGTTTTTAATTCATCAATAACCTCGTATTCCTGCTTAAATAATTTTGCAATCATCATTGCAGACTGAACAGTACGGATTGAAGGAGAAGTATAAATCACATCATTTTTTACCCCGCGGGCTTTAAAATATTTTGTTAAAGCTTCAATTTCTTCAACACCAAGCTCTGATAGAGGAGGATAATTCTCAGCATCGGAAAATCTGCCTTCTTCTGAATATATAGTTGCACCATGGCAAACAAAAGTTATTTTACATTTTCTATGGAAATACATAGCACCGCCTTTTTTACATTATAGCATACTTTTTGTTTTTGCGGTAGTATAAAAGAAAAAAGGAGAAACTCATGAAGGGAAAAGCTTTTAAATTCGGAGATGACATTTCTACAGACCACATTGCACCGGGAAGATTATATCACTTACGTTCTAACCTTCCGGAATTTGCAAAACACGTATTGGAAGATGCGGATGAAACTTTTGCTTCCCGCATGAAAAAAGGTGATTTTGTTGTTGCAGGGTCTAATTTTGGTTTAGGTTCTTCTCGCGAACATGCTCCTTTAATTATGAAAATAGCAGGAGTAGGAGCAGTTTTAGCAAAATCTTTTGCCAGAATTTTCTACCGAAACGCTATTAATATCGGACTTTTAGCAATTGAATGCGACACAGACTCAATTGATGACGGTGATGAACTTGAACTGGATATAGAAAAAGGGGTAATTACAAACCTTACAAACGGTTCAATAATTCAAATAGAACCGCTTCCGCCTGTAATGATTAAACTATTGCAAGATGGCGGACTTGTTGAACATATTAAAAAGAACGGTGATTTTAAACTTACTGACTAGTTGAAAAATATTTACTTTTATCCGTAAAATCTTAATATATTGAGTTTTACAAAAAAATATTATATCCTAGAGATGAATATATTATACTAACAAGGGGAGAAAACATGAATATTCAAGAACGCATGGATAGCATTAACGGCGTAATTAAAAATATAGCAGAATTTATTCAAAATAATGAAGATATTAAACAGGATTTTAATGAGTACCTGCAAACAATCGGTGCGACAAACCCAAACGGTGTACCGCTTCAAACTGCGTGTTTTAGTTATATTTTAGAACGAAATCTTGGAGAAGACTTAAAAAGTATCCCGCAGCTTTATCTTGAAAACACAAAAGGACTCGATAAAGATACAAAAAATATCGTAGAAGCCATTGATGAATCAATTTCATCCGTTTTTGAAATAAAAAAAGTCACAAAAACAGGCTTTGAATTACTAAATATAGTTAACGAACGCAAATATATGATTACATCACTAATGAAAATGACAGCATTTCGCGGTCTTGGCTCAGGTGATTATATTATTGCAAGAATCGTAAATATAAACGGTGATTATTACCTTCTTGAAATTTCAGGCGTGCTTCCTGCCACAAGAAAAGATGATGCTTACCGTTTTGCAGTTGCAAAAATCATACAAAATCCGGAGCTTGTATACCTTGACAACCCTGAAAAACAAAAAGAAATAGAAGAAGATGTTGCCGAAATTAACAAAAAATTTCTTGAATTCTTTGGCACAAATGAAATTATCACAACAAATAAGTTCGCAGATGATTTGATTGGAATCTTTAATGATTATGCAGAAGAAGGTACAAAAGCAGAATATAAAGAACTTATCGCAGAGCCGGAAGAATATCAGTTCTTTAACGTAAGCGAATTCAACAATTCATATGATAACTTCCTTGAAAATTCTCTTGGCGGTTTTTCTTCACACAAAGAAACTTACGATGTTGGGATAATTTACGATGAAGAACTAGGATTATACGCAATTCCATTTTACGGAACATTTAATAAAATCTTTGAAGTTAAAGATTATACAAAAGTTACAAACTACGATGCTTGTATTAAATATTTCCTTCAAAACGACAAGTATTCAGCAAACCTTATCCGTATGGTTGCAAATAAACACAAAAACTTTATGGAAATCGTTAACGCTGTACTTGCAAAAAATTATACACTTGAAGAATTATTGAAAAAATACAAACGCAGATACGTAAATAATAAAATTATATCTTCAACAACAGTACTTTATCGTTCTAACGCCTTTTCAAGAACACTTGGTATAATTGAAGATAACGAAAATAAACCTGAAATTGACACAACACAAAAAATCGGCAGAAATGACCCTTGTCCTTGCGGAAGCGGTAAAAAATACAAAAAATGCTGTGGAGCTGCCGTATAATTAAAATTATATGATTAAACAGATAAAACTAAAAGATTATATATTAATAGATGAATTATGCGCTAATTTTGATAACCGGCTAAACATAATTACCGGTGAAACCGGCGCAGGGAAAAGTATTATCTTAAACGCAATCGATTTAGTTTTTTCTTCACGTGTTTCAAAAGACGTTATAAAAACGGGCTGTGATAAAGCTATTATTGAAATAACTCTTGAAAACACAAAACATGACCTGTCAAAACTGTTTGACAAAAATGGTATAGACAACTGGGGCAGTGAAATTATCATAACTAAAGAAATCACACAAAACGCTGTTCGTTCAAGAATAAACGGTACTCTTGTAAATCAGGAGCTTCTAAAAAATCTTAGAACTCTTTTTGTTGATATTCACTCCCAGCACCAAACATATACCTTTTTACAGCCGCAATATCATATAAATCTTCTGGATTCTTACGGCAAAGACGACTACGGGCAAATTCTTGAAACCTATAGGGGGAAATACGAGAAATATTTAGAGTTAAATTCACTTCTTGATAATGCCAAAAACAGCGCCAACGCAACAGAATCTCAAATTGAGTTCTTAAAATTTCAAATAGATGAAATTGCGCAAGCGAATATTCAGGGAGTAAATGAAGATGAGGAGCTGGCACAAGAACTTGAAGTTCTTGAAAATGCCGAAAAATTAAAAGAATTAACCGGAAGTTCATACTGGGCAATAAACGGAGATGACGGCTCAATTTTAGAAGTTCTTGCAAAGATTAAAATCAATATTTCAAAAGCCGCAGATTTCGATAACAAGCTTGAAGATATTCAAGCACAGTTTCTGGATGTAATAGAAAATCTTAAAGATGTATCTTCATCTCTCAGGGATTACAGCCAAAATCTTGATAATGATACACAAAGACTTGATGAAATTCAGGAAAGACTTTTCATCTTTGATAAACTTAAACGAAAATACGGCGGAACTTTAGAATCAGTTTTAAAGAATTTTGAAGATTTTAATAATGAACTTTCCACAATTGAATTTTCAACACAAAACGTTGAAAAACTTGAAGAAGAAATTAAAAATATAAAACAGGAACTTCAAAACCTCGGCACAGAAATCAGTGAACACCGCAGGAATTATGCACAGGTTTTATCTGTACTAATTCAAGACAAACTTGCAGTTTTAGAGCTTCCAAAAGCCCGTTTTGAAATTAAAATCACACCAAAAGAGATTTCCGCTAACGGAATTGATAATGTTGAATTTATGATATCAACAAACGTGTCAGAAGATTTAAAACCGCTTGCAAAAGTAGCATCAGGCGGTGAAATTTCTCGTGTAATGCTTGCAATAAAATCAATTTTTGCACAAAACGATGATATTGATACCGTAATTTTTGATGAAATAGATACAGGAATTTCTGGCAAAGCAACCCAATCTGTTGCTGATGAAATGGTTGAATTAAGTAAATCACACCAGATTATTGTAATTACTCACCAAGCAATTATCGCATCAAAATCAAACAAACACTTCTACGTTAGAAAATCACAGGAAGACCAAACTAAAGTTGAAGTTTACGTACTTACAGGTGATAATAAAATTAAGGCAATCGCTGAGCTTGCCGGCGGTACAATAAACGAGCAATCAATAGAATTTGCAAAATCACTTTTGGAAATCTAATAGCAAAAGAAGGGAGTATATATGATGAATTGTCCAAAATGTAATTCAGAACTTGAGATTCTGAATATTAATGACCTAGCTTTACATTACTGTAAAGACTGCGGAGGGATGTGGATAAAATATGCCACACTCAAAAAAATGGGAGAAATGCTTGAGTTAAAAAGCGAGCTTATAAATCCGGCCGAAATGGAAAACATTAACGTAAAAGAAGCACCGCGCAATTGCCCGGGCTGTACAAAAACAATGGACAAAGTTTATTTTAACGGAATTATCGTTGATAAATGTTCAGCTTGTAACGGAACCTGGTTTGATAACGGTGAATTATCAAAATATTTTAAATTATTTATGAAAAATACTCCTGAAATCACTGATAACAAAACATTTATAACTAAGTACTGCAACCCGGCATTAAAACAACAAAAGCCACAAGAATTTCAAGAACTTGAAATTCAAAGTAAAGAGCATGAAACTCCTGCATTTTCAATAAACGGATTTGTCATTTTAGGTATTATGTTATTAGTAATACTTGCGGCTTTACCATTATGTCTTTTTGCTCCATTTATTGTGCCGTTTTTAGTTCCTGTTGTAATATTTATGGCAAAAGGTTTTAAAATCTTAAAACCGCAGGAAGCATTGGCGCTGACAATTTTCGGTAATTACGTTGGAACACTTCGCGGAGCAGGATTCCATTGGGTTAACCCGTTTGCAATGAGCGTAACCCCAATGACCACAATATCACTAAAAGCAATGACACTTGATAACGGTAAACAAAAAATTAACGATGAGCTGGGTAACCCGATAGAAGTCGGAATCATCGTAATCTGGGAAGTTGCAGACACTGCAAAAGCAATTTTTAACGTAGATGATTACAAAACATTTATTTCTGCACAAAGCGATTCGGCTTTAAGAAATATTGTCAGAATGTACCCTTATGACGCTCCTGAAGAATCCGGAAAATCTTCATTAAGAGGAGACAGCGCAGAAATTTCAGCTAAATTAAAAGCTGAAATTCAAAGAAACGTAAAAGTTGCAGGTATAAATGTTGTGGATGCAAAAATTACTCACCTTGCATACGCACCTGAAATCGCGATTGCAATGCTTCAAAGACAACAGGCAGCAGCTGTAATTGATGCGAAAAAAGCAATTGTTGAAGGTGCTGTCGGCATGGTTGAAATGGCTCTGAACAGATTAAGTTCAAATAACATTGTTCAGCTTGATGAAGTAGAAAAAGCAAAAATGATAAATAATCTTCTAGTTACATTATGCAGTAACAAAGAAGCTCAACCGGTTATAAAAAATAATTTGCATTAATATAATTTTTGGGCGAAGCCTTCGGCTTCGCCCTTTCCCAACAACATTTACCCCAATAAATACCGGTACCGAAAGCAAGCTCAAGTTCGATACCGGAAAGTAAGATGATGAATTAAATTACTACGAGGTACTATTTAGTTAATTTTCTATATAATCCTTAAAATGTTTATATTTACTGTTGTGCCTTAGCTTTGAAATAGCACAATCCTCAATCTGTCTGATACGTTCTTTTGAATACCCGAGAAGCTCTCCTAATTGAGCAAGTGTTTTTGGAGAATTTGAGTCAATTCCGAATCTGCTTATTAAAACCTTCCTTTCCCTATCTGTTAGTTCTTCTAATAATTGAGGTATCCCCATTTTTAGAAATTCGTTTTTAGCTTCATTTTCCGGAGAATTACAGCTTTTATCCTCAATGTAATCACCAATACATAAATCATCGGTTACAGCTGTTTCAAGGCTTATTGGCTCTAACAGAATAGATTGTTTAATCTTTCTCAACTTATTTATAGAAATATCAAGATTAAGCGCAAGTTCATTTTCTGTCGGTTCTCTGCCAAGTTCATTTGACAAGTTTAGAAAAGCTTTTTTATACTTACGGATTTTATCTGCCATATGCACCGGAATCCTTATTGATTTTGAATTATTTGCAATCGCACGAATTATTGATTGTTTAATCCACCAGGTTGCATAAGTCGAAAATTTAAAGTTCTTTGAATAATCAAACTTTTCAGCTGCCTTAATAAGCCCGATAGAACCCTCCTGAACAAGATCCATAAATAAAACACCCTGACCGACATATTTTTTTGCTATACTTACAACAAGACGTAAATTTGCCTGTATAAGCTTACGTTTTGCGACATCACTGTTTTGTTCTTTAATAAGCCTGCCCAATTCTTTCTCATCGTCAGACTTTAAAAGTTTAATCTTACCTATTTCTTTTAAATAAGACTGCAATATATCATCTTCATGCGCAATTGCGCTAAAGGTTTTAACTTCATTTTCGTCCTCTTCTGTATGAATATTATTGAATTTATAACTATCCAAACTTTCCAGATTCACTCCCACAATAACCTCCAACTACTAATTGTTAAATCCTACACTCATAAAGACGAAAAATTTTTAAAAAAGTTTCATCAAAAGCCTTGACATTAAATTTTGTTCTTGATAAGATAAATCTTGCGGAAAGCAATAAACACTAGCAAGAAATATTAAATAGTAAATTGGGTGTTTAGCTCAGTTGGTAGAGCGTCTCCCTTACAAGGAGAGGGTCGGGGGTTCAAGTCCCTCAACACCCACCATTTATTAAGAACCTAATAAGGTTCTTTTTTTATTATGTTTCGGGACTACGTCCCAGACTGGATTACTGGAAAATCTAATCTCAAAATGAGATTGATTTTCTACGCAATCTGCGCATACTTCTCTCGTACGGCTCATTCTTCGCCTACGATTTAAGCATCAACACCCACCATTTATTAAGAACCTAATAAGGTTCTTTTTTTATTGTGTCTCGGGACTACGTCCCAGACTGGATTAAGATCCAGAGTAATTTTCTGTCATGCTGAACTTGCTTCAGTAAATCATTGAAATATCTCAAAAAAAATGTTACACTAATTAAGTAGATAATAACGAGGTATTATGAAAAAGAAAGCATTTACGTTAGCTGAGGTGCTGATTGTAATGGCACTTATTGGCTTTCTATTTACATTAATGATTCCGCATCTGGTACAAAAACAAGGTTCGCAAAAAAATATTGAATCCTTAAAAACAGCACAATCAAAACTTCAAGAAGCATTTGATATCGCATCAAAAGCAAACAACAACTTAAACCCGCAAGACTGGGAAAGTGTTAGAAACAGCGAAAATAAATCAGAAGCTATAATTAAAGAAGTTGCCAAAAAATTATCAGTAATGTCATATTGCGGTTCTTCTCCTAAAGGCTGTTTTGCATCAGGTGAATACAGAACCCTAAACGGAGTTCCGACAAAAGTTTTAAATGATCCTATGGAACCTTTTAGATTAACTTTAGATCCGAAAGACTATATGGTAACCCAAACTCAGGAAGTTACTGATGAATATGGAGATACAGTTGAACAAAATGTACCCTTAACATATACAAAAGCAGAACCTGAAGTCACTTCAACATTTATAACATTACTTGACGGCGGCTCTGTTGTTTTAAAAACCGCTTCAACATATTGTAACGGACGTATTCCTTCTACCGATCCGCTTGAAAGACCTTTCTGCGGTGTTATTTATGTCGATGTAAACGGCCCTGCAATCCCTAACATGCTGGGAGTTGATGTATTTGGATTCTACCTGTCAGGCAACACTCTTTTACCAATGGGATTTTATGGAGATAATTTTGACTTTGAACACAACTGCTTAATGGAAAAACCTAATGCTGATAAATATAACGGACTAGCATGTACTGCCTGGGCGCTAAAAAACAAAAATATGGAATACAGAAAATGTCAGGCAGGAAGCAGATTAGGCTGGGCATTATCTACAAGATGCGATTCCCCGCCACCTAAAAGATAATATAGATATAAAAAAAGAGCTGTTTTGAGTAACAGCTCTTTTTTTAGTTAAATATTTTCTTAAACAATATTATCAACATTATCAATACGTTTTTGAGAATCGCGTTTTAAGATTCTTCCTGCAAGTACAACAAGAAGCAACACACCAAGCAGAAGCATAAATGCAATAGCAAATCCGCTATACTGAACATATTGAAGCTTAATTTCAGTAGTTCCGTCATCTTTTAAATTCCAAGTATAAACATTGCCGCTGATTGAATCTGCATTATTATATGATGCAATTGACGGAACTTTTATACTAAATGTATTGCTAAATTCAGCATTTTCAGATTTTGCAGCTTGCTGTTCATTTTTATCTTCTGTTACAGAATCTGCAATTGCTTGCTTGGTATCCTCATCAAGATTTTTGGCAAATTCTTCGTCACTATCAAATGCAGATTCCAATTCAGATGCATCGCCATATTTATGGTAATACTCTGAACCTGACTGTTTCACATCTTCAGATTTTTGTGCTGCAACAGGCTCAAGGTTTTTAAAATCTTCTGCTCTGGATGAATTATCATATACACAATCAACATTAAATGATGTTAGTAAAAATGATTTTTTTATCTGAATAAATTTTTTATCTGGAAGTTGTGAAACAAAACCTAATGAAGATAAATCTAAATCATCGTTTTCAAGGTTTTTCACTGATTTTGATGCTGTAATTGTAGACAAATTTGCACCGAAGGCTTTTTCAACTTTGTATTTTGAATCTAAAAAGCTTTCATAACCTTCAGCTATTTTTGCAGACAAGATGTTATCTCTATCAGATAAATCACCTTTGTACGTTAATGATGTTACAACATAACCGGATTTATCATCACTAATTGTAACATTTGTATCAATATTGGCACATCCTGTTAAAAACGGAATCAGCAGTGCTAATGATATTAAAACTTTTTTCATAAAATTTTCTCTCCCTATAGTCATGCTAAAATCATAATATCATATTTTCAAGAATATGTTAAATTATAAAGAATATTTAAGGTATAATAATCGTATGAAAGTAAATGAAGAATACACAGCTGAGATAGAAAAAGTAACAAATTTAGGTGCAGGAATAGCCAAAATAGATGGTTTTGTTGTTTTTGTTGAAAATACTTGCCCAGGTGATATCATAAAAATCAAAATCACAAAAGTAAATAAAAATTTCGCAAATGGAAAAATCTCAGAAATAATTACACCATCTTCTCACAGAGTTAAGCCGTTTTGTCCAATGTACAATGCTTGTGGAGCATGCCAACTACAGTTTATAGATTATGATTATCAGCTTGAATTAAAACAAAAGATTACAGAAGAAACAATTCGAAGTATATCAGGACTCGACATCGAAATTCAAAAAACTATCTCAAGCCCTGAAATAAAGAATTACCGCAGAAAAATTCAATACCCGATATCTCAAACCAAAAATTCAGGACGAATTCTTGCCGGATACTTTAAACCAAAAACTCACGAAATTGTAAATATTAAATACTGCCCGATTCAACCGGAAATTTGTGATAGTATTATTGAATTTATCAGAGAAAAAGCATTTGACTTTGGTATTCAAGGATTTAATGAGAAAAAACATACAGGAGACCTGCGTCATGTTGTTATCAGAAATTCTGCATTAACTGGTAAAAATCTTGTTGTACTTGTTGTTAATGCCACAAAAATATTTGACAGATTAAAGGATTTTGCAAAATCAATATACAATGAATTTGAAGATGTCACAGGTGTTTGTGTAAATTATAATTCTAAAAAAACTAATGTTATTTTAGGTACTAAATCAGAATGTTTATACGGCGAAGAATTTATTGAAGAAAAACTTATTGATAAAACATTTAAAATCGGGGCTAACACATTTTTTCAAATTAACCCTAAAAGTGCTGAAAATATCTTTAAATACGTAAAAGATTATATTGCTGAAAATTTCAAAGATCCTGTTGTATTAGATGCCTATGCAGGTATTACATCCTTTGGGATTTGTATCGCTGACGTTTGTAAAAAAGTAGTAAGTGTGGAAGAAAATAAAGAATCAACCGAACTAGCAAGACAAACAGCACAAGAAAACAATGTTCAAAATGTTGAAATTCACAATATGGATGCTTCAGTATTTTTTGCTAAAGAAAAGCGTAAATTTGATGTAATAATTCTTGACCCGCCAAGAAAAGGATGTTCAAAAGAATCTCTTGATGAAGCGTTTAGATTATCTAAAGATACAATAATTTATGTAAGCTGTAATCCTGCAACACTTGCAAGAGATTTAAAAATTCTTACTAAAAAAGGGTGTGAAGTAACATCAATTCAACCATTTGACATGTTTTGCCACACATTCCATATTGAAAATGTTGCAATAATTAAGAAAAAACAACCTATCTCTTAAGTTTCCAGAAATCTTTATGGAACAACACAAGAAACGGAATAATTTCCAAACGTCCGATAAACATATCAAAAATAATAATTATTTTTGATAAAGATTTTAGTGTTGAATAACTTCCCATCGGTCCGACAACATCACCTAACCCCGGACCGATATCACCTATTGCAGAAATAGATGCAGTAAGTGCAAGTGCAAAATTTTGTTCAATAATGGCCAGAACAACAGCGGTCATAGCCCACAATCCAAAGAAACAAAGCGCAAAAAATATTGTTTGTTTTAAAACTTCAGGAGCAACAACTTTATCATCAATTTTTACGGTTAAAACAGCCTTTGGATGAAGAATTTTATATAATTCATTTTTAACATACTTAAAAATCAAAATCCATCTAGTAATCTTAATACCACCGCCGGCAGAACCTGAGCATGAACTTACAAACATTGTAATAAATAGCATAATTTTCGCATCCAAACACCATTGTTGAAAATCTTCACTTGCAGAACCGGTTGATGTTGACAATGATAACACCTGAAAAATTGAAGCCGTTAAAGATTCAAAAACAGAATAATGCATTTGAACAAATAAAATTCCGCCAACGATTAAAGATAATATTAAAATTATTGAAAAATAGCATTTAAATTCTTCACTTTTCCAAAACAAGGAAAGCTTACGTCTTGTCAAAACTCTAGACTGCAATACAAAACTTGTACCGGAAATAAACATAAATACAATTATAATCCAGTTTATAGCATTTGATCCATACCCGCCTATACTTTGAGGATTAGGCGAAAAACCGCCGGCAGAAAGAGTTGAAAAAGCATTACAAACAGCATCAAACGGATTCATGCCTGCAAGCCACAGAGCAAATATACATGCAGCAGTAAGTCCTGCATAAATTATCCATAATGCTGATGCTGTATTTTTAATTCTTGGTGTGAATTTATCTTCAGTTGGCCCCGGGGTTTCAGCAAAGAACATCTGCCTGCCTGCAACAGCAAACTGAGGTAAAATTGCAACAAATAATACTATGATACCCATACCGCCCAGCCATTGTGTAAATGAGCGCCAAAACATCAAAGCTTTCGGATAATCATATACCGTAAAAATAGTTGCTCCTGTTGTTGTTATCCCCGAAACAGCTTCAAACAAAGAATTTATAGGAGAGAATCCGTAAAACAAATAAGGTATTGCCGCAATAAATCCAAATGCAACCCAAGAAAGTGTTACAATAAACAAAGCCTCAGAACGTTTAATATCATTTAACGTATCTTCACCGGTTTCAACCTTAAAACATTTTCTAATAAGCATGCCTGCAAATAACGCAATAAACCCTGTTGCAATAAACGGTAAAAACGAACCGACATCATGATAAAACAAAGCAACAATAAGCGGGATAAAGGCTACAAGACCGATATCTTTTAAAATTAAACTTAATGCACTTGCTATATAATTTAAACGCATACTTACGCTACCTTAAAATAACCTTTCACAGCATCCACACTGTCTGCTTTTGTAAATATTATCAAAATATCACAACTCTTAATCTGAGTGTCCCCTTTCGGGATAATAACATTTGCCCTTCTTTGAATAATTCCGACAATCGCAGGTGCAGGAAATCTTAAATCTTTTATAAGTTTTCCGTTGAATTCTTCACAAATAGGAATTTCCAAGACTTCTGCTTCACCCTGCTCAACTGTTGCAAGAATATCAACATTCGTTTCATCTATATCATTACGAACTTCATTTATTGCAGATGTCTTAGGTGAAACGGCAATATCAATTCCGACTTTCTCAAATAACGGAATATTTAAAACTTTTGAAACACGTGATATAACACGTTTTACACCTAATTGTTTTGCAAGAAGCGAACATAAAAGGTTCCTTTCATCGTTATTTGTAACAGCAATTGCAACATCACATGATCCAATTTCTTCTTCATCAAGAAGTTTTAAATTAGTTCCATCCCCGTTTATTACAAGAGTTTTAGATAATTCCTGCGCGAGATACTCACATCGCTCATAGTCTTTTTCAATAATTTTTACTTTAATCTTCATATCCTCAAGACTTTGAGCAAGCATGTATCCAACATTTCCCCCGCCAATTACTGCAACAGATTTTACCTGTTCCTTTTCGTGGAAAAAAGTACCTGCCAAAATATCAAGAGAATGTGACGTTCCCATAAAAATCAACTTGTCATCTTCATTAATTTCAGTTAAACCGTTTGGAATAAACAAAAAACTATCACGTTTTATACCTACAATAATAGTATCTTTAGTAAATCCGCAATCTTTAACCATTTTACCAACAATAGAAGAGCCTGGTTTTACTCTGTATTCAAGTAATCTTGCTTTTCCATCAGCGAAATTTTCTACATCCAGCGCATGTGCAACAGTGACAATTCTAAAAAGTTCCTGTGTCAAAAGAGCCTCAGGCCAAATTACATAATCAATAAAGAAATCCCCGAGATAATCACCATTTTTATCCAGCGCCATGGCATTTTGGTATTCACTTTTTGATACAAAACAAATTGTTCTGATTCCGCTTAGTTTTTTAACAGAAAGACAAGCGACAATATTAGCTTCATCTAATGCTGTACAAGCAATAAACACATCCGCATTAATTATATCAGCAGATTTTAATACATTCATATCAGTAGCATTTCCCTGAATAAAACTGATATCTAACTTATCAAAATCATCCGTACGATTTTCTTCTTTATCAATTACTGTAATATCGTGATCTTCAAAAAATTCTGTTGCAAGCAGGCATCCAATTTCTGTTGCACCGTATATAACAATTTTCATACCAAATTAACCTATCATTCCTAACATGCCCATAAGATAAACTGCGCCATATATAATTCCCTTACTTAAAAAGCCCAGAACAAGCATTGCAACAATCGGCGAAATATCAATAAAACCAATTGGCGGAATAAATTTTCTAAACAAGTCTAAATACAAATCCACAGAAGAACGTAATGCTTTTAATATAGGGTTTTCCCAATTGATTCCCGGAAACCATGTAAGTAAACATCTTACAAGAATCATGTACATATAAATTTCAAAACATTTTGCAATAGCATATATTATTTTAATCGCAATCATTTTTGTTATCTTCCTCTTTTTGTTTATTAAGTTTTTCTACTAATTCCTCAGGTGTAAGAACAATAACCTTAGGCTCTTTTTCCGCGTAAAATTTAATATAAATCTTTTTTAATCCCATAGATATTAACGCACATATAACCATTAACAGAGCCGGTCCGAAAGCAAACCCGATTACTGGCGGTAAAATATATGCTCCTGAAAACTTAAAGATATAATAAAAAAGCGGATAGTCAGGGTTAATATTCGGAATCCACGATAACAGACAAGCTCCGAGTATAAAATACATATATAAAAATACTAATCTGTCTAAAAATAATATGAATTTTCCCATAATTACCTTAAATTTACCCTTTTAATTACCCTTAAATATCCAGTTTTGCAGATTTTGAGCAATCGCAATTTTCGCAAACCGCAGGGATATTTTCTATCATAGTAAATAATAGAGATTTTAAATTAGCCACATTATTATTAAACACTTCCATAACTGCTTCATGTGAAACCGGAGGAACATCCCCGACAAGCCCTGCATCGTAATCTGTAATTAATGAAATATTTAACGGGCACATATTAAGTTCTTTTACTAAATAAGCTTCTGGAAAAGCTGTCATATTGATAACCTGCCATCCTTGTTTTGTAAAGAATGCTGATTCTGCTTTTGTAGAAAATCTAGGACCGTTAATTACAACAACAGTACCAGATTCGTGAACAGTGATTCCTAAATCCTTACCGGTTTTAATTGCAAGAGCTCTCAATTCCGGACAATACGGATCAGCCGGTGACGGATGCTGTACAACAGGTCCTTCATAGAAAGTTGTTTTTCTGCCGTCAGTCCAATCAACAAACTGGTCACAAATTACAAAATCACCAGGTTTAACTTCTTTTTGTAAGCTTCCTGCAGCACAAGGAGAAATTACTCTTTTACAGCCTAAATGTTTCATAGCCCAAACATTTGCTCTGAAATTAACAAGATGAGGCGGAATTGAGTGATCTCTGCCATGACGCGGCATAAATGCTACTCTGTAATTGCCGATTTTACCAATAAATACACTGTCACTTGTTTTTCCATAAGGTGTATCAACTTTTACTTCTTCAATATTTTCTAAAAAGCTGTAAAAGCCAGAACCGCCAAATACACCAATATCCGCTTTATCTAAAATTTCCATAATCTATTCTCCTTATCCATCTAATCAATAAAGTTATTCTACAATAATAAAACCAAATTTTCAATCAATGACACTTTTGTTTACAAAAGCATTAGCACAAGCAGGTAATACAAGACTACCCGCCTATGTAATTTCAAAACTCATATGTATTTCATTTAATATAATTAATCTTTTTCATACTTCCAGCTATTCTTAATTCAAACGAGGGCTTTTGTTAGTCCTCTTTTTTTTGCGAATTTTGCATCTGTACAAAAAACGAAACATGTGCTAAGATGATACACACAAGAAAAGAGGGATAAATTATGATGAAAAAAGTTTTAGGAGTAATATTAACATTATTGTTAGCAGCTCAAGTTACACTTGCTGCACCATTTAACGCAAAAGCAAAAACAAAAAGAATTCCTGCCGGAACTACACTTGATTTAAAAATGCTTAACGCAATAGATACATCTATAAATGCAGCGGGAACAGGGTTTTCTGCAATATTATTAACTGACCAGATTGCAGATGATGATGTAATATTACCATCTGGCTCAATTATAAGAGGTGATGTTAAAGGCATCGCAGAACCTAAAAGAATGTCTAAAGGTGCTGTGTTATACTTAAACTTTGACCACGTTGTTACTCCAAACGGCAGACAATTACCGTTATCACTAAATGTTACAGGTCGTACAGATTTAACTATGGATGGCGGAATCACTACCACCAGAGGTTATTATGACGCTTGGAAGCAAACTTGTACTAAATCAAAACAAATCACAAAAAAATCAATCAACTGGGGTGAAAACGTAACAGATACTGGTTGGAAATACGTTGTTGTTCCATTTGCCGCAGCAGGCGGGGTTATTGGAACTGCAGGTTACTTTGTTTACGGCAGTATCGC
The DNA here is from genome assembly GCA_949398305.1 of uncultured Candidatus Melainabacteria bacterium. Taxonomy (GTDB): domain Bacteria; phylum Cyanobacteriota; class Vampirovibrionia; order Gastranaerophilales; family Gastranaerophilaceae; genus Zag111. Next base: position 4,703 of record CASLVD010000026.1, on the reverse strand, counting down.
TGATATGATTAAAAAAGGTAAACACGTAAATATTCCAAAAGATGAAGTGCTTCACGTAATCCTTGTTGACCCGATTGATGTCCCTGTTATCTAGGCTTTTATATGTCAAAGTTTGATAAAATAGAAGAATTACAAAGAATAGTTAAAGAAGATTCCGCTAATCTTGATGCCAGACGTCAGTTAGCGGTTCTTCTAATGGATTGCGGCTTTAATGAAGAATCCCTCGGACATCTTTTGTATTTATCAAAAGCTTTCAGCTATGATGAAGGAATTTTTTATAATTTAGGTATTGTTTATGAAAAGATGAAAAATTTTCCAAAAGCAAAAGAAGCATATCTTAAAGCTCTTGAACTTGAACCGGAATATCAGGATGCAATTTATAATCTTGGACTTGTTTATACGGAATTAAGAGAATATGACTTTGCAATCGAATGTTTTAATAATATCTTAGAAAACGATCCTGAAGATTCTAATTCATATTTCAACCTGGGGCTTGTATATTTTAAAAAGAACAATCTTATTCAGGCAATTGAAAATTTCCAAAAAACTATTGACATAAACGATGAAGATTTATACGCTCATTTTTATATCGGAAATATCTTAAAAGAATTCGGCGATCTTGAAGCCGCTAAAGAAAAATTTGAAAAAGTAATTGAGCTTTCTCCAAACTACAGCTGGGCATATTTTAACCTTGCCGCAATATATAATGAAGAAAACCAACCGCAAATGGCAATCAAAAACCTTCAAAAAACAATTGAAATGAACCCTTATGATATTGAAGCTTATAAGTTATTAATAAGACTACTTTTAAAAGAGCAGGATTATGCGGGAGCTGTAGAAACTGTTGAAATTGCACTTTCTGAATGTGAAGAAACTGGTGATATTGATTATCTGGCCGCACTGACATATGAATCAGCAGGCGATACGGATAGTGCAGTAATTTACCTTGAAAAAGCTATAAAAAATTATCAAACACTATCACTGCAGGTTCAAAAAGTAAAATCCGAACTTAATAAATTAAAATAAAATGAACCGCTTTAATTCGCTTGTGTTAAAATATAATCATTAAGAATATTTAATGAGGATAATTTTATTATGAAAATGTCAAAATTATTTGTACAAACCCTGAGAGAGTTCCCTTCTGATGCGGAGGTTATATCTCATAAAATGCTGGCTCGTGCAGGTTATATCAGAAAACTTACATCAGGTGTATATAACTTTTTACCATTAATGTGGAGAGTTTTGAAAAAAGTTGAAAACATAGTTCGCGATGAAATGGATAAAGCAGGAGCTCAAGAGCTTTTAATGCCGTTTGTTCAGCCAAAAGAGCTTTGGATTGAATCAGGCAGATGGGAAGCTTACGGAAAAGAATTGATGAGATTGAAAGACCGTCATAACCGTGAAATGTGTCTTGGACCGACTCACGAAGAAATTATCACATCAATTGCCCGTGATGTTTTAAAATCATACAAACAATTACCAACAAATTTATATCAAATTCAATCAAAATTCAGAGATGAAGTTCGTCCAAGATTCGGTTTACTTAGAGGACGTGAATTTATTATGAAAGACGCGTACAGCTTTGCGACCAGTCAAGAAGAACTTGATAAAGAATATGCAAACATGTGGCAGGCTTATACAAACATATTTAATCGCTGCGGTCTTGCAACAAAAGCTGTTCAATCAGATTCCGGCGCTATCGGCGGAAGCGTTTCACACGAATTTATGGTAATTACAGATACAGATGCTGGCGAAAACGATGTATTTTATTGTGACGATTGCGATTATGCAGCAAACTCAAATCATGCGGTTTCAAAACTTCCTCAAACAGTTGTTGAAGGAAATTTTGAGAAAACAGAAATCGTAGACACACCAAATACTCATTCAATTGAAGAGCTTTGTGAATATTTAAATATTCCTGCAACAATAATTTTAAAAACACTGGTTTATATTGTTGATAAAAAACCTGTTTTAGCACTAATTAGAGGTGACAAACAGGTTGAAGAAACAAAACTTTTAAATGCAGTTGAAGGAATGGAAATCAGAATCGCAACAGCCGGTGAAATTGAAGAATTGATGCAAAATAACGGATTCAATGCGATAGCAGGATTTATCGGTCCAAAAGGCTTTAAAGATGTAACAATAATCGCTGATAACACCGTTAAAGAATTGAAAAACTTCGTTGTAGGTGTAAATCAAAACGATAAACACATGGTTGGTGCTAACTTTGATGATTTAGCACTAGCAGATGTTAAATTTGAAGATATCAGGCTTGTTGAAGCCGGAGAACTTTGTCCTCAATGCGGTAAGCCGCTAAAAGTTACACGTGGTATTGAAGTCGGTAATATCTTCCAGCTTGGTACAAAATATTCAAAACCTATGAACGCTGTTTATCTTGATGCTGATGGTAAAGCAAAACCTTATATCATGGGTTGTTACGGTATCGGAATTTCAAGAACTGCAGCTGCTGCTGTTGAGGCGCACCACGATGATTGGGGTATTAAATGGCCTTTAGCAATTGCACCATATCACGTTGTAATCGTTCCTGTCAGTACAAAAGATGAGCTTCAAATGAGCGTTGCAACTAAAATGTATGAAGAATTATTAGCTGCAGGCGTTGAGACAGTATTAGATGATCGTGACGAAAGACCGGGTGTAAAATTCAAAGATGCTGATTTAATAGGCTTCCCGTATAGAATTACAGTTGGTAAAACAATCAATGAAGGTAACGTTGAATTTGTTGTTCGTGCAACAGGAGAAAAAACAGCTATAAAACCGGAAGAAGCTGTTAAAAATGTTATTGAAGAAGTTCAAAAAATCAAATAGGATGAAAAAATGTTATTAGAGTTTTTATATTCAAAAATACACAGAGCGACAGTAACTGATGCTAATCTTAATTATGTCGGTTCAATTACAATAGATGAAGAATTATTAAATGCCGCAAATATGAAAGAATGGCAGAAAGTTGAAATTCTTGACGTTAATAATGGTGAAAGATTCCAAACTTATATCATAAAAGGCAAAGCCGGTTCCGGAAACATATGTCTTAACGGTGCAGCTGCAAGAAAAGTACAGCCTGGAGACAAAGTCATTATCGTAACTTACGGGCAGTTTGAAGAAAAAGAACTAAAAGATTTCAAACCTACAGTTGTAATCGTTGATGATAACAATAAAATTATCCAAACAAAATAACATCTCCTTTATATAATCTTTACTTGACCTTTTTTCAAAAACTCTCTAAACTTAATAAGTAATCTTTTTACAAGAATAGATTTGAAAGAGACAGAAAAGAGGTTTTTATGACAGAGTTCAAACACAAAAGATTGGACGGCAAGAATTTTACAAGGGATGAAGTTAAGAGCTTAATAAAAGAATATAATATCAAGTTCATAAAGCTTCAATTCGTAGATATCAATGGTCAAGTAAAAAATATGTCAATCCCATCGGAGCATATTGACAAAATTTTAGATAACGAGATTATGCTTGACGGTTCTTCTATAAAAGGGTTTAGAAGTATTGAAACATCAGATATGTTCTTCCATCCTGATATCAACAGTTTTCAAATCTTGCCTTGGAGAGAGCATGACGGAATTAATGTTGCGCGTTTGATTTGCGATATTTATAACGCAGATGGTACACCATTTGAAGGCTGTCCTAGATGTAACTTAAAAAGAGTTATGGAAGCTGCTCAGAAAATGGGATTTTCAATGAATATCGGCCCTGAAGCTGAGTTTTTCTTATTTGCAAAAGACCAAAACGGCAATGTAACAACAGAAACTCAAGACCGCGCAGGATATTATGATGTAGGACCGGAAGATTTAGGTGAAGACGTTCGTTCCGACATTGTTTTAACTCTACAAGAAATGGGGTTTGATATAGAAGCGTCACACCATGAAGTTGCAGACGGTCAGCACGAAGTAGATTTTAGGTATGCAGATATTTTATCAGCGGCTGATAATGTTGCGACATTTAGAATTGCAGTAAAAGCAATTGCCGCTAAACATAATCTCCATGCAACATTTATGCCAAAACCGATTTTCGGTATAAACGGTTCAGGAATGCACTGTAATGTTTCATTATTCAAAGACGGTAAAAACGCATTCTATGATGAAAAAGCAGAATACCAGCTTTCAGATGAAGCTAAATATGCAATAGGCGGTATGCTAAAACACGTAAAAAGTATTACAGCAATTACAAACCCTGTAGTAAACAGCTACAAACGTTTAGTACCGGGATATGAAGCTCCTGTTTATCTGGCATGGTCTTTAGCAAACAGAAGTGCACTGTTAAGAGTTCCGGCAAAACGCGGAATATCAACCCGTGTTGAGCTTCGCTCACCAGATCCGGCTTGTAACCCTTATTTAGCATTTGCAGCCATCTTAGAAGCTTGTCTTGACGGTATTAGAAACAAAATTGATCCGCCGGCTCCGGTTGAATCAAATATTTATAAATTAACCTCAAAAGAACGTAAAAAACAAAGAATTGATTCTTTACCGGGAAGCCTGTCTGAAGCCCTTGAATGTATGGACAAATCACTTGTTGCGCAAGCGGCATTAGGTGAACATATATTTAAAGAATTTATGACATCTAAAAAGAAAGAATGGGATTCATTTAGAACATACGTTTCTCAATGGGAACTTGATAAATATCTTGAAAGATACTAACAATAAAAACAAAAACGAGGCGGGAATCGAAGATCCCCG
>CASLVD010000025.1 GCA_949398305.1 uncultured Candidatus Melainabacteria bacterium | reverse complement strand
AAAGTTATTTGCATATTTGTTGTAAAACAAAACAAAAATAAAATTGCTAAATATTATAAATTTTCTAAAATAGTAAGAGCCGGTTTCCCGGCTCTTTTTAAAACTATTTGATATTTGAGAAGGTCCAAGCATCGAATGTCGGAGCTTCTGTAATTTTCATTTCCTGTTTTTCTTCACCTGAACAATCACCATCGTGAGCAATTGGTTTATACAATCTATTGTAATATTCAATTACCATTCTGTCTGAGTTGAAGTAACCTTCAGATGTTCTGATTGCTTGTCTCATCAATCTTGCCCATTCCATTTTATTTTCATAATATGTAGGAATAATTTGTTCTTCAATGATGTTCATCAAGCACTTATGATCTTTCCAGTGTCTTTCTTCCCAGGACATTTCGTCATCGATTTCAGGATATTCAATAGCATAACCGTTGATTCCGCTAAATGTACCTTCAACAGTCCAGCCATCAAAAATCGATAAGTGTAATGTACCGTTCATATTAGCTGACATACCTGAAGTACCTGATGCTTCAAACGGTCTTAGCGGAGTGTTTAACCAAATATCAGAACCGCGTTTTAGCATGCCTGATAATTGAAGCTCATAACCCGGAAGAACAACAACATTTTTCAATGAGTGAGAGCGGTTTAACAATTTATTAAACATTTCTCTGCCCATAACATCATCCGGATGGAATTTACCTGCAAAGATAATTTGAACTTTGTTTTCATCTAAAAGTTTGCCGATTCTGTCTTTATCCATAAGGATAAGCCAAGCACGTTTGTAGTCAGCAAATCTTCTGGCCCAGGTAATTGTTAACACGTCAGGATCAAATCTTTTACCTGCAACGTTAGCAATATATTTGAACAATTCAGCTTTCATTTCACGTTTTACATCTAACAAGCCTTGCGGATTATTTTTAACGGCTGCAATTCTGTCATCCTGCCAGTATTCAAGATTTACAGCGTTTGTGATAGCACGAATCGGGCATCTGCCTTCAACCCATTCCCACATCTTGTTAGCAACAAGACCATGTAATTGAGATACAGCATTAGCAATTCTTGACATTCTTAAGGCTGCAACGGTTAAAGAGAAGTTTTCTCCGCCCAAATTAACAGCTGTTTCACGGGAAGCACCGGCAAAGAATCCGCCTTCAAGTAATGTATCAACCCAGTGGACTTCATTACCTGCAGCTACAGGAGTGTGAGTTGTAAATACTGTACGGCGTTTAACTTCATTCAAATCACCGTTATACTGTCTTAATAATTCAAATGCAGCAGGAAGTGCATGACCTTCGTTCATGTGGATAACATCAAAGTTATAACCAACTTGTTGAAGAATTCTTACACCTGCAACACCAAGAACAGTTTCTTGAGCAATTCTGATTTTTTCATTACCGTCATAAAGTTTGTAAGAAATACTTTTAGCCCAGTCACTATTGCCTTCAATATCTGTTGTTAATAAATAAACCGGACAAGTACCGAATAATTCAGGCTGTACTAAAAATGCTTTAACTTTAACTTTTTCACCAAAAATATCAACTTCTGTTTGAACACCTGTATCAGTCAGGAAATCGTAATATTTTCTAATATATGCAACTTCAACGTTACCGGCATGGTCAATTCGTTGATCATAATAACCGTAAGACCATAACATAGTAACCCCTACCATAGGCATTTGCAGATAACCCGCAGAAAGCATATGAGAACCTGCAAGAAATCCCAAGCCGCCTGAATAGGTGCTTAAAGATTGATCCATAGCTATTTCCATTGAAAAATATGCTACATTTGGTAATGCCATAATTTACCTCTCTTCTTTTATAACTTCATTACACTAAATTTTTCATGTACACATAATTGTGCTCTGATATTGTAACATATAATCAGAAAAAAATACAGTCTTTTGTATGATATTTTTGCCAAAACTTTTGAACAAGCGAGTTTTTAAAATTAAAAATTTGTTACATATCTGAAAGGTTATTTAAAAACTTTGTTAAAGCAATCTTAACGTGAGAATAATTCAAACCGCCCTGCATATAAGCTACATACGGCGCTCTCATCGGTCCGTCTGCTGATAGTTCTATGGTTGAGCCTTCAATAAATGTTCCGCCTGCCATTATAACTTGATCTTCATACCCCGGAATATATTCGGGAATAGGTGTAACATACCCGTTAACAGGTGAAAGCGACTGAATAGTACGGCAGAATTGTTCTAAAGGTTCAGGTGCGCCAAATGTAATATTCTGGATAATATCAGTACGTTTTTCATAATACTTCGGAGAAGAATCATAACCGATTTTGTCAAAGATTTTAGACGCAAGAACCGCACCCTTAACAGCATCTGCAACAACAGAAGGAGCCATAAATAAACCCTGAAACATCAATCTGTGCTGATTAAACATCGCACCGCCTTCAGAACCAATCCCAGGTGCTGTTAAACGAATTGCAGAGCGTTCAACATAAAGTTCTTTTCCGGCAATATACCCGCCGGCTTCAACAATACCGCCGCCAGCATTCTTAATTAATGAACCAGCCATTAAATCTGCTCCGACTTCTGTCGGCTCTTTGGTATCAACAAATTCACCGTAGCAATTATCTACAAAACAAATACATTCAGGATTTTTAGATTTAACAATTTTACAGATCTTTTCAATTGTTTCAATTGTCAAAGATTTTCTTGTTGAATACCCTTTTGAACGTTGGATTAATACCATAGTAGTGGTTTCATCAACCATTTGTTCAAGCCTGTCAAAATCAATATCCATACCGTTTATAAGCTGAACTTCATCGTATAAAACCCCGTTTCCGATAAGAGAAGCACGCTTGGTTTCTTCATCACCCATTGTTCCAATAACTTCTTGCATAGTATCATAAGGAGTACCGGCAACAGAAAGAAGCTTATCACCATATTTAAGATTCCCAAACAAAGCACAAGCCAGAGTATGAGTTCCTGAAGCAAAGTGAATTCTAACAAGTGCTTTTTCAGTATTAAAGACTTGCGCAAAAACTTTATCTAAAACTTCGCGTCCTAAATCGTCATGTCCGTAGCCCGATACTGTATAAAAATGTTCCGGTGCAACTTTATTGTCAATAAAAGCGTTTAAAACCTTTTCCTGATTATAATCTCTTATTTCATCAATAATATCAAACTGCTCACGTAATTCTTTTTCTGCTTGTTTTATAATTTCTCTACTTGCTTCCATATCCCTTATTCCTTTATATGTTTAATAATATTTCAACCAAAACTTTAAATCAAATTATTAGAAAATAAGGTAATTTAAATTTACAAAAAATCTCTTTAAACTCTGTGTATGAAAAAAGTTTTATTAATTTTGTCAGTTTTATCATTATTTTCTATACCTGCAATTTGTTCTCAATACGGACTGCATACACCGGATAGTGGTTATACCAAAAATTTCCAAAGTGATGAAGGAGAAAGAATACTTTTTATTCTTGATTTTTCAAACAGTATGACAGAACCTCTTGAAGGCTCTCGAAAAGTCGATATGATGCTTGACACAATGAAACAAATTTTGCCAAAAATTAATCCTAATGCCTGGGTCGGTTTAAGAGTCTACGGACACAGAATGGGATTCACACCGGTTGAAGCCTGCCGTGCTTCAACACTCATCAGCCCGATAATGAAAAATAATACCTCATATGTGGAACAATCGTTAGCAAAAACCAAACCTCGCGGAATGACACCAATTACATATTCACTAAAACAGGCTGTAAAATATGATTTTATGGGGTATTCAGGAAAAAAACATATAATATTACTTACAGATGGCGGTGAAAATTGTGACGAAAGTCCATGTACTTTTGTAATGAACCTTATAAAAATCAGACGAGACATATCAATTGATGTTATCGCATTCAATGTCAGTGATTCTGATGACCTGCAGCAATTAGAATGCACAGCCCTTGTTACAAGCGGCAAATTTTACAACCCACGCACAGCAGCTGAACTTTTAAACAGTTTTAATAACAGCATAGAAGCAGCCAAAAATGTAGAAGCTAAAATTGTCCTGCCAAACAAAAACTAGCCCCCCTATGACATTATTTTTTAACAATAGTTGAGATAAGCGGAAAATAATTGGTAACAATATTGCCCCGTGCGGCCGAGCACCCCTAGTCAACAGAGAAGATTTCGCGGATATCGTCCATTGTAAGCGACTTGGTAATATTTCTGTCAACTGATATTACGCTGTCAACAAGGTTACGTTTGATTGTTTTAAGCTTCTGAATCTTTTCTTCAACAGTATTTTTAGTAATAAGTCTGTAAACAAATACTTTCTTAGTTTGTCCGATACGATAAGCACGGTCTGTTGCCTGATCTTCAACAGCAGGATTCCACCATGGGTCGTAATGGATTACATAATCTGCTCCGGTTAAGTTCAAACCTGTTCCGCCTGCTTTCAAACTGATTAAGAATATCGGGATTGTAGGGTCATTATTGAATCTTTCGACAGCACCCTGACGATCTTTTGTTTTACCGGTTAAATATTCATACTTAATACCTGATTTATCAAGCCAAGCTTTGACAATATCTAACATATCAACAAATTGGCTGAATAAAAGAATGCGGTGTTTTTCAGCAATAATCTCTTCAAGCATAGCTTTAAGTTTTTCAAACTTACCGGAAGATATAACATTTTTAACGTTATTTTTATCATAAAGTCTCGGGTGACAGCAGATTTGACGCATACGAAGAAGTGCTGAGAAAATAGACAACCTGCTCTTTTCAAGTCCGTTTTGTTCAATTGACTTGAATAATTCTTCTTTTGTTGAATCAAGAACCTGTAAGTAGAAATCTCTTTGTTCATCTGTAAGTTCGCAGTATGCAATGTTTTCAACTTTATCCGGAAGATCTTTTGCAACATCACGTTTCATACGGCGTAAGATAAACGGATAAATTTGTAATTTAAGACGTTTTTCAACAATTTTATCCTGACGTTCCATAATAGGATTAACATAACGTGAATTAAAATCAGCCATAGAGAATAAAAATCCAGGCATTAAGAAATCAAATACAGACCATAACTCTTCAAGTTTATTCTCAATCGGTGTACCTGACAGCGCAAGTTTATGCTGCGAATTTAATTGTTTAACAGCTTGCGCTGTTTGAGATGTTGCGTTTTTAATATTCTGAGATTCATCTAAAATTACATATCTGAAGTTAATATCTTTTAATTTTGCAATATCACGTCTTAAAAGCGCATAACTTGTAATTACAACATCATATTCAGGAATTTTTTTGAAAAATTGTTTACGTTCGCCGCCTTGAAGTTTCAAACAAGAAAGAGTCGGAGCAAATTTCTGGATTTCTGATTCCCAGTTAAACACAACGGTAGTCGGAGCGATAACAAGTGTCGGCATCGGACCGTCTTCTTCTTTAGCTTTTTGAAGAACGGTTAAAGCCTGCAAAGTTTTACCAAGCCCCATATCATCAGCCAAAATACCGTTAAGTCCGTATTTGTACATAAACCAGAGCCATCCGAAACCTTTCATCTGATATTCACGGAATTCAGCATTAATTCCTGTCGGCAGGGTTAAATCTTCTGATGTTGAAAAAGTTGACATTTGTTCCCAGAAAGTTTTAAATCTGTCACTTAAAATCAATTCAACATTAAGGTTTTTAAGTTCGTTAATAAGCCCTGCACGGTATGTTTTAACGGTAAATCTGTTATCAGGATTTCTGTAAACATCAAAAGAGTTAAATGAGCGCATCATTGAATAAATATTTTGCGCAGGATATTCAACAAACCCTAAACTTCTGATACGTGCATATTTTTCACCACTTTGAATAGTATCGTAAATTTCATCAAAATCAATGATTTCATCGCCTGCCTGCCCATAAATACTTATATCAAAACTATCAGGCTGTTCATCAGAAAAGTCGATTTTTGCACATAGCTTGAAAGGATTTTCCATCAATTTAAAGAATGACATATCATCTTTTTCTTCAAACTTCCAACCTTCGCCGGCTTGTTTTAAATAATAGTTATAAAAATCAATAGCGTTTTCTTTTTCCAGTGCAAGATTATTTGTCTGCATAGGAACGAATTTGCAGGCAAGAAGCATTGCATAAGCTTCGTTTTCGTGTTTTAAATTACGTTTTACCCAGTAGATTAAGTCTTCATCCGGTTTTTTAACTGTAATGTATTGGACTTTATCATTTGAAGATTTTGAATAAGGTACTCTGACACCGTCATATTCAAAATCCAAAGAAGCTTTTAATGACTGGTCATAATCGATACCCATAGTTACAACATTTATTGGCGGACGCTGTTCAAGCATAAGTTTTGAAATCTTTTCATCAACAACAACATCCATAACCTGCTGTAATTTTGGTAAATCTTCGTAAATAAATTTTCCGCCTTCTGAATCTTTCAAATCCGTAAATGAAGCTTTGATAATATTTTGCGGAACATTTTGGATTGCAATATTTGTCGGGAAAATAATATTTTTATATCTTCCCCATTTCAAATGTCTTGAAAAATACCTAACTTCTTCAAACGGATAAACATCATCACTATCCGGTCTTTGCCATTCCAGCGACAACAAAAGCGTTCCTGCTGTATTTGACGTATTTACATATAACACAAGCTTCCATTCTTCATCAGTGAACTTAAGCCTATCTTTTGTTTTTTCATCCAAGACTTCATCAGCTTTAGCCAAAAGTGAAAACATCGGACCAAATTTTGCGATAGGAATATCGTACCACCCTGCTTTTTTATCCTGTCTTGAAATTTTTAATAACTGTTGGAATATTAAAAGTTCAACTTTTTGTGAGTTGTTAAGTTCAAAATTTTCATCTTGTTTTTGCGCTTCAATAACAGCTTTAAGAATCGGTTCGATTTGGCGGACAATTTTACCGTTTTCACGAGAACGAACTAAAATTGAAAAGAAATTTGCTTTTCGTTTCGGATTAAAATGGAAAATATAACTTCCTTGAGGGTCTTCCTGTAATACTGTATTTTCATCAGGAAATTCAAACTCCATACCAAATTTAGTTTCAAGCCAATCTTCATAAGCGTGTTCATCAATTGCTTTTAAAGCAACTGCAACAGCATGCTTACACCATTCTTCTTTTAGCGGGCAATTACACCTTGCTTCTACTTTATTTTTCTTAAAAATCAAGTCCGTATTATAATGATCCTGAAAATTTCCTTTAACCTTACCCATATAGAAATTCTTTTCAGGATAATTATCAAACACCATATCTTTTGTATGGTATTCGTAACCTCTTCGCCAGCTTCCCGCACTTGCATGGTCTTTTATAAATTTGTAATTAAATTCCGTTTTACTCATCTAAGAGTATATCTCTTTCCTTTATGTAACAAGGGGAATAACTTTCATTACGAGCACCTTCTCGTAAACCCTCATCCACACCAAAATTATACACAATAAAAAATAAAAAAGCAATAGGTCTAAGTTAAAATTCATTAACCTGTATAGTTTCCTTTATTTTAATTATGTGCTAAAATCTTATTGTTAATTAGTTTAAATAAGGGGCTAAAATGAGAAAATTACAAATATTAGTTTTATCTATAATTATATCTACAGGATTTGGTATCGGTGTTAATAAAGTATGTTCAGCACCTGCAGCTGCACCAGTAAAAATTTCTGCACCGTCAGCACCGCAAGCTCAATATATTAACGTCAAAGCTCTGGAACTCGTTTCCAATCCTTACAAATACAAAAACAGAAACGTAAGAGTTCAAGGTAAATTCGACAAATTTTCAACACTAGGGCTTGATTATCCTGCAGCAATGAGACCGCACGATAAGTACATCTCATTTATGATTCAAAGACCGGATATCACAAACCACAATATACCTCTATCAGAATTGAAAATCTTCCTAAAAAAAGAAATGGCTGAAAAAAATATTGACCTGAATACAGGTGATGAAATTTCTTTTGAAGGTAAAATTTTCTCAACTGCATTAGGAGACCCTTGGATGGACGTTGATAACTTGAAAGTTATTAAAAAAGTCGAAAAAAAAGAAACAAAATAGTTACTTTCACTAAATAAAGGTATGAATAAGATTATGTCAGAAAATACTAATAAAAACGAAAAATTTTTAACAATTCACGGACACTTTTACCAGCCGCCTAGAGAAAACCCTTGGCTTGAAGCAATTGAGTTGCAAGACAGCGCACTTCCTTTCCACGACTGGAACGAAAGAATCTGCAAAGAATGCTACAACCCAAACTCTGTTTCAAGAATCGTAGATAACAGAAACAGAATTCTTGATATCGTAAATAACTACGAATATATGAGTTATAATTTTGGTCCGACTTTGTTATCCTGGATGGAAGAGTTCGCTCCGTTAACTTATGAAAGAATTATTAAAGCCGATATCGAAAGTATCTCAAAACACAGCGGTCACGGTAATGCTATGGCACAGGTTTATAACCACATTATTATGCCGCTTGCGAACTACCGCGATAAAGAAACCCAAGTAAAATGGGGTATCCGCGATTTTGAATACCGTTTTGGCAGAAAACCTGAAGGAATTTGGCTTGCTGAAACCGCAGTTGACGATGAGACCTTAAAAGTTCTTGTCGATAACGGTATAAAATTCACAGTCCTTTCACCTTATCAAGCCTTAAAAATGAAAAAGTCCACAGATAAGGAATGGCAAGATGTAAGCTGGGGTAACATTGACCCTGCACGTTCTTACAAATACACAATTAAAAGCGACCCGTCAAAGTCAATTGATTTATTCTTCTATGACGGCGCAATCTCCCGTTCTGTTGCATTTGATGAACTTTTAACAGACGGAAACAAATTCATAAAACGCTTAAAAGAAGGAGTATCAGAACTCCGCGATTATCCGCAATTAATAAACATTGCAACAGATGGCGAAAGTTACGGACACCACACAAAATTCGGCGATATGGCTTTATCTTACGTTCTAAAAATTAAAGCAGAAGATGAAGGGTTTAAAATCACAAACTACGCTGAATACCTGGACAAATACAGAAGCGACTACGAAGTTGATATCAAACAAGCATCATCATGGAGCTGCTTCCACGGTGTAGGAAGATGGTCTGATGATTGCGGATGTTCAACAGGCGGACATCCGGGATGGAATCAAAAATGGAGAAAACCGCTAAGAGAAGCTCTTGATTATCTTCGCGACCATTTTGCTGAAATTTTTGAACAAGAAGGAGCAAAATATTTTAACACAGATGTTTGGGAAGTTAGAAACCGATACATAGAAGTAATCCTGGATAGAACTTACTCTAAAATCAAAAAATTTCAAAAAGATTATTTCAAACCTGAGCTATCTGAAGAAGAAAAAATCTCCGGTATGGAGCTTCTTGAAATTCAGCGGCAGGCTATGCTTATGTACACAAGCTGCGGCTGGTTCTTCTCTGAAATTTCAGGTATTGAAACCGTTCAGATTATGAAATATGCAGCCCGTGCTATGCAATTGGCTTCGAAATTCTCTAAAGAAAACTTTGAAGAAAAATTCCTTGATATTTTAGCTCAAGCAAAAAGTAATATTCAGGAATTCGGTACAGGCAAAGACATATACGAACGTTTTGTAAAACCGTCTGTTGTAACATCAAAACAAATTGCCTGTCTGTGGGCAATATCTTCACTCTATCAGGATTTTGAAGACGAAAAAGATGTTTACTGCTACACAGTTAAACGAAATGATTACCAGAAAGTCCAAAAAAATAATTCAAACTTTGTAATAGGTAATATTGAAATCCGTTCAAAAGTTACATTACAAAAAGCTAACCTTGTGTTTGCATTTATGCAATACTCAGGCGGAGATTTCCACTGCGCAATAAAAGAATATTCAACAAACGAAGAATATCAGGAACTTAAAACTTCCCTGATAAAAACATTTATGCTGACTCCGCTGACAGAAATTATAAGAGCACTTGATGAAAAATTCGGCAAAGAATACTTTACACTTAAAGACATCTTTATCGAAGAAAGAAAGAAAATCTTACAAGTTCTGCTAAAAGACCAGCTTCAAAAATTCGCAAATACCTATAAAGAAATGTATAATCAGGGCAAAGGCTCTATTTATCATATGCAAAATCTGGGCTTGGAAATCCCTAACGAATTTAAGATTTCTGCAGCGTATGCTCTTAGCCAGCGCTATAACGATCTTTTAGCACATTCTGACGGATTTGTAGAACGCGCTGTTATTCAAGAAATTAGAGATATTAACTTTGAATCAAAAAAGATGAATATCGAAATAGATAAAACACCGTCAAACCAAAGCTTTGCAAAGAAAATCATTACTAATTTAAACAGGCTTACCAAAAGTTTTGAGATTCAACAGGCAGACGCGATTGTAGAACTTTTTGATATCATTGAAAAACTTGACCTTCAAATAGATATCTCAGAAGCACAAAATATTTACTACAATAAAATTTACCACCGTATCGGTGATATTATTGAAAATAATCTTGAATCTCCAAAAGATAAAGATATTAAATTCATCAATATCCTGCTTGATATAGGACGTAAGTTAAATATTAACGTAGACTTTTACAAAGTAAAACTTGATAAATTAAATATGTTTACTAAAAAGGATTAGCGATATCGCTAATCCTTTTCTCTATTTTGTTGTTTCTAACACGTACTTAGCCGCGTTTGTGACAGGTTCTACAGTTCCATCATGAAATATAATAGGGAAAATATCAGTCATATGTTTACTATCATTTTTAACAACACAAGGTTTATCAGGTGCTAATTTAGTTTCATCCTTTGGATCAGAACAAGATACTTCTTTGTTAGGTAAAGCAGTACCATTAACATCAATAAACCCTAAACAAAATTCCGCTAAATGTCCGCTATCATAATTATTTATAGAATCCTCATTTAGGACTTTACCAATTGGAAGCTCACAACTATGATTATCATCAATAATTCCAACAAGCGAACCATCAGATAATAAATAGCCAACCATATACTGAAAAGCTGGTAAATCTAAAGAATTTGCCTCAAAAGAAGATTCATAAGGTATTTCTTTACTACCGGATTTAACTTTTAAATCAGATAAATGAGGAATATATGTATATCCTGATAAATTATTATTAAAAATATTATAAAAATTCATACTATCAGTTATTCCATTATGAGTAGATGAAAAATCAAAGTCATAATTTGCTATATTCATTCTAACTGCTTGGTTCAATGTTGAAATACTTTTTTTAAATTGATTTCTGAATTTTAACCCATTAATATTTGCCATAAGTGTCGGTATAGTCATCGCCGCAACAACACCGATTATGCCGAGGGTAATTAAAACTTCAGCAAGAGTGAATGCTAAAACTTTACCATACATTTTGTCATTCTGACGAAAGTCAGAATCTAAAACTGACAGATTCCTGAACGAGTCCGGAATGACGTTACGTTTTAAATGAGATAAGTAAAACGCGCCTAATTTAGGCTGAAATAAGTTACCCCCCCCCGTTTTTCTAATTTTTGTTTGATTTTCATAAATTTCTCCTTTCCTAAATAAACTATCCAATATATTAACATAAGTTTACAAAAAACGCAAAATTTTTCCCATGAAATACTTTAATATAATAGGTAGAATTTAGGGGAAATTACGTTTATGCAAGTTCCGGTACAAAATGTAAAACAACAAAACAATCAATATAACAGTAGTTTTAACAGTACTGCGCAAACTCCATGCTGCACTCAACCAACTACACAGCAGGTTCAAAGTGTTCCACAAGGATATGTTCCACCGCAGAATACAATTTACCCCCAATATCAACCTGCACAAAATCAAAATATGCAGATTCCTGCTACTGCTTCAGGTGTAAATATTCAGATATTTAACCCGTCTGTAGCAACTCCGGGTGCTCAAGCTCCGACTTATAATGTGAATGCGCCTTGTTATCCTTCCGGATACTATACAAGTTCTGTCGGTGCTGATGGAAAGCTTCACCCGAACAACGGAAGCAACAACCCGCACACCGGTGATAACGTCAACAACGGAACAAACAGCGGTACAATAGGCGATAATAATAACAACACTTATACAACAAATACAAACACAACTAATAACACAACAACTTCCACAAATTCAGCAGAAAAAGAAGATAACAAAAAGAAAACAGAAAAACGCAAAATCGTTCAGTTAACAGATGAATATATCAAAAATCTTGAAAGCTATTTAAACAGCCAGGATAAAGGTGTAAGACTTAATGCGGCAAAAGAAGTTTACGCAAGACTTGAAGAAGATGACACTCGTCATGACGACAAAGCTCTAACTGCACTTGTTAACAAAATGCTTCAAGACCCGTCAGAAGAAATCAGAGTAATCGCACTATCTGCACTTGACGGACGAATTGTAACAGGTGACGATTATACCGTAAATGTATTAAAAAATATGCAGCAAAATAACAACGGATACGGACAAGATGCAGTTGACGCAAGCAATATTCTGTTAAAAATGTCAGGCAAACAGGTCGAAAAAGAATTTGAAGTGAAAGATACTCCAAAGAAAAAAGAAGAACCAAAAGAAAGTAAAAAGGTATAATTATGAAGATACTCGGCAGTATATCAAAAGCACTTAAAGGAAATGCAGGCAAATACATTACAAAAGGTGTAGGTCTTGCTGCACTTGGGCTTGTGGCATCAGATGCTCATTACATCGGAAAACTTCAAGCTGATCTTTATGCAAGTGAAAAAGATGCAAAAGCTGCAGGTTATTATCTAAATAATTCAATGTATACAACTAATATGAGTAAAGTCGAAGACGGAATAAGAAACGCGGCATACGAAATGGAACTTGATCAAGGCTGGAGAAGATTCTTTAATCTTGGAATAGGCTATGTTAAAGGATTTACTTCAATGCTTGTTTCACACGTAATACCGTTTGGACTTGGCTTAGGTGCACTGTTAGCAAAAGGTAAATCCGCAAAAATCTGTGCAGGAGCATTTGGAGTTTACGCACTTGGCAAAGTTGTTAAAGATTTCTTCGGAATAGGTGTACCGGGTAACGGATTAGATATTAAATAGAATCCTTTAGATATTTTTCGTATAAATCCGGACGTCTTTGTTTAGTTCGCTCTATTTGAGCGGCATTTCGGAATTCATTTATTTCTTTGTGGTTGCCGTTTAATAAAACCTCAGGAACTTTATACCCGCGAAAATCACGCGGTCTTGTATACTGCGGATATTCTAAAAGCCCGTTTGAAAAACTGTCATCTTCTGCTGATTCAATTTTCCCTAAAGTTCCATCAATTTTACGGCTTACAGAATCAATCAGACAAAGTGCCGGTAACTCACCGCCTGTCAAAACAAAATCCCCGATTGAAAGCTCTTTGGGCTTAATAATTTCACGAATACGTTCATCAAACCCTTCGTAATGTCCGCAAAGCATGATTATCTGATCATATTTAGCTAAATCAAGAACCAGATTTTCCGTTAAAGGTTCTCCTTGAGGGGAAAGCATTACAGTAATAGAATTTTCAAGTTTTTCAACACTGTCATACGCATCAACAAACGGCTGCGGCATCAAAACCATTCCCGCGCCGCCTCCATAAGGGGTATCATCCACTTTTTTATGCTTATCTTCTGTGAAATCACGCGGATTAACGGTATTAAGAGTGAAAACTTCACCTTCTTTTGCGCGTTTCATAATACTAAAATTACAATAAGATTCTATAAATTCAGGAAAAAGCGTTAAGACATCAAACCTCATTCCAACAACCCTTCCAAATTATTTATCATAATTTTTTTGTTTTCAATATCAACAACAGGAACAATTGCACTGACAAAAGGAATTAAGCAGATTTTTTTAGAAGTGGTTTTAACCGAAATTAAATCACTTGCTCCGTTATTTGAAACCCCGATGACAAACCCGAGTTTTTTACCATCATTATTATCAAAAACTTCCAATCCGACAAGTTCATCAATTAAGAATTCATCTTCATCAAGAGTTTCTCTTATAACCGATTCATCCACAAAAAGCAAATTACCCTTATATTCTAAAATATCGTTTATAGAATTAATACCTTCAAACTTAACTATCATCAAGTTTTTGTTAGGTCTGACTGATTCTATATATAACGGCACATATTCGCTATTATTTTTCAAGTAAACAGTATCAAGCGATAGGAAAAAATCCTGCTGGCTTTTCGAACAGCCGACTTTCGCTTCGCCTTTTATTCCGTGAAAATTAACAATTTTACCAACTGAAACATACTTAACCATAACTATTCTTCGGTTGTAGTTTCCTCTACAGCTTTAGGTTTTCTGCCTCTTTTTTTCTTTGGTTCTTCCTCTGCTGCAACTTCAGGTGCTTCTTCTTTTACAGCCTTTTTAGCTTTTGTTTTCTTTTCTTCGGATTTTTGTTTTTTAAATTCTTCCGGAGCATCTTCGCGTTCTTGGTTCCAACGTTCCATACCCATTTGAGCACGAACAAGACCGATACCTACGTGAACTCTCCATTCATCCATTTTCAATTGAGCCGCAATAATTTTGTGACATCCGATTGGAGGAAGCGGCAATAACGGTTCATAAAGCATTTTAATTGCATTTAACTGATCCGGAGTAATTGCAAGCTTACGTTTCGGGAACGGTAATTTCGGAAGCATCATTTTTTGTCTTACAAGGTTGATGCCGAAAAATACTTTTCTTGGCTCCAGACCAATTTTTTCACCGATAACTTCGTGCGCATCAGGATTAGGCAACGGAAGCATCAATTTATACAACAATTCAATTTGTTCTAATTGTTCTCTGCTTACTAACAATTGTTTAGGAGCAGCGTTTCTGTTATTAGGTCTTCTATTATTGTTAAATCTGTTATTTTGCGGTCTTCTTTGTTGGAATCCGCCTTGTCTGTTATCTCTGTTGTAACCGCCTTGACGATTGTTATTATAACCACCGCGATTATATCCGCCCTGACGGTTATCACGGTTGTAGCCGCCTTGATTATTGTATCCGCCGCGGTTGTAATTATTCTGACGATTATCTCTGTTATAACCGCCTTGACGATTGTCACGATTGTAACCACCCTGATTATTGTATTGACGTTGAGGTCTGTTATACGGTCTTTGGTTGTCATCACCGCCGCTTGAATAACTGCTGTAGAACTGTCTGCCTTCTGACGAATAGCTGTTTCTTGGCTGTTCTTGAGCTTCGGTTGCAGCAGCAGAAGTTTCAGGAGCTTCTGATGAATTAACCATCATTTTTTTATCCGGATATAAACAATCCGGGCAAATGACTCTTTTAGGGTTTTTTGTTTCAAACTCACGACCGCATTTAATGCACTTGTTTACATACATAATAAAAGCCTCTTAATTAATAAAAAATAACTCATAATAAAAATAACTTAAGGTAACATTCCTCACAATATAAATCGATTTCAAATAAAAAATATAACTTATAGTCATATTTTAACATGAAAACAAAATATTCGCAAGTGTTAATAATTTATTTTTCAATCATAAAGGTAACCGGGCCGTCATTAATAAGTTCAACATCCATCATAGCGGCAAATTTTCCTGTTGCGCAAGGTATATTTAAAGCTTTAACCTGAGAGATAAAATATTCATATAATTCATTTGCGATCTCAGGCGGAGCGGATTTATCAAAACTAGGTCGCGTGCCTTTTTTACAGTCTCCGCACAGAGTAAACTGAGAAACAATAAGCATTTCACCCTTCATATCAACCAAAGAGCGGTTCATTTTACCGTTTTCATCTTCATAAATACGCAAATTGACAAGTTTTTGAACAAGCTTATCTGCGTTTTCTTTTCCGTCCCCTTTTTCAACCCCGAGAAGCACAAGCATACCTGCGCCGATTTTTGAATACAATTCTCCGTCAATTGTAACAGATGCCCGTTTTACTCGCTGGATTAAAGCCTTCAACTACTCACCCTCAAATAATTGAGCTTTTGTAATTTTACGTCCGCAGGATTTATCTTCATCACAAAAACCTAATTTTTCACATTTTGGTACAAGATAATCTTTTAACCAAGGTTCTTCGGCAATAAGTGCATCACACATCCCTTTAACCAAACATCTGATTTCATACTGAGCACGTGTGCAAAGTCTTAAATTTGCAAGGTGAATCATTTCACGCAGATTCAAACTTGCAACAAGCGAACTTGCTGCAGCATTAGGCATAACAAAACGTGCATCCTCTGCCGGAATTCCCGCCTCGACAAATTCCTGATACTGCTGAGAAATTTTGCCCATAAACTCAACAAATTTTTCTTTCAGTTCGGGATTTTTTTCAATAGTCGGCGGAATAATATAATCAAACTGTCCTTTTTCTTTCACATAACGCTGAGATTTCTGAGAAAAAGACATATGACGGTGTCTTACAAGCTGATGGGTGCATGCTCTTGAAACATTTGATATCGCAAAACTTACCTGGATATGTTCAATTGTTGAATAATGTCCTGAACCTACAACACGTTCAATAAGCTTAAGCATTTTTGCTTCATCATCAGTGCTTTCATAAATATTTATCGGATAATCCGCACTGTAACAAGTTCTGCATGCTGTATAAATTGTTTTCAACATATTTTCCGGTTTTGATATCAAATTGACAACCGGTTTATTATTACCTTCCATAAAAATCCCCTCTCCCGCTTTTTAATCAATCATATATTAAATAATAAATTTAGTCAAAATAAAACAATTTATAAGGTTCAACACCTAATGCAACAGCTATTTTATGGAAGGTTTTCATAGTAATATTACGTGTTCCGCGTTCAATATCACTTATATAATGAGCATCCACATCGAGTTTTTCAGATAAATCTTCCTGCGTAAGCCCATTTAACAATCTGTAATATTTTAATTTTGTTCCAAATTTACTGTTAAATTCATCATAATCCATTTCTTTATAATAGAGTATTATAATATTCAATAAATGATATTTACATATACAATACTGTATATTATAATATACATGACTGATACAGGAGATAACAAATGAATAACTTCAAAAAAGCCGGATTTACACTTGCGGAAACACTGATTACAATAGGTATTATCGGCATAGTTGCTGCCATGACTATCCCGACACTTATGACAAAATTAAAAAACGACAGAGAAAGCGCAATATTAAAAGAAGATTATTCGATTCTGCAGCAAATGATGAAGATGGCAAATGAAGAAGGAGCAATGGGCAGTATTGCAGTCGGGAATAATATGGATGAAATGAAAGAATGGTTTAATACATATTTTCTGCCATACATAAAAACAACAAGCGTTTGTTATGATAAAGCAGGATGCTGGAACAACAACGTTAAGACTTCCGCCGGTAAGACCTATACAAGCTCTAAAACAGGATGCGGAGGTGTCACAATCTCATTTGTTCTATATAACGGAAGTTATGTTTGTATGGACGATTTCGGAGACTTTAGGTTCGGAGTAAAATCCAAAGGTATAACCATCGGGATTTTAGTAGACGTCAATGGAGATAAACAGCCAAATGTCGTAGGCGAAGACATATTTGCTCTCCAATTTTATGAAAACGAACTTCTTCCGGGCGGCTATCACATGACAAAAAACGCAGTGGATACAAATTGCAGTAAAAATTGTACCGACAGCACCCCCTACTGCGGAACAGCTTGCACTGTCAAAGCACAAAGACAAGGCTTCAAGCTGCCTGTAATACCTAAAAAGTAATTGAAAAAATCTCATTAAAATTATGTAAAGAAATAGCTATTAATTCTTTACCGTGTATAATAATTAAGGATATATTAGTTAATGAGATTTAAAAATTATGCAAAATGTTTTAGAAAGAAAATCAATCAAAAATATAGATTTTAACTGCGATTTAGCTCAAAGTTTCGGGATATATAAAAATAGTTCAGAATCAAGACTTCTTGATTATGTAAGTTCTGTAAATATTTCATGCGGATTTCATGCCGGCGATCCTTTGACAATCAAAGAAGCTTTGCTACAAGCTAAAGAAAAAAATATAGTAATCGGTGCACACATCGGTTTTGATGATATTCAGGGATTTGGCTACCGTCAGATGGAGCTTGATTCTGATGAATTGGAAGCTCTTGTAATGTATCAGGTCGGAGCTTTAATGACATTTGCAAAAGCTTACAATATGGAAATCGAACACGTAAGACCGCACGGTGCAATGTATCGTCAGGCAGCTGAAGATTTAGAGTTTTCAAGAACAATTGCAAAAGCAATTAAAAAATGTTCTAATTGGCTTGTATACTACGGTGCAACAGGCGAAAACCTTGCAACAATCGGCGAAGAAGAAAATATCCAAGTTGCTCATGAAGTTCACTTAGAAAAAATTTATGACGAAAACGGAAATATTGTCTTTTCTGCAAGAGATTTAGAAAACACAGCAATTTCTATTCAAAGGCTAAAAGATTTACTTCAAAATTCTTTTGTATCAAATAACGTTGGCGGAAAAACTGTCGTTAGAGCAGATTCCATCCACTTTTCAAACAAACTTGCAAATGCAAAAGAATTAATAATCCAGGCACGCGAAATAGTTGAACCGTTACCGTACAACTACAAAAACGCCCAAACCTCCGGCTGGGTAGGCTAAGGTTTTAAATTATTTATTAAAAGGAATATGTATGATTAAGAAAATAAAAATGCCAAAACAAGCAGGGTGGTTAATCCCGGGATTACAGGTTAAAAGATGGTTCGCACTTATTTTTGCGGGAACTGTTTTAATGACTATCGGAATCCTTATTCTTGTTGATTTGCAGCCAATATATAATACAATGCAGTTTATCAGTAAAATTGCAACAAAAATTTCAACAGAATGGCTTGCTTTCGGGATAGTAATGTTCGGCGCAGCTATATTTTTTAAAGGCTGGCAGAAAACAAACCTTTCTATACTTGACCTTGAAGAAGACAGAAATAATGACGTATTGCTTGAAAACTTATACAGAAGACGTAAACTTAACCGCGGACCAAGAATAGTTGCAGTAGGCGGCGGTACAGGTTTATCAATGCTTTTAAGCGGAGTAAAAAATATTACAAATAACTTAACTGCAATCGTATCTGTCGGCGATGACGGCGGAAGCTCAGGAAGATTAAGAGAAGAAATGGGAATCCTGCCGCCGGGTGATATCAGACACTGTATTACTGCATTAGCCGATGATGAAGATTTGGTTAATAAACTTTTCAAATACAGATTCAATAACGGCGAAGGTCTTGAAGGGCACAGTTTCGGAAACCTTTTCCTGACAGCGCTTTGTGAAATCACAGGAAGCATGGTTACAGCAGTAAAAGAATCTTCTAACGTATTATCAATCAGAGGACGCGTTCTTCCTGCAACTTTAGATGATATGAAACTTGCAGCTGAAATGGAAGATGGCAGAATTATTCACGGCGAATCTATGATTCCGGAAGCTCACGGGAAAATTAAAAAACTTTTCACACAGCCTGCTAATTGCAAAGCTTTACCGGAAGTAATTGAAGCGATAAGAAACGCAGAACTTATAATCCTTGGGCCTGGAAGTCTTTATACAAGTGTTATACCAAACCTTTTAATAAAAGAAATCGCGAAAGAAATCGCTAAATCAAAAGCTAAGAAAATATATGTATGTAATATTATGACTCAACCGGGCGAAACTGATAATTACAAAGTTTCTGACCACTTAAAAGCCCTGATCGAACATGCCGGTTCAAACAAAATTGTCGATGCAGTGCTTGTAAATGATTATTTACCTGATAAACTTGCCGATAAATACCAGAAATCAGGTTCATATCCTGTTAAACTGGATATAGCAGAAGTTAAAAAATTAGGCGTTAAAATATTTGCTAAAAAACTTATTGAAGACAGCAAAGAAGGACTTGTACGCCACAGTTCTAACAGAGTTGCAAGAGCCGTATATTACTGGTTCAGAAGACAACAGAAAAGACAACGCAATTTCTGGGGGCTAAGATAAGAAAGGTTTTACACTATGGCAAAAGTTACAGTAAGAACGATACAAAAATATAAAGAATCAAACGAAAAATTCTCAGTATTAACAGCTTACGATTACTCTACTGCCAAATACCTCGATGAAGCAGGAATTGATATTATCTTAATCGGCGACAGCCTTGCTATGGTAGCTTTAGGATACGAAACTACAAATTCTGTCGGTGTTGACGAAATGTCAATATTTACCCGCGCTGTGGCAAAAGGTGTGAAAAACGCAATGGTAATTACAGATATGCCGTTTTTAAGCTACCACACAGATATCCCGACAGCTGTGAAAAATTGCGGTAATATGATTAAACTCGGTGCCAACGGTGTTAAAATTGAAGGTTACAGTGATTATATTTTAGACGTAATCAAACGTCTTGTAGATTCAGGAATCCCTGTTATGGGGCATTTAGGATTCACTCCGCAATTTTTAAATACCCTTGGCGGATACAGAATCCAGGGAAAAACTCAAGAAGCAGCAGAAGAAATTTTAAAACAGGCAAAACAGCTTGAAAAAGCCGGAGTATTTTCAATTGTATTAGAAATGGTTCCGCAAGACAGCGCAAAATATATTACCGAAAACCTTAAAGTTCCGACAATTTCCTGCGGTGCCGGTAAATATTGCAATGCTCAGGTTCTTGTAAGCGATGATATTTTCGGTAAGTTTTCAGACTTCAAACCTAAATTTGCAAGAAAATATGCAGATATGAAAAATTTAATATTAGATTGCGCTAAACAATTTAACGAAGATGTAAAATCAGGGAAATTTCCATCAGATGAGGAAATTTTTTAACCCTTAAAGGAGAGAAAAATGTTAATTCACACAATAGCCGAAGTAAGAAAACAAGTTAAACAATGGAAAAAAGAAGGACTAAGTGTTGGGCTGGTACCTACAATGGGAGCTCTGCATAACGGTCACCTAAGCCTTATAAAAAAAGCAGTAGAAAAATGCGACAAAGTTGTAGTTTCAGTTTTCGTAAACCCTATTCAATTTTGTCCCGGCGAAGATTTAGATAAATATCCGAGAACACTTGAAGCTGATACAAAACTTTGTGATGATGCCGGTGTTAATATTGTTTTCGCACCATCTCCTTCTGAAATGTACGGAGACAATCAAATGAGAACAAATGATTTTCTAACTTATGTAATTCCGCCGTTTTTCTATGTAAATAAATTATGCGGCAAATCCCGCGTTGGACACTTTGACGGAGTTTGCACAGTAGTTAATAAATTATTTAATATTGTTCAGCCTGATTTCGCATTTTTTGGTGAAAAGGACGCTCAACAGCTTATTATTATTAAAAAAATGGTTAATGACCTGAATATTCCTGTTGAAATCATACCTTGCCCGATTATCAGAGAAGATTCAGGACTTGCAATGAGTTCTCGTAATAAATATTTATCAGAAGAAGATAAAATTCACGCACTTGTACTGTCTAAAATTTTAAACAATATCAAAAACTGCTACAAAAAAGGAATTACAAATGTTGAAGCCCTAAAAGAAACAGCCTATCAATTCTTAGACGAGCACCACGATCTTGAATACTTAGAATTTATGAACGAAAAAGATTTAGAAGAAGTTTCAACCGCAAACGACACAACACGTGTGTTTATAGCTTGTAAAGTAGGCGGCGTAAGGCTTATTGATAATATATTGCTAAAATAATCAATTCATATAATAGTACTAAACCATTAATATGAATTAAAAAATTATCTAATATACATTAGCCCCTAAATCAACCATGCGGTCAAAGCATGATTTAGAGCATGATTGAGAGAATTTCTAAATCTATAGATGGATGTCAATCCTCAATCTTCTTACAAATAATAATCAATCAGTACATGGATTTAAAAACCCTCTAAAAAGATTAGTATGTTAAGTGTAGAGAGCAACTAAAAAACGAGGGAATAAATGATGAGAGATTTTAACAAAAAATTGAGAGTGCTACTTATTGATGATAACGCTAATCACTTAAGAGGAATCAAAGAGCTTATTAATCTTGAAAGCAGCTATGATATTGTAGGAACTACAACAAGCGCAAACCTTGGTATCAATTTAGTTAAAAAATATCATCCGGATATCGTTTTAATGGATATCAATATGCCTGAAAAAGACGGTTTACAAACTATCCAAGCAATTACAAAATTAAATCTTTCAACAAAAATCATTGCATTAAGCGGCTACGACGATTCAGATTTAATTTATAGAGCTATGAAATTAGGTGCAAGAGGATATGTTTTAAAAACTATGGCATCTGTTAAATTAATCAACGCAATAGAAGAAGTTGCATCCGGTAAAATTTATCTTCCTGCCGTTTTATCTACAAGATTTTTCGAATACTTCCAAACAACAGCCAAAGAAGAAACAAAAGCAGCAGAAGGCGAAAATCTGTTAAACAGTTTAACATCACGCGAAAATGAAGTTCTTGAACTTTTAACCGAAGGTATTAACTACAAGAGTATTGCAGGAAAGCTGATTATATCAGAAACTACTGTTAAGACTCACGTAAATAACATTTTCCAAAAATTACAGGTTAATGACAGAACTAACGCAGTTTTATACGCATTAAGCCATGGCTTCAAAACAAACAAAACTTCAGCTATGACAACAGTATAAAAATCTGACACAAATATATAAAAAGGGTTCTGCTGCATAGCCGAACCCTTTATTTTGGTAGGGATAAGAGTAAATTAAAATTAAACAAAATGGAGTACTACATAAATAAATGACAACACAAATTTCACAAGACGAACTTCAAAATCAAATAAGATGTGTATCACATGAAATCAGAAATCACTTATCAATTTGCGATATGTACTCTCAAATTATAAAAAAGAACCTTGAGAAATCAGGAATCAAAAATGCATCAATTAACAATGCGCTTGAATGTATTCAAAAATCAGTTCAAATAATAGGTTCAAATTTATTAGAATTAAAATCATTAAACAGTACCCCTGAACAAGTCGCAGATTTTCATAATATAATTTCACGCGGCATTGAAATGTCAAAAGCCTACATAATTGATAAAGAAATTATATTTGATGTATTCATAAAAAACACAACCAATATTCTTGTTGATGAAAACAGATTCCTTGCAGTTTTAGTAAACATTATCAAAAATGGAATTGAGGCAATTGAAATTCGCGGAAAAATAGAAATTTTAGCAGAAGTAAAAAACGGAATAGGTATTATAAAAATTTCAAACGACGGAAAACCTATTCCTAAAGAAAAACAAAATGATATTTTTACGCAAGGTTACACAACAAAAAACAACGGCTGCGGACTTGGCCTTGCGATATGTAAAAAATACCTCCAAGACCAAAATGCCGAATTAGAATTAACAAAATCTACAAAAAATCAAACAACTTTTGAAATCAGAATTTCAGCATTGAAATAAAATAGTTATTATCAAAGCATAATACAGTACGAAGTACCCTTGTCTTGGATTATCGGCGGG